>DAOMZH010000030.1:0-14004 GCA_035437985.1 Polyangium sp. (in: bacteria) | reverse complement strand
ATTGGATTCTGTGATCCTATGAATCCGTCACCACCTTGTGGCACGAATCAGCATTGTTTTCCTTCGCAAACTGGCGATGCCACGTGTCGAGGCCCAGCCGACTCCAAAGCTGCCTATGATACGTGCACGCCGGGGTCCACCGAGTGTCAACCGAATCTGACCTGTTTTGGTACCGTTAGCCCGTGTTGTCTCACTTGGTGTACCCAGTCTTCTGATTGCCTCCCAGCCATTGAATCGTGCCGTTTCTTTAATCCGAAGCGTTTCTCTGGCTCGGTTGAATACGGCGTTTGCAATTCCATGTTTACCGCATGCTTCTGACTTCCAGAGTGCCCATTTTCTCAAGCACGTCGCGTTTTCTTCTTCAATCGCCAGGCATGCAGCAATGGTTCGGTATATCCGTTCGGCTGCTCGACGCCTTTGAAAACCAAATCCCGCGCCGCTTGAAACGCCAAGCTCGTCTCCCAATGCCCAGCCATGGGTTCATACAGAGGATCGCTCGCATTTTGCGCATCGACTTTCGCGGCCATTCGCTGCAAAGCGTCCAAGACTTGTTCTTTCGTGCAAACCCCATGCAAGAGCCAATTCGCCATATGTTGCGACGATATTCGTAACGTTGCCCGATCCTCCATCAGCCCGATGTCGTTGATGTCCGGCACTTTGGAACATCCCACGCCTTGATCGATCCAGCGCACGACATAACCGAGCAGCCCTTGCGCGTTGTTATCGAGCTCCTCACGGACTTCAGCATCCGAAAAGTTTGTCTCGGTGGTCATCGGAATCGTCAAAAGTTGCTCCAGGCTCCATGGGGCATCTGCCCGAAGTTTTTCCTGGATAGTGAAGACGTCGATATCGTGGTAATGAATCGCGTGTAATGTCGCGGCCGTAGGCGAAGGCACCCACGCGGTATTCGCGCCCGCGCGAGGATGGTTTGTCTTTTCCTCCATCATCGCGCGCATGCGATCGGGCGCGGCCCACATGCCTTTGCCAATTTGGGCTCGCCCCGAAAGGCCGTGAGCCAGCCCAATGGCGACGTTGCGCTGTTCATAACTTTGAATCCATTGTGTCTTTTTCATGGCGACTTTACGCACCATGGGCCCCGCACGCATCGACGTATGAATTTCGTCGCCCGTTCGATCGAGAAACCCCGTATTGATGAAAACGATTCGATCCTTCACGGCCTGAATACAGGCTTCGAGATTGACGCTCGTTCGCCGCTCTTCATCCATCACGCCTACTTTGATGTTATGCCGCCCAAGTCCGAGCAAGTCTTCGACGGCATTAAACAAATCATTGGTGAAAGAGCATTCTTCCGGACCGTGCATCTTGGGTTTGACGATGTAAATGCTTCCTGTTCGGCTGTTGCGATATCGGCCCAATCTCGCGAGGTCCTGCGCGCCAATGGCGCTCGTGACGACGGCATCCATGATGCCTTCCGGAATTTCTGACCCGTCGGGCAAAAGAATGGCGGGATTGGTCATCAAATGACCCACATTGCGGACAAACAGCAAACTTCGCCCAGGAACAACGAATGGCGTACCATCGGGAGCGGCCCATTCGCGATCGTTTTCCAGGGCCCGGATCAATTGCTTTCCATTCTTGTCGAACGTTGCCGTCAGGTCACCGCGAATGACACCGAGCCAATTTCGATACGCAACGAGTTTGTCTTCGGCATCCACGGCCGCGACCGAATCTTCCAGATCGACAATCGTCGTGAGCGCAGCTTCGAGAACGATATCGGCGATTCCGGCCTTGTCGGTTGCTCCAATCGGGTGTTTGCGATCGAGCACCAATTCAATGTGCAAACCATGCTGCCGCAAAAGCAGTCCACCTTCACGCCGACCTACGTAATGGTTTGGATCGACAAGCGGCGGTACACCATCACCGTTCCAGTCGGACCAACCAATTCCAGCGAGTGGCACGACACGATCGAGAAAATCGCGACCTGCTCGAATCACGGCCGCGCCACGTTCGGGATCATAACCGCGGGCTTTGGCGGCCGGAGCATCGAGCGCATCGGTGCCATAAAAAGCGTCATACAAACTGCCCCAGCGCGCATTGACGGCATTGAGCAAAAATCGCGCATTGAGCACCGGGACGACGAGCTGCGGGCCGGCCATCGTCGCAATTTCCGGGTCGACGTTTTCCGTCGTAATGCTGAAATTACCCGGCCTGGGTACGAGGTATCCAATGTTTTCCAGAAAGGTCCTGTATTCCGCGATATCTACGGGTTCTCCCGCGCGAGCCTCGTGCCACGCGTCGATTTGTGCTTGCAGCGAATCACGTCTGGAAAGCAGGGCGCGATTGCGAGGAACGAACGCTTGGAGCAACGAAGCACAGCCGCTCCAAAAGGCGCCGGCATTCTTGCCCAAAGGAGCGAGCACGTCATTTTCGATGAATTGCGCCAGAGCCACATCAACCATCAGGCCCGAACGTTCGATTCGATTCGTCATTTGGTCTCCCTATGTCTATATGGCTCTTCCTAGGAGGCAGCTGTCAAACTGCTGCGCACCCGAAATCGTCGGTCGCTCGCGACGTTTGACAGCGGCCTTCTAGGGCCGAAACGGTGGCAATCGTTCGACGGATATCAACGATCGTACGGATCCTTGTTCATCAGGCACAGTCGCAATCTACGCAGCGTCACCTTGAATTCTTCGACGCTGTTCTCCATCATCTCCGTCTGCGGATCGTTTTCGATGCGTCGCAAATAATTCGCCAGTTGCTGCTCGGGCGTCAATCCTTCGCAGAGCAAGATCCACACATAACCGAATTTGTTCATGTATGGGGCATTGCAAGCAACGAGCCGCTCGGCAATGGATTTATCGGCATTGATGACGTGCTCGTCCTCGATGAAACACCACTTGTCTTTGACGAAGCTCTCTTGATCGCCGATGATTGGGCGGCCATTGAATCCTTCGATCCAATCGGCTTTCGTGCATACGTTCCACCACACATCGGCAGCAGCGTCGAGGGCTGCCGTAGCCGTTGCAAATGGGCGGCGTTTGCGCATTTCATTGCACCACGTTTTGGACGAAGAAAGTCGCGCGAACTTGGCGTCGAATGCAGCATCGTCCAAACGGTTGAGCAGCTCGACGTCGTATTCGATCGTCTCTTCGGTCCCCTTCGAAATGGGCGCCGGCGGCACGACCACCGTGCAATCGACGACCACGTGCGCACCACGCGGCAATGCCGCAACACCGATCGAGCTCCGCGCTGGGCTGTGCTCGGGGATATGGCGATTGACCACTTCATTCACGCCCGCGAAATCCTGGGCCATGTTCGTGAAATATAACGTCATCTTGAGGATTTTGTCGAATCCGCTGCCAATCCCCTGCAAAATCGTCGACAGATTGCGGAGCATTTGTTCCGCTTCCGCGACCACGCCGCCACTTGGAAAATCGAATGTACCCGGGACGAACCCTTGCACGGCAGAAATATGCGCTATTCCCTCGTGCACAGTGGCATGAGAATAGATGGGTAATGGCTTCGTCAATCCTTCGCAAATGTAGCGTTGAATTGGTTTTCCTTCGGCCGATTCAGCAGACATGTCCTCACCTCTCCCAACCGCAGAAGACAATCAAACAGAAGCGCCCGCCCCTTCGAGGACGTGCACGCACAAGCTTTCGAGTCCCGTGACTCCGCAATCCAACGAATCACCGGGTACCACGGGCCCAACGCCCCGCGGAGTGCCCGTGTAAATCAAATCGCCGGGATACAATGTCGATGCTCGAGATATCTCCGAAATCGTCTTCGCAATATTCCAAATCAATCGCGAAACATTGCTGCGTTGCCGCTCGACGCCATTCACTTGCAAAAAAATATCCGCCTGTTCGATGTTCGGAACTCGTTCGGCTGGACAAATCGGCCCAATGACGGCTGCTTGATCAAAAGATTTACCAATGCACCACGGTCGACCCTGGCGCATCATCTCATTCAACAAATCTTGGCGCGTCATGTCCAAACCCACCGCATAACCAAATACATGTCGAAGTGCTTCTTTTTCGGCGATGTTTTGGCCCTTCGTCCCAATGGCAATCACCAGCTCTACTTCGTGATGCAATCGCTGCGTCAAACTCGGGTAACGAATCGAAGCCGTTTGACCCATTTCGACGACGACCACCGCCTCGGAATCCCCAGGCTTCATACAATAGAATGGTTCCTCGAGGCCCGAATGACCCATCTCTTGCGCATGATCCGCGTGATTTCGGGCCACACAATAAATGCGATGCACCGGAAATCGTTCGTCATGACCAACGATCGGTACGGTCGACAACGTTGAAGATGCGAATGCCAAACGCACGAATCTTACCTCGATTTGCGGGGACGCTACCCTACGCCCAAGATCAAGTCAATAGGACGGCCCAGAAAAAATGCCGAGAATCCCGCAACGACGGAACTCGGTAACTCGAACCAAACAACCACCCTGTCCCGCCCCCAAAATCCCATTCAATTTCAAAATTCGTTTTTCGCGCCACACCCCAATTCGAACGGTCGCTTTCCGCACGCGTCAAACATCGGTTTGGACTCGGCTCGTCACACTCCCTACTCCCCAGCGACGTTGCGATTGTCCAGACAGACCAGACCGCGACGGCTCTTCTGCGTCGAGACCTCGGGCTCACACACGCACTACCACTTCGCCGAGGTCACTTTTTCTGCAGGCTGCGCACCGACTTGCCGACGACACTCTCGGCTGATTGTGCGGCCCTGTTCCTGCTACTCTCCGCGCCCATGAGGCTCGTCAAGCTTGGAGTGGCCAGTGTGAACGCGACAGTCGGTGCGATCCGCTCGAACGTGGATCGCTGCATTCGACTCGCATCCGCGATGGCCGAAGACAACGTCACGCTCGGGGTTTTTCCCGAACAAGTCATCAGTGGGTACGCTGCGGAAGACCTAGTCCAGTGGCGTGGGTTTGTCGAAACGCAACGGCGGGAGCTCGAACGTTTCGCTGCGGAAACAGCTCGTTTTCGCACCGTGTTCGTCATCGGTTTGACCGTGGGCATCGGCGGCGACCTCTTCAATGTTGGCGCGCTCGTTCATGGTGGGCGCATTCTTGGTTTCACCCCCAAGGAAAAACTCCCGACCTACAACGTCTTTTACGAGGCTCGTGTCTTCTCACGCGGCGTTGCGGGCATGGCCCTCGATGCCGCTGGTATTCCTTGTGGTGACGAAGTCTTCGAGTTCGATTTCGGCACGGTGGCTCTCGAAGTTTGCGAAGACATCTGGTCGCCCGATGGGCCGATGCGTCGCCGTTGTTATTCAGGCGCTGAACTCGTCTGTAACTTGTCCGCATCACCCTTTCGCGCGGGTGTCGTGGGCACTCGGCGCGAGATGATCGCCACGCGCGCTTCGGACAATCAGTGCACGATTGTCTATGCAAACCTCGTCGGCGGCAACGATGGACTCGTGTTCGATGGCGGTGGGTTCGTCAATCAGAACGGCCGCCCGATGCTCGAAGCACCGCGTTTCAAGGAAGGGTTTGTCGCGACGGTCGTCGACTTGGATCGCACGACGCGTTCACGTCGCGAAGCGAGCACGTGGCGCAGTGACCTCGAAGCGTTTCGTCGCGATGAATTTCCCGTGCCCGTGCGCCGTATCGACCAAGCCACAGCCGATCGATCCATGCTCGCTTATCCGGCTCCGCCCGCGGGAACCACGTTTTTCCTTCCCTCGACAAACCTTCCTTCCCGCACGTCCCGCGACGAACTGCTCGATGATTTCTACGATGCCCTCGCGCTCGGAGTTGCTGACTACTACCGCAAGATCGGGGCGTTCAAGTGCATTGGCATTGCGCTCTCGGGTGGGCGCGATTCGCTGCTCACGTTGCTCATTGCGCATCGCGCGCTCGAGCTTCTGCATCCGGATGTGCAAGGCGCGGAGCTGCGCGAGAAAATGCGGGGAATGCTCAAGGCGTTCTACATGCCTTCGCGGTATTCGAGCGATGCGACGCAAGATGCAGCCGCGAAGATTTGTGAAGACCTCGGCGCGGACTTCATGGTCGTGCCGATCGAAGAAGCATTCACGCGCGAGATCGACACGACGCGCACGATGCTTGGTGGGAATACGGAACCGACCGAGATCACAAGGCAAAACGTGCAAGCACGTCTTCGTGGTCAACGCATGTGGAACTGGTCGAACACGAGCGGCGCGTTGTTCTTGCAAACGGGCAACATGAGCGAGAAAGCGCTTGGGTACACGACGGTTGGTGGCGATCTCGAAGGAGCGTTCAGCGTGATCGCGAACTTGCCGAAGACCGTGGTCATCGCGCTCATCGAGCGTCTGGAAAAACGTTTTGGGCACGAAGGAATTCGCGCGACGTTGACAACCACGGCCGGACCTGAACTCGCGTCGAACCAATCGGGTGAATCGGAACTGATGCCGTTCGAGGTGCTCGATGCGTGTTTGTATTTGTATGGCGCGGAAAAACTCGCGGCGGACGAAGTTGCGCAGGCATTGCCGAGTATTTTTCCGGCGCGAGATCCACAGCAACTCACGACGTGGGCGCAAAAATTCGCGCGGCTCTTCTCGCAATCGATTTTCAAGTGGGTTCAGTCGCCACTGGCCATTCACGTCGGGTCACTCGATCTTGACCGCGAACGCGCATTGCAATTGCCGGTCGTGCAAAGGACGGAATGGAAAGGGAGTTGAGGGGCTATTGGGGCAGGTGTCGTGAATTGACAAAATCGGGGGTATGGGGGCAGAGCCGTTGGGTCAGTCTCTTTGGCGTAGCCAAAGAGATTGTGAGACCCAACGGCTCTGCCCCCATCACAAACAAAAGCTTCGCGTAGCGCGCTTGTTAGCGCGCGGAGCGAGGGCTCGAATTCTGGCCTAGGTCGACGGCGAAGCCCCTTAAAAACACGCCCCGGAAACGCAGCTTCCGGAGCTGCATTCGGTATTGGCCGAGCATTGTGCATTTCGGGCTTTGCAGCCGCCCGTTCCTGTGCACGTGCCATATTTGGCCATGGCAATGCCCACGACCAGATTGGACATGGGCGTGCCCCAGCCAAAATCCGCGGTGAGGCTCGACGTGCCCAGATAAACGCTCCCCGCTTTATCGGCGCTCACGGCTAGATCGCCGAGGTTGTTGAAGTTGGCGTGCCACAAGGCATTGCCCGACGAATCGAATTTGGCCAAGACTGTGTTGCCCGTAATGGCCCCGGTGCCAAGATCCATGGCGGCCGTTCGACGCGCCAAAATTGCAAAATCGCCCGTACCCGCGCGAACCAATTTGACGTTTTCGACGCCCCCCGCAAAACGTTTTTGCCAGACGACGCCGCCGGATGGATTCAGTTTGACCAGGCCAAGATCCGTTCCGGATGCAGTCAATGGGCCGGCACCGAAATCGACGCTGCCCGTGAAACTGAAGCCGATGAGGAGATTGCCCGTAGCGTCGGCGGCAAATGCAGAGCTCGTAAACGTACCGCTGACGGGAATTTTCCAAGCAAGTGCACCGGCGGGATTGTATTTGACGACATAATGGTTTGTCAGGTCAATGGAATGGAATTCCCCAGCCGGTCCCAGCATGATGGGATCGGTCAACAAGGACGGGACAGGTATTTTGAGCTCGATGGCACCAGCGGGCGAGTATCGGACGAGCACCGGTTCGTGCATTTCCTCTCCGTCACCGACATCGAAAGTATAGTGCAAGCAGCCACTGCCACACGCCGAGAGCTGGAGCATTACGCCGTATTGACCTGCATCGTTTTTCCCGGCAGCAGCGAACGGCATCGCCCAGTCATTGCTCGAGCCTCCTGCCCAATAATTGCGGCATGTACAATTTCCCCACTTCTCGACACGGACCTCCATTGCGCCCCGGTAATGCGTCAGGCCACCGTACTGAGGCTGGTAGGTCCAAGGGATAGACGAAACCTGGGTTTCGCCAGCGGCGTTGAAATGGCCCGCAAGCGGGATCACCATCGTATAACGAGTTTGATGCGGCTCGAACCTTGAAACTGAACCAGCAACGCGAATCTCCCTGCCGACATCAAGACCACTCGAGATCCCGGACAGATACAGCGTACCATCACCCGAGAAGTCGAGGTCCGCAATGAACCTACCGTCGCGAAGGGTCATCCACATGAGTGGACCATTGGCAGGTTTCGAAGACTCGCAGATCAAGTTGTTGCAAATGCGGCTGGCGCATTCGCTGCCCGCGACGCATGCGCTACCTGCGGGAAGGCCGTCGGTCGAAACGACTGTACAAGCACCGGCGCCATTACAAGACCCCGCAGCACATTCGTTATCGGGATCTTGGGCATTGGCGATGGCTCCGCATGCGCCATCGACGCCTTGGCCCTTTTTCGCCGCCGTGCACGCATAACACGTTTGGTTGCAAATGTTTCCGCAACAGACGCCGTCTGCGCAATAATTGGAAAAACACTGGGCCGTGGATGTGCAGGGCAAACCATTGTAGAACTTGCAGGTGCCGTTGCCGCCGCAGCGTCCACCATAACCACATTCGTTGTCAGGATCGGTTTCCGCAACGATGTTCCCGCACGTGCCATTGGCGCCGCTCCCTTTTTTGGCGGCGCTGCATGCTTGACACGCACCGGTGCACGCCGAGTCGCAACAGAATCCATCGACGCATTTGCCGGACGCGCATTGTCCAGCCGAAGCGCACGCCGTGCCATTGGCTTGCAGCGTTTGGGCCTGATTGCAGGTCCCCGAACCATTACATTCGCCAGGATTACACTCGTTATCGGGATCTCGCCCCGAAAGAATCGGCCCGCACGCTCCGTCGTAACCGCCGCCTTTACGCGCCTCCGAGCACGCATAACACGAGCCCGTGCAAATGTTTCCGCAACAGAAACCATCGACGCAAAAATTGGATAAGCACTGAGTTTTGTCCGTGCAGGGCACGCCATTGTATTGCTTGCACACGCCCGCCCCATTACAAGCGCCGCCCCAGCATTCTTCGTCCGGGTCACGATCATTGGCGATCGGTCCGCACGTGCCGTCAGTGCCACTTCCTTTTTTGCTCGCCGTGCACGCCTGACACGTGCCCAAACACCAACTGTCACAACACACACCGTCCGCGCAAAAGCCGGAAGCGCATTGCGCCGATGACGTGCACGCCGCGCCATTGACATTCGTTGGTTGGGGACTCGACGAGCACGCGCCCGAGCCATTACATTCGCCGGGATTGCATTCGTTATCGGGATCCGTAGCGGCTTTGATCGACCCACAAACCCCATCTTGGCCGCTGCCTTTTTTCGCCGCACTGCATGCTTGGCAACTGCCCATGCAAATGTTGTTGCAACAAAACCCATCAACACAATAGTTGGACAAACACTGCGCCGCAGATGTGCAAGCAACGCTATTGTAGTTCTTGCACATGTTTTTCCCGTCGCATGCGCCATAAGGACAATCATTGTCCGGGTCCGTATCGTATTTGATCGACCCACAAACGCCGTCGACACCGCTGCCTTTTTTGGCCGCGCTGCACGCCATGCATTTGTTGTCGCATCTGTTGTCGCAGCAAAACCCATCGACACAATATCCCGTGGGGCATTGCATTCCCAACATGCACGCCGTTGCATTCGATGCCGCGACGATGGCCTGATTCAAATCCCAGGTCGGATCGTGAATCGCATCGATAGCAACCTCCGCACCCTCATCGCCTTGTCTGTCGTCCACCCCGACGGAGACGCCCCCGGCTCCTTGAAGTGCCTCGGAATCGATAGATCCGCACCCCAACAACACCGATAAAATTGCCCCCTGGAACCCAAGAATCGCAGCTCTTTTGCACTTCATAAAACACCCCAGCCGCATGACGTGCCGCCATGTGTCGAATCAAGCTTGGGTTGTTCGTTGCCAAGCAACCGTTGCTCGTTCAGGATTTCGACGCGTTTTTTTAAATTGTACAGACCACACGTTGGCGATTGACTTGCGGACGCACTCATGCGTGGTCACAGACGCATTCGAGCACGCGCCCGGTTACGCGTATTTGTCGAAACGAACCTCGTCCGGCGAGCAATGGGTTCGTCGTTCAGAACGGTCACGCCAGGCTCGAAATGCAGCCATTTTGGGGATGGTTTGTCGTGATGGACAGGTGCTCGGATCGCTCGGTGCTCGTGAGCTGCGGAGCGACCGACGTGTGGCCCTACTGATTGCGTTTGATAATGTGAAACCCGAATTGTGTTTCCACCGGATCGCTCGTTGCGTCGACTTTGAGCGCAAAGGCCGCATCGCTGAAGGGTTTCGTCATGTTCTCCGGCTTGAACTTGCCCACACTGCCGAGCCTGTCGAGCGTGGCCGTGTCGTCTGAATATTCCTTGACGAGCGTGGTGAAGTCTTCTCCCGCTTTGGCTTTGCCCGCGACTTCTTCGGCGCGTTTCTTCGCTTCGTCTTTGGATCGTTTGACCGTTGCTGGGGCATTCTTGGCGCCTTTGAACGCAACGAGTACGTGCTGCGCGGTGATCCATTCGGGTTTTGCGGCAGTTTCCGCAGGTTTGTCTTGAGCAGAAACGGCTGGCGTTGGTGCGGGTGCTGTTGCAGTCGCGGCAACAGACGCGGGCGCTTTGGCTTCAGGCACAGCGCTGGACGTCGTTTTTGCTGGTGCAGCGGGCGGTTCGTCGCAACCGAGCATGAATACGAAAGGGGTGCAGATCAGGAGAGTGGCGAAGCGGAACATGTCGAGGTTCGTCGCCCGGGCACAGTAAAAGGTCAAGCTTTTGTCGGTGAATGCTAGCGAAAGGTTGGGAAAACCAGAGCTTCGCGTGGTTCTACATGCGCAAAAAATGAAGATCTCTGGCCGCAATCATGGCACCATTGCAAACATGTCCCTCGAGCATGAAAACGCCGCGAATGCATCGAAGCAAGCATCTGATCGGGTGGTAGCGAAAGCCGAACCTGTCCCGCTATCGCTGCGGTTTGCCGCGATGAACAAGACCGAGCAGTACGAAGTATTGGGCGAGCTCGTGTCGATGGGTGATTGGGACGGCATATTGCGAACACTCGGGGCAGGCGAGGATCCGAGCAAGCTGCCGCCGAATTTGGGGCTCTTGTGGGCGATTGCGCGCCGGGAAAAAATGAATCCCGATGACCCCAACGTCGTGGCAGTGACGGCTGTGGCCACGCGTTGTGCGGCGGCTGTTTTGGGTGTGCACGAGACAAACAGCATTGCTCCCATGCTGGCCAAACGCATCTTGCGACGTAATCCGGCATCATGGACCAAAACACCGGCGCCTTCGCCGTGGGTCTCGGCATTCATCATGATCGCGGCATTGGTGGTCGGGAGTGGAATCGGTTGGATTCTTTCCGGCGGACAGTCGTTTTTCTTCTTCAAGTGACGGGGGCCGGCACCGGTTCCGGCTTTACTTCGTTGAGCCTGTATGCAGCCGACGCGAGGAGCAAAACGCCGGCGATCGGAGTCTTGAGAAGTCCAAGGGCCGTTGCCGTCATTGTCGCGGCAAACATGGCGGCGGTAAAGGTGCCTACATCCTCGGCGCTTGTTTTCTCAGGCAATGGTTTGTCAAGGTCGAGTTTGGCGCGCATTTCGGCCACCGTACTGTCGAGCAGTTTGTCGTCGAATGTTTCTCGATATAAGTTTTTCGTGTGTCGCCCCCGAACAAAGGCTTGCCACGTCCGGCGCGGAATGAGAACCGCTCCAATACCCATGGCCCCGAAGTTCAGCACCCAAGCCGCATAATGATCGGCGCAACCCGACGCAATTTCCCACGCGGCGATTTCCGCTTCCCCGCGGAGGTCGGTGTCGTATTCGGTGAGGACATGATGCAAATCGTGAAAACGCACCGCCCGCACCCGACCCTTCGTATTGGGGATGGGAATCTTCAGCGGCCCTATCGTGATTTTCACCGTCTTTTGATCATACCGGCCATCGAGCCCGAATTGATTGGCCTCGAAATACCGAGCGCGCGCTTCGCGTAGAGTTTCGTGGGGCTGAGGGGCGAAAGCGGTCATTGGTTTGTCTTCCTGCAAGCGGCTGCTGAACCGAGCCTACTTCAGATTCGGTAAGAAGCAATGGCGACTTGGTGCTCCTGGTTGTCGTCACGTGTGCGTCATGCGAGGCAAGATTCAGGTCTACAGTAACGTACAATGCGTATTGTTTCATGTGTAATATTGTGCAAGTTTTGCGTCATTCGTTGTTGGAATCGTCGGCAAGGGTAAAAACGATGCAAACCAAGATATTTCATCAGTCCTTTTTTGGCAAAGTCATCACGGCGACAATGATCGGGGGTGCTGCAGCGAGCGCGTGCTCTACGCCACCTACCGACGGCACTTTTAGTTCCGCAGGCAGTGCTGGTGCCGGTCAAGGCGGGGAGACGAATGGCGGAGCGGGTGGAAACGGCGGAATGACGTCTGGCTCGGTGAGTGGCGGAGCGGGTGGAAATGGCGGAATGACCTCGGGCTCGGCGAGTGGCGGAGCTGGCGGAAGTGCAGGCGCATGCACAGCGCAGGTGTATGACCCCGTCCCTGTTTCCCTCGGCATGTATCTCATGCTGGACAAATCTGGATCGATGCAGGGTCAGAAATGGACGGACGTGACAAACGCCATCAAGGCCTTCGCGGGGCAACCGTCGGCCGACGGAATTGGCATCGGGCTCGAGTTTTTCCCTGCGGGCGTGTGCCCAGACATGTGCAACACGGACGCCGACTGCGGTACGTGCGGGACATGCGTCAAGGTCCTCCCGATGTTTCCAGGTAGCTGTACCGGATCTACAACCACAGCTTGCGACGTGAACGAGTATTTAACGCCAGCTGTGGCCATTGCGAATTTGCCCGGCATTGCGCCGGTGATCAAAAGCGCCATTGATGGTACAACGCCGAGCGGAAATACACCGACTTCCGCGGCGCTGGATGGGGCGATTCAGTACACGAAGCAATGGATGACGATGAATCCGAATGCAGTGGGCGTGGCCATTTTTGCCACCGATGGTGAACCCAGCGAGTGCGATACCGGTGTCCCAAATATTTACAACATTGCGGCGGCGGGCCTTGCGGGAACCCCGAGCGTCCGGACGTATGTCATTGGTGTTGGAACGCAATTGACGTTTCTCGATGGTCTCGCTGCGGCAGGTGGCACGAACAACGCGTTCTTGATTGATGCCAATAGCGGTGCGCAAATGGAATTTCTGCAAGCTATGAACGAGATCCGCGGCGCGGCACTTTCGTGCGCATACGTGATGCCCTCCGCGCCCGCAGGTGAAATGATTGATTACGATGCAGTCGCGGTACGCTACATCCCGACAAACGGAACGACCATTCCCATTCCCCATGTTGCATCCTCCGTGGATTGTCCCGCCAATGGTTTGGGATGGTATTACGACGGCAACCTGCCCCCGCAGCAAATTCTGCTCTGTCCCACCGCGTGCGCCCAAATTTCGGCGGACAACACCGGCAGAATCGACGTCCTCGCCGGTTGTGTAAAGCCATAAGCAATTACGCCAAACCGATTGTCGACGCGCTTTCGCGACCTGGACGAGCGGCACGAAACGCGACGATATCGTCGTGTGCAGACTTTCACCACCGACAACACTTTTATGCAGCGGCATCACACTCGTGCGTAGCGAGCGTGCGTCATGGCACCTTTCCGCGGATGTGTGAACTATTTCGACAGCATCGGACGAACCACAAATTCTTGCATCGAGGTGAGCGCAGGGTCTTGACGTCGGGCGCGTTTGGTTGTTCGGATTGTCGGCGGAGGCGCGAGCGATGCGTGAGACATGGTTTCTTTCTTCAGGTTGGGGCAAGATCGTCACGGGGGTCGTGACCGTTGGTGCGATGGTTGTTGGCGCATGTTCGGCGTCGACGGAAGGCACCTTCGGGTCCGGAGCGAATGGTAACGGCAACGGCGGTGCCGGAACCGGCAATAGCGGCAACGGAAATGGACAAGGTGGAGAAGCCGGTGGATTCATTCCGGGCACTGGTGGAGGTAGCTCCGTGAGTGGCGGTTCGTGTGCTGCCACGGTGAACAAGGCCCAGCAAGTACCGCTTGGCATGTATCTCATGATGGACAAGTCGGGATCGATGCAGGGTGCGAATTGGACG
>DAOMZH010000029.1:0-29351 GCA_035437985.1 Polyangium sp. (in: bacteria) | reverse complement strand
CATAATGCAGAATAAATCGTTTCCACATTCCGCCAGGCCATCATCAGGGTGCCTACAATGTCAACAAAAACTTCGTTCTGACAAAGCCGATTGACTTGTTGTTCGCCCGCGCTCAGCTCCCTTGCTGTCGGACCCACGACTGGAAGCACCCCATCGATCAGGCCAACACAAGCAGATCCTTCACGGGTAACCCCGCTTCCTTCAAAAATGTATTGACAGCGGGGACCAACCCATCGATCTCTCTACGAAGATCTGCACACAATTTCTCCCCCAATCCATGCATTTCGATAAAGTGCCGACATGAGCGCCCAACAAGACCCAGAATCGCTCACTGTTTTATTGCAAGCCTGGAGGAGCAGCCAAGGCTCGGCGCGCGACAAAGCGTGGAGCGCCATCTACGGACGACTGCATCACCTTGCACATCACGTGCTTCGAGGTCGGAGGGCTGCATCAGGCATGGCCACGACCACGGTGCTTCATGAAGCAGCCATCGAGCTGATGAACATCGACATTGACTGGAACAACAGTCAACACTTTTTCGCCGCCGCCGCCCGATGTATGCGGTTCGTCTTGGTCGATGCCGCCCGCAAAAAGCTCTCGCAAAAACGAGGCAGTGGCGGACCGTCCGAAGAAATGCCCGAAGACGTGCTCGATATGAACGCGCGTAACCCCGAAGAGATCGTCGCCATTCACCAAGCTCTCGAACGATTGTCGCAAATCGACGCTCGGCAAGGCGAGCTCGTCGAATTGCGGTATTTCGGGGGCATGTCCGTCGAGGAAGCCGCGGAAGTCCTCGGCATTTCCAAAGCAACCGCCGTTCGCCAATGGCGCGCCGCTCGCGTCTGGCTCTACGGGCAGCTAAAGGCGAGCGGCATGGGCGACAATCTGCCCGACGAAACAAAAAACGAATCGACGTGACCACATTCGCGCTCGGTTTGCGATAGGACCCCACGAAGACCCAATGACCGCACTTTCGCCGCCATACGCTGCATCCAGGAGCGATTCGTAGCTCATGACCTCCGAGTTGCCTCCTGCAATGCCCGCGCAGAACGATGTCCGCGTTCCGTCGCTGGACGAAATCATTCTCGTGGCCGGTGGGCTCGAAGGTGACGAACGCGATGCGTACCTGGACAAACTCACGCATGTGCCGGTGGATGTCCTGCGCGACGCGCGGCGACTGCTCGAAGAAGCCGACGACATGCCCGATTCGTTTCTGGACGCGCCCGCGCTCGGAGACAGCACAGCGCCGCTCGACCAGGATGGAGCAGCCAGCGCGGCAATGACGGTGTCGTCGGACCTGTCGGGCGAATGCGTGGGCCGATTTCGCCTCATGGAGCGCCTCGGGGCCGGCGCAATGGGCGAAGTGTACAGCGCTTACGACGAGCAGCTCGATCGCAAAGTCGCGGTCAAGCTGGTCAAGCCTGGTGTGCGGTCGCGGGCCGACATAAGTGAACGATTGCTGCGCGAAGCGAAAACGCTGGCCCGTTTGTCCCATCCAAACGTGGTGCAAGTCTACGAGGCGGGCACTTTTCGCGAGCGCGTGTACGTGGCGATGGAGTTCGTTCGCGGGATGACGCTCGATGCGTGGCGCAAAGAAAACGCCGAAAAAGCATCGTGGAAAGAAGTGCTCGCCTTGTTCCTCGCGGCAGGTGAAGGGCTGATTGCGGCGCATCGCGCGGGGCTCGTGCATCGCGATTTCAAGCCAGCCAATGTGCTCGTGGGTGCAGACGGGCGCGTACGGGTGCTCGACTTTGGGCTCGCGCGTACGGAAGCCACGGACGACGATGCACCTTCTCCAGACGCAACACCGTTGGACGAGTCGCACGGGCTGCTGGCAACCTTGACGCAGACCGGGAGCATTTTGGGCACCCCGGCATACATGTCGCCCGAGCAATGGCAAGCGAAAAAAGTGGACGCCCGGAGCGACCAATTCAGCTTTTGCGTGGCGCTTTACGAGGCGCTGTACGGAAAACGGCCGTTTCAACCGAAAACGAACTTTCAGTTGGCCAAACTCACGGCCGAAGGTGCTTACGAGGCACCACCTAAAAACACTCAAGTGCCCAAACGCTTGTGGCCCATTATCGAGCGAGGTCTCGCGGTAGATCCGGACAAACGTCATCCAGACATGAAAGATCTGCTCGAAGCATTGTCGTGGGACCCAGACAAACGGCGCCGGTCGGTGCTCATGGCCGCGGGCGCATTGGTGGTGCTCGTGGCGAGCATTGCGATCACGTCGGTGCTCTCGGCACGTCGCGAGGCGAATCCGTGTCGACTGGCAGGACAAACGGTCGATGGGGCGTGGAATGGCAAAGTCCGGTCCAAGATTGCCCACGCTTTCGACGCAACGCGCCTTCCTTATGCAAAGGCCACCTGGGAACGTTTGTCGAGCCAACTGGATACGTATGCCGGCGCATTGCGGGACGAACGAGTCGCTGCGTGCGAAGCGACGCACGTACGCAAAGAACAGAGCGCCGAAGTGCTGAATTTGCGCACGATATGCCTCGATCGGCGACAACGTCATTTGGCCGCGCTTCTCGGAGCTTTTACGCAGGCGGATGCGCAGCTGGTCGAACATGCGGCGGAAGCAACGGCGGCATTACCGCGCGTGGATGGTTGTCAAGATGCCGAGGCTTTGTTGCTCGGGGTTCGTCCGCCCGAAGATGCGGAAACGGCGGCGAAGGTCGCGTCGATTCACGACGAATTGGCGCGTTCCGAGGTGCTTTTTCAGTCGGTGCGGTACAAAGAAGCGCTCGCGATTGCCGAGGCGCAAATGGAGGCCGCGCGAAAATTGCAATATCGCCCGGTCCAAGCCGATGCTGCTTTTGAAGTGGGGCGGATCCTCGTTGATCTGGTCACGGGCGACGATATCGAGCGGGCGGAGAAATTATTACGCGAGGCGCTCGATTTGTCGGTACGGAGTCGGCACGATGTGCGCGCGGCGGAAACGTGGAAAAGCTTGGTGCATTTATCCGCGCGGCACCATTCGAATAAACAAATTGGTTATTTATGGGCCGAGAGCGCGCTTTCGGCGATTGAACGCGCGGGCAACGACAGCACGCTGCTCGCTTCGACACTGAATGAAGCCGGTTCGTTGTATGCGAAAGCCGGGCGCAGCGACGATGCGGAGCGGATGTTGAGACAAGCGCTGGACCTCGAGCAAAAGAATCGCGTCGAGGTCTTGTTTCAGGCCGACACTTGGCAATTTTTGGCCAATGTCTCGAAAGATCAGGGGCGATTCCCCGAGGCCCGGAAAGCATTCGAGTCGGCCATTCAAATCGCGCGGGATGCTTTGGGGGAGGGTCATCCGCGGCTGGCGTTCGTAAAACACGATTATGCCATGTTTCTGCACGAAGCGGGCGATTTCGAGGCCGCTCGGCACATCCTGACCGAAAGCATCGACACGTGGTCGAAGCTTTACGATCCAAAACATTTTCGGGTTGGACAAGCCCATATCGAACTTGCCGAACTCGAACGCCGCGCCGGACGATTGGACGAGTCGGCAAAACATGCCCGCACCGCGCAAGAGATCTTCGCGTTTGCCTTGTCCCAAAACGACGTGCGTCAGGCCCGCCCTTTTACGGTGCTTGGAGTCACCCAAACGTGGCGCGGACAATATGCCGAGGCTTTGGCCAATTACGAAAAAGCGCTGGAAATTCAAATTCGGGCCGTGGGCGAAGACCATATCGTGACCGTGACGAGCCATGGAAAC
This sequence comes from Polyangium sp. (in: bacteria), assembly GCA_035437985.1. Classification (GTDB taxonomy): domain Bacteria; phylum Myxococcota_A; class Polyangia; order Polyangiales; family Polyangiaceae; genus Polyangium. The sequence goes on along the minus strand of DAOMZH010000029.1, from coordinate 25,642 downwards.
ATCGCCGAAATGTTATTCGAATTAAATCGGTACGACGAGGTCCTCGGGCACGTCACGCGATTCGAAGAGGGCCTCGAAAAACTGCACAAGACGCATCCATTGTATCGTTCTTTTGGACACCGATTGCGTGCGCAATGGCTTTTGCACCAAAAAAAGCACGACGAGGCCATTTCGCTCTTGGAAAAAGCGCTGAATCTAGTCAAGGAACTGCCCGGCAGCGCTCTCGATCGCGCCGCGATTGAATGGATTCTGGCCCAGGCGTTGTCCACGAAGCAAGCAACGGCTGCTCGGGCCCGGCAGCTTGCGGAAAGCGCTCGGGCCATTTTCGCGGCCAATGGAATCGCTGGCGAGGATCGCATTCGCGCCATCGACGCTTGGCTCGGTTCGTCCCAGAAAACAAAGACCACCGCCTCGAAATCTACCAATTCCCCCTGAACACAATCATCCACGAAACAACAGCGCCTGGAGAGAAAAACATGTCCGATGCAAAAGAGATGAAACTCGTCGCCGAAATTGTAAGAAACAAACTGCAATTCACGATCGAGGCGAACGACGATGATGTAAACGAAGAGATCTTTGTCTCGTTTACTGCGCCCCCGCTGTGGGATTACATCAAGGATGCTGCACCGCTCTCGTTGCGGATGGATGACACGAATGAACTCACGCTTGCGGGCGAGACGGTCAAGGCCGATAGATCAACCATTGCGTGGCAAAAAAGTGGGTTGACGTCGACGTATGTATTTGCCAACGGTTATGAAAACGGCTCGCAAATCAAAGTGACCGCGACGAGCAAAACGGATCCGAATTCCACGTGGGTCTTCATTTCGGGCAAACCACGCGAAGGCGGCGGGCCGATCAGCGGTGATCCGGGCGGCGGTGGACGCTGAATCGAATTCGACAAACCAATCCAACCCTTGGGAGCAGGGCCGTGAGCCGCATGCGCATTCAGCTTTTGTTGATGGATGAAGCGAACGCCGAGAATGGCGGATTCGCCACGTCGCTGGAACGTCCCCCCGTTCCGAGCCGGGACATGATTGGCCAGGATCGCCCGGAAGTGCTGTTTGCGGCGGATGGTCTCAATGATTTGAAACTCCAAGGGTGGGGACTGGTGTACGAGAAAAACGACAAGGGTGAGAAGTTGCGCGCCCTTGTCGGGGAGCTCATCGAGCATCGGGCGGCGTTATGCGGTTATGCGAAAGCCGCGAACGTTCCTGTTTTTCAGGTGGCCAAAGACGAGGACCCGGTGGCCTGGACCGACAAGGAATATGCGGCATTCGAGCCACTCGCCAAACGGCCGCGCTATTTGTTGATTCTGGGGGACCTCGACGAGGTGTCGCTGGACGTGCAAAAAAGATTGCGGGCGAAAGGCGCGTTCGTCGGGCGCTTGGCATTTCGCAAAGAGGATGGCACCATCGATGAGGACGCGTATCGCGCGTATTGCAAGAAGGTCATTGCGGCGGAAAAACGGCCCGCGGGCGAGGACAAACCGACGCAATCGTTGTATTACGCGACGCTCGCCGACAAAGGCGATACGTTCACGTCGGAAACAAAGAACCAAGTCGTGTACTTGGCACATAAAAAAGCCGAAGAAGAAGGCGTTCTCGCCAAACGATTTTACGAGAAAAAAGTGCATCTGTGGGACAGTCACGTGCATGCCAGCGCGGACGATAGTGGCAACGTCGCTGGTCCGGAGAGCAACGAAAATGTCTTGATGCATGCGGCGCAAGTGACGACGCACGCGAGCGTTCTGTTGTCGGTGACGCACGGGACGGCCGCGAAAGGCGGGTCGCCGAATGCGTGCGGCATTCAAGGCAACCCCGTATTGCAGCAATCGCCCTGGAGACGCCTTGGGCCCGGGTATTTTGCACAGCGCACGTTTTTACCGAATGGCTTTTGGTTCCTGCATGCTTGTTATGGGGTGGGCACACCGGATCACTCGATTTACGAAGAATGGTTGAAATCATTGCCCGAGGTGAGCGACGGGGATCGCGAAAGCGCCACGGCAAACCTCGCCCCGCAAGGAAAACCGTTCGTCGCTCGAGTGCCGCAAGTTGCGCTGGCCAATCCGAATGGACCGTTGGCGGTCCTGGGTCACGTGGACATGACGTGGACGTATGGATTCCGCGAATACGCGCAAACGACGACCGCGCTCGATTCGCTGCGCACGGGTTATTTGGCGTATTACGGCGTGATGCGCGATGTCGTCGAGGGCAACCGTTTTGGTATTGCCGAGCGAAACCTTTTTCAAAAAAGTCAGGAAGTGGCCGAGGAAGTGCTCAACCTGACGCGCTTGAAAACGGGGGATGCGACCATTGTTGCCGAATTGTGGATGCGGTATTTGGATTTGTCCGCGTTTTTGTTGCTAGGCGATCCGGCGGCACGCTTGCCCATTGCCGCAGCGCGCGCCCTTGATCAGCAAACCCGCGCCGTACCTCCTGCACCTCGTACGCCACCTGAACGAGCCATTGCGCAGGTGGAGGCGGGCGAGGCACTCGACATTCCGCTTTTGCTCGAATTCGTGCGGTGTACCGATGCGGAACAAAAGTACCGCCCGGCAGGTGCCGGGAAAAACGATTATTTGTTACGCGACCCAACCGACGCCGGAAAATACATGCAAGGCACATTCGAATGGTCGGAAGCCCTGTGCAAGAATTTAGCTGATGTCGACGATTTGAAGGGCCTGGAAGCTCGCATGACCGAGGTGTCCGCGTCCATAACGCAGTTCATCCAAAATGCTGGGCATGAACAGCGGATTCTGCCGTATTTCCAGAAAAACAAGCGCGTCGTGGTGACGATTCGCTCGGCGGCGAGCGAGCTGTTTCGGCTCCCGTGGGAGCTGGCGCAATTCGATGGGAATACGCCGATTTGCAATACGGACAGCGTCGTGCTCCGTTACGAAGTTCCCGGCGCAAAAAACAACGGCGCCGATTGCGCGAGCGAATCGCGATGGGGTCACGATAACCGCGTTGCCATAGCCTGGTCGCATCAAGGCGGGGCCGTGTCGTGGGGCGGCCTCGTGGAGATCGTCCAAAGCTTGGTGCCCGCATTCGATAGCGAGCGCGACGTCGTGCGGAATGCGAGCGTCGCTTCGTTAAAAACGTTGCTGCAACAAGAGCCGCGCGTGCGCATTTTGCACATCTTGGGTCACGGCGGAGGAAATGCAAAAACGGGCTACGGTTTGCTGCTCGATGGCAGTGACAAACCTATTTCGTCCGAAACGTTGGGGCAATTGTTCCGAGAGCACGGTCGACATTTACGACTCGTGATCCTCTCGGCGTGCCAAAGCAGCAATGCCGGCGATGCGGATAGCTCGACGGCGAGCGTGGCCATGCAAATTCACCAAAGCGGCGTGCCGGCAGTCATTGCCTCGCGGTATCCGCTGACGATGCGGGGGGCCTTGGCGATATCGAATGCCTTGTACAAGACCATGGTGCAAGACCTGGGATCGATCGACGACGCAATCGTTGCAGCGCGACGAACGGCGCGCGAAATGGCGCGAAATGACAACCTGGCGTACCCGGACAATCCATCTTTCGATTGGGCCGGATTGCAATATTTTGGTTATAACACGCTTGGTATGGATTATCGGCCGTGGGTGATATCGCCCTATCGTGGATTCGAGCCATACCAACGAAAAGACGCCCCGCTCTTCTTTGGTCGCGATGTCGAACGCGTTTTGATCCGCAAGCGTATTCATCAAATGCTCGAGGACGATGAGCCGCGAATGCTTCTCGTTGCCGGGGCATCGGGCGTAGGTAAATCATCGTTGGTCATGGCTGGCGTGGTGGTGGATCTGCAACATCCGCGATCGGCGCCGGAATCGATAACGAAACAAATCGAGGACGATGCCGCGGCCAAGTTTCGTTGGCGTTACGTGTATTTGCGTCCGGAGCCCTCCTGGATCGACAAACCCGTCCAGAAAATCGTCGCCGCAGCAACCCAACCGACCGCCGACGACGAATACACCGTGCTCGTCGTCGATCAATTGGAAGAACTTTTCCTCGACATCCCCGCAGAAGATGCAGAAAAACGTGGCGTGATCATCCGCAAATTGTGGCAAGTGGCCACGAGCAAGACGTCGCGAGTGTTCGTCCTGGCCACGATTGGCATTGAATATTTGTCACGTTTCGACGACCTGCGGCTGCCGGATGATTCGCTTTTCGAAGAACGCGTGGCGCTCAATGCGACGCATCTGGTCTTGCTTTCGCAAATCAGCGGGTATCGAGTGATCATCGAAGAGCCGGCGCGTCGTTTGGGTGTGCACGTCGAGCCTGGATTGTGGCGGACTTTGTTGCAGGACGTGCGTGCCGAACCGGGGGCGTTGCCCTTGCTTTCGTACACGCTCAATCAGCTTTGGCGCAAACGTGAATTTCGTGCGGGACTCGGGCCGATTTTGACGAACGATGCCTATGGCAAGCTCGGCGGGCTATCGGGCATTCTCGAAAAAAATGCCGAAGAATGTTTTGCCAATCTGCCGTCCGACCGCCATCGCGAGCTCATGGCGTGGCTCATGGTGCAGCTTGTCACGCCCACGGATGACTTGAGCCGCGCGACGCGCAAACGGGCCATGTTTTTGGGGGTCGAACCCGAAGACCGAAAAACATTCGAAGAATTGGCCGCGATTCTCACCGCAGCGAATCTCGTGGTGCAAGGCGACGACGACCTTCACGACGCGGCTGGAGACCATTATCTCGAATTGGCGCACGAATCGTTGATTCGTCATTGGTCGCGGCTACATGCGTGGTATCGCGAGGCTGTCGTGTGGATTTCGATGCGCCACGAATTGTTGAAGGCCGCGAATGTTTGGCACGAAGCTTCGGGGCATACTCGTGAACACCAGCTGCTCGAAGGCGCGAGGTTGGCGCGTTTTCAAGACCTGTGGACCCAACATCGAACAATGCTCGGCGTAGGCGAGCGCAAAACCATTGATGCCTTCATGGAAACCTGTATTTTGCAGGCCCGGCGCAAGGAATCCGTGCGTTTGGCGGCGGTATCTCGTTCGCTCGGTGATGAAGATTGGCAGGTGCGTCTGGTCCTCGCACGCCGAGCCATGATGATTGCATATGGGACAAAGCCTGTAGAGCGAGTGATCGAACCTTCGGTCGAGGACGCATTACGTGTGGCCATTGAAGGAATTCCCGAGGACGCGCAGCATTGGCACCATTTCGGGACCATTCGAGCGCTCGTTTTTTCTTCGGACTCCAAATGGATTGCCTCGGGTGGCGATGATGAAATCGTCCGTGTTTGGGAAGTGCAGACGGGCAAACTCGTGATGCAGCTCGTGGATCACAAAGGTCCGGTGTATGCTCTTGCTTTCCGTGGTGATGGTTCATTGCTGGCAAGCGGGGGCGACGACGGAATCATACGGCTGTGGAATCTGGCAACGGGCAAAATCGAAAACAAATGCGATGCGCATGCTGGCGGCGTACATGCTTTGGCGTTTCATCCCTCCGGTGAACGGCTCGCGAGTGGTGGGTTCGACCAACACACACGGGAGTGGTCGGTACCGAGCCTCGAAGCGGGGCTCTCGAGGCTGGATTGTCCGCGTGGTATCAGCTATTCCCGCGACGGTCGATTCTTGGTCACGTGCGTGACTCCCATGACTCAACATATTTCCTGGGATGTTGCGGCGAACGCCCTCGGTCCCTTGATGCCGGCTATCGTGGAGATCGAGCAGGAATCAAAGGGATGGGAGGAGCATCGGGATATCTTTGCGGGGTTCACGACCAGGTTCGTCGATGGAATGGCAGGCCTGAATTGCATCTATGCCGTGACAAACGATGGCCAACGCCTTTTCATGGGTTTGCCAGACGAAAGCGACGGCTCGAAGGTGAAGGTGTGGCGCGCAAACGGAGAGTTTAATTTTGATTTCGGGGTGGAAGACAATGTCCAGGCGCTCGCCATCAGCAAGGATGACAAGTTGATTGCTTACGGCGGTCCGATGGGCCGGATCTTCATTTGCCAATTCGACGCTGATTCTTGGTTTGCAGTGACCGAACAATCGCCCTGGTGGGACACGCCGGATACGTCGCGCACGTCGATCGAGGCACCCATCGTCCGCATCGAGGATTCGCCGTCCCTCACGAACGTCGTCAGCCCCGAGGGCACGATTGTCGTCGGGAGCTATCCCAAAAAAACAACCACCGTTTTTCTGAACATGCACGATGGCAAACCGAGCGGCACGATTCCGCACATGTTTAATAACGGTGGCTATCGACATGACGGAAAATTTGTTGGGCTTGGTCCGCTCGTAAAAGAAACGACTACCTTCAAGCGGCAAATCGAGATCCACGATCCGATTCGGAAAAAAAATACGCTGCTCAGAACGATTCCCATAGAAATGGATGTTGGTCTCGAATCGACGGATTCCCATTCACCGGATGGTCGATTCGTCGCGATTTTCGACCAGCCGAAAAAAGAAATCGTCGTATTCGACACCCACGAACGTCAAGGCCCCGTGCGTTATCGTTTGGAGCTGCCCAATGATGGAGCCTTGGACGCTCTGGCCATCGTGTCCGTGCCTATTGCCGCAGACGAGCAAATCGACAGGCGCGATCCATGGCGTATCGCCTGGGTTCCCACGCACGAGAATGAGGTGTACCTGACAAACTTGCTCACGGGGGTGACGACGAAAGTGCGGGAGAAGCCCAATCTAACGCGGCAGGAATTGGTATTTTCGCCGGACGGCAAATACCTGTTGGCTGTACCCGGGCCGGATTTGCGCGTGTGGGTGTGGAATGCCGAGACGGGCGAATTGCATTGTGTATTGAGTGGCCACTCGGGCTCGATCTCGGGGGTCTGCTTTGATCGGAACAGCAAGATCTTGGTGACGGGTGGTCTCGACGCCAAAGTGTGCGTGTGGGATCTCGAATCCGGGAGGCTCATGCGCACGTTGGAGACCCCAGGACCCGTCGACGGCGTGGCAATCGGCATCGAAGGTCGTATTGCCGCGAATACGGTCAGGTCTTCCAGCGAGGGATTCATCTGGATCGCACCGGACAAACTCTTGGAAATGGCGCGCTCGCTCATTCCCCGCGACCCGCCGGATTACCTCACGGTCGCCGAAATGCGGCGGTTTGGATTGTGATCCGTGCGGATTGTCAGTTCAAACCGGCCAGCATGGTCGAGAAATACGTGGGCACCGTGTCCCATGGATTGGGCAGCGAGTCATTCGTCAGGTACACGAACCCGGTATTGGGGCGCGCGGCCGTGAGAAAGCTCGTATCGACGCTCGCATTGTCGTACGAAAGAACCGCAAAGTTCGACCGATCCCAGATCGAATGCCAATTCTGGGGCCCGTTGAGCGCGGTGCCGACCGGAACGTGGGAGCCTTCGTAAGTCACGAGCGTGTCGGCGGCGTAGGGATAATTCATGTCGACATCGGTGCCCGGATTACCCACGACCGTGAACTCACGAGCCGCGGTCGCACTCGAGCTCTTGGTTTTTGCGTAATCGCGGATCCGTTTGTAGAAGTCCAAGTCCTGCGCGAAATACACGTAGATGGTGTATTCGTAACCGTTCGTCATTTCGTCGAAGAAGACGCCCTTGACGCCCGGATAGGACGAATAATACATGTCGATGGCCGATTTGACCTCCGTCTCGATGTTCGGGTGATTCGCGTCATTCTTCGCGTAGTTGGTCGCGATGTACCCGAGCACGACGACACCTGCATTGACGAGTTTCGTGATCTCGTTGTTGTAGTCGGTGATGTTCGCGGATGTCATTCCGCATTTCGTGACATCGGGGCCATTACACGGATTGATGATCACCTGGACCGGTACGGTCGGATTGGCTTGTTTCGCGCTCAGGATCCGACTCCACGCCGTCGACGTCACCTTCTGTCCGGACGCATTGATTTCGGTCGGATACGAATACAGCGGCACGATCGAGCCGACCTTCGGTTGCGTGCAGGTGATGAACGTGACGCCATCCTGGCAAGGATTCACGCCCGATTGGTTCGAGCCCGTCAAGCTGGCGATCTTCGCGCTCATGTTGCAGCCGGCTCCGGTGAACAGCGTCCAACCGCTACCGGCGACATGGCCAAACGAGTAATAAAATTTTTCATGCGTCCAGCAGGTCTTGCCGTTGCCACCGAGAACGTCGTCCTTCAGATAAAAGCCTTTCTCGTTGATGGTCGACTTGATCGGCCAAACCCCGCTGAGCCAAAAGCCGTTCGTCAACTCATCGGCGGTGTAGGCGCTGGATTCTTCCGCGACCTGTTCATTGCCATCGACATCTGCGATTTCATCCGTCTCGACCGTCCCGTCAGCGACGCAACCGCCAAGCGACATCGACGAAGCAAGCACCGCGCAAGCGGCCAACGAAGCGAAACGGCTGGAAGAATTAAACGACGTCTTCATGGGAAACTCTCTTTCTTATGGTGTTTTCGGGTTCGAGGTGCCGTCTTCAGCGCCTTCATCCGGTCCATCGCAAACGGTTCGAAAAGAGAGTCACGGGTTCGAAACTTTTTTTCGAGACCCCGCTGAAGCAACGCGGGCGTGGCGCGCGCTACTTTTCGAGTTGGAGCAGGGACCGTCAGGCGCCGATTCTTTTCGTCGAATCAGCGCCTCGATGGTCAAGTTCCCCGGCAAACCTCAGAAGACGTTGATGAAACCGATGTTGTCCGACGCGCTGGGGGTGAAGTCGATCGTCCACCAATTCAAGTCGCAGCTATACGCGGCTGCGGTGTGAAATCGAATCGGGTAAATGCCAGGGGCCGTCGGGGCGGTGAACGAAATCGAGCCGCTGCCAGACGTTCCAGTCGTGCTGGGAACGCCATTGTAGATACAGCCTTTCGGGTTTTCTCCGCCGGCGCCCAGGGTATTCGGACCAAGACCCACGATAATCTGGTCGCGCCGTGTTCAGCGCCTTCAACCGGTCCATCGCAAACGGTCCAAAAAGAGAGTCACGGTTTCGAAACTTTTTTCGAGACGACAAAGAAGGCGCGTCTCGACAAGCCCAAGAAGAGGCCGAGCAAATGGCTTGCACTCGGGCATGCTTTTGCTTTACGGTCGTTTCATGAGCATCCTCGCCGATCCCGAAACATTGTTGCATGTATGGTTTGGCCCTCCGTCACGGCCGCCGCTCGAAACCTCCAAACAGTGGTTTACGAAAAACGAAGCTTTTGATGAGTCGTTGCGAAGCCAGTTTGGCGAGACGCTCGAGGCTGGTGTTCGTGGAGAGCTCGACGCCTGGAAATCAACCCCACGCGGCCGCCTCGCCCTCATTGTGCTTTTCGATCAGATCTCGCGGAACATCTTCCGGGGTACTTCACGCTCATTTGCACAAGATCCGCTCGCTTTGGCACAATCGTTGGCGAGTTTGGCCAATGGTGAAGATCGCCTGCTCACCGCGGTTGAACGATACTTCGTCCTCATGCCTTTGATGCATGCGGAAGATGTGGCCATGCAACACCAATGCATCGCGAAATTCGAGCAGCTCGCGGCCGAAAACCCCGAGCCCGAAGACGTGCACAAGCTTTTGATCAATGCCCTCGATTATGCGCGACGTCATGCCGTCATCGTCGAACGATTTGGCCGCTTTCCGCATCGAAATGGGATTCTCGGACGAGAATCGACAGCCGAGGAAAAGGAATTCCTGACCCAGCCTGGTTCGTCATTCTGACCTCGGCGTTTGTCCAATAACCATGCGCCGGGGCGATGAGGAGCGTGCGGTGCTGAATCCCTTTGTGACTCCCGAGCGCAAGCTCCGAAATGGTTGGTGGATCGTTATTTTCTTTTTGCTTTTGGCGGCATTGGTGGTTCCTGCAACCATCCACGCATCGTCGCACGAAGGCAAGGTGGCTGTTACCTGGCAGGCACTGATGGTCTTGGCCGTAACCTGGGGATGTGTTGCGCTTCGGCGGGAATCGCTGGCAGAAGTTGTGGGCCCACCCAAGAGCTACCCTCGAGGCATACTCGTAGGAATTGCTTTGGGCGTTGCGATCTGGTCCGTCACCGCGGTGGTGCTTTGGGGGACCGGAGCTGTTACGTGGAAGCTGAGTGCAGATGCTGTGTCGGCTTTGCAGACCGGCCTCGGCGAAGGCATGGCAATCGCCATTGTCGAAGAGCTGCTCTTCCGGGGGTTTGTCTTTCGGCGGTTGGTCGACGGCCTCGGTGCATGGCCCGCACAGCTCTTGATGGCCGCATATTTCGTATTAAACCATTGGAACAATCCGGGAATGACCGGGCCCACGCAGGCGATCGCTGCGACCAACATCTTCTTGGCCAGTCTCTTGTTCGGCACGCTCTATTTGCGAACTCGGTCGCTGGCCCTTCCGATCGCCCTTCATTTCGCGCTGAACTTCACCCAAGGTAATCTGCTAGGCTTTGGGGTGAGCGGCCATGACAGTCCCGGTCTGTTGACGCCTACGCTGCACACAGCTCCGGTCTGGTGGACCGGCGGAGCGTTTGGGTTGGAGGCAAGCGTACCCGGGACCCTGATCATCGCCGGCGTGTTCGTCGCCGCCCTGATGTGGAAGAGGACACAGAATACCTCACCCACGTTGGCGGTCGCCAGGTAACGCAAAAAACAACTATGGTCACAAACCATCAAGATCATTACGCAAAATTCTACCGCGACGATTAAGCACGAAGAACTACACTCTGCACAACGAGCAAGTCAACACAGCAACACAGCTTGCGTTATCGTCACTCCGTCCACACTGAAACACCGTGGCTGAAACAACAAAACCTCCCAACCACGTTGGCGGCCGCCAGGTTTTCCGTCTCACATGTCCTTGTGTCGACGCCCCATCTTGCACCCGAGCGTGCTTTGGGGTATTCGTCGTCCGGCACGTCAGGATCCGACATGTCGACCTATTATTCGGTATTCGATTGCCAAGATTGTGGTTTTCGCGAATTCGTCGGATTCGTGGGCGAGAAAAACGAAACGCCCATTTATTGCTCGGCTTGTCGGCAACCTTGCGTGCTTTGTCCTCCCGTGGGGGAGAAATTATTGCAAACGTCCCTGCATCACCAACTGTTTGTCCTCTCCGATGCGTTCAAGAAAAACGCCGCCAAGCGACGCTGGAAAAGAAATCGCAACCTGGTTTCACCGTGGGTCGCCACGGGTTTTGCGGTACCGATTCTCGAAGACCTCGTGGAAATTGGAGGGAAGGTTTTTTTGCACTATTCGCCTCGCTGGGAATCCGTCCCCTGCCCACATTGCCAGCGAATTGGGACATTGGCCGATTTTCGCACCTATTTGCAACATTGCCCCGAATGTCACAGCCCAAAGATGACGGAAAGCGAACTTTGATTCATTCGCCATGACTCCCTGCTCGGTAGCCGAGTATGCAGGGAGGGGCACCACGTAGCCTCGGGGATGCCTTCCCCGTCGGTTAGACGATTTCCAGGCCGGCGAAACGTAATTGCGATCAAATGCGCGAAAGCGTGACCCTCGTTATGGGAATTCGGTTTTGCAATCCAACAACCAATCAAGTTCCCGCAGAAGTCGCTTCTTTTTTTCCCTCCGCGCATGTACCATTGCCGCACCTGCCACATCTGGCAAACGGAGCGACGTGATGCTGCAGCTCGGCAATTGCATACTGGGAGAAGTTCTGCACGAAGGAATCGACACGATCGTCCGGCGGGCAAAATATCCATCCGGGGAATCGTTTGTCCTCAAAATATCTACGAACACCGGCACGAACAATCGCTCCGTCGGCCGATTGATGCACGAACATCGGCTGCTGGACAAACTCCAGCAAGTGTCCGGGGTCGTGCGGGCGCGCGGATTCGAGCACGAAGGAACAAAGGCCACCTTGTGGCTCGAAGATCAAGGCATGCGGTCACTCGATCGCATCGTCGCGCTTCGTGGAGCATTGCCCATCGACTCCGTGGTTCGTCTGGGCCTCGAATTGAGCCGTATTCTGGAACGAATCCATGCAGCCGGCGTGGTGCACAAGGACATCAAGCCCCAAAACATTTTATGGGACGAGACGACGGGACAAGTGACGCTGCTCGACTTTGCGATTGCTTGCGAATTGGGCGAAGAAGCGACGAATGCAGCGATCCCCGAAGCGCTCGAAGGAACCCTCGCGTATATCTCGCCCGAGCAAACGGGACGCACGGCGCGCGGCCTGGATGCGCGAACAGACTTGTATTCGTTCGGCGTGACGATGTTCGAACTGCTCGCGGGACGACGGCCGTTTGTCGAAGCCGATCCATTGGCGCTCGTGCATGCACACCTGGCCAAGCCCGTGCCTTCTCTCGAGCACATGGTGCCGGGTTTGTCGCCGATGGTCGCCCGCATCGTCGAACGCTGTTTGGAAAAATATCCTGAGAAACGTTATCAAACAGCGAAGGGCCTGGTCGCGGACTTGGCTACCTGCATTCGACAACTCGAAGAATGCGGCACCATCGAGCCGTTTGTCTTGGGTCGAATGGACTTTTCACCGGCCCTGCGCCTCTCGCAAACCTTGGTCGCCCGGGAGCGAGAAGCAGCGGAACTTCGAGCTGCATTCGAGCGGGCTGCGAACGGGGCCGTCGAGGTGTTGTTGCTCGGAGGTCCCTCGGGCGTGGGAAAAACAGCGCTCGTTCGTTCGGTTTATCAAGAAATTGCCAACCTGGGTCGCGGATTGCTTCTCTCGGGCAAACACGATCAACTAGGTCGCGCGGTTTCCTACGGTGCTTTGGCGCAAGCTTTCGGTGGATTCATGCGTGATGTTGCCGCAAGCCCAAAGCCGGTTTTCGACACGTGGAAAACGTGCATCGAGCAAGCCATCGGAATTCGGGCCCGGGTCATTGCCGATATCGTGCCGGAATTGGAATGGTTGACCGGCCCACTCCCCGCGGTTCCTGTCGTCCCCACGGAAATGACGTACAATCGGCTGAAGCTGAGCTGGATTGAATTTGTGCGCGCAGTGGCGGACGTATCTCCTCCGCTCGTGCTTTTTCTGGACGACATGCAATGGGCGGACGCGGCGTCCTTCGAACTTTTGAAAACATTGCTCACCGATGTGGGCAAAAAGAATCTCCTAATCATCGCGGCCTATCGCGACAACGAAGTGGACGCGGGACATCCATTGTGGAGTTTGGTCGATGCCCTCGAAAAAGCCGACATCCGAACGCCACGCGTCACCGTAGGGCCGCTCGACGAAGAAGCGGTGCGGGTTTGGCTTGGCTCGACGTTATTGGTCGACTCGACCCGGGCCAGGCCTTTGGCGAAAGCGTTGCATGAGAAAACGCATGGGAATCCGTTTTTCTTGGGACAACTTCTTTTGGAGATACACCGACGAAAGCAGGTCCGAAGAAACCTCGAAACGGGCGAGTGGGAATGGGATCAGGACGCTGTGGACCAGGCGGCGATGACCGACAACGTGGTCGAATTGATGCGGCAGAAGGTCGTCGAATTGCCCGAAGCGACGCAAACATTGCTGGGACAAGCGGCCTGCGCGGGGCATATTTTCTCCTCGATGGACCTCTCCATCATTGCTGGGATTGCTTCATCGACGGCCGTGCAAGACGTGCAGCCCGCGCTTTTGGCGGGGCTCGTCATTCCGCTCGATGGGCATTATCGCGAAGCTGGAGCGCTCGCTCAGGCGCAAGTTTCGAGTGCCACGAGTGCGACGTATCAATTTTTGCACGATCGCGTGCAGCAAGCGTTTTACGAGCGCATTGACCCGAAGACGCGCAAACACACGCATTTGGGAATTGCTCGACGATTGCAAACGGTTTTCGACAAGGAAGGAGGCTCGAACCAAAAACTGCTCGAAATGGTGCGGCACTTCAATCTGGGCGCCGCGGCCCTCGAGACCGACGACGACCGCAAGCGTTTGGCACGACTCGACTTGCAAGCGGCCAAAGCGGCCAAAGTTAATGGCTCGTATGGACTTCAAGCTTCATTGGTGGATCAAGCTCGCGAACTTTTGGGGGAACGAGCTTGGCAGGAAGAACCCGCCCTTTCCGTGGAACTGGCGCTCGAACGGATCGAAGCTGATTTCATGTTGAAGGAATTCGACGCGGTTCACCAGCGCGCCAATGAACTTTTGGCCCTGCCCTTGCCCAATCTACCGCGACTCGTCGCCCAGGAACTACGTGTTCGAGCGTATCTCGCATCTGGCCAATATGCCGCCGGTGAACGGTTTGGAATCGAAGCCCTCGCCGAACGTGGAATCGTTTATCCTGAAACCAACGAGGGGTGTATCGCCGAAGCTCTTCCGCTCCTCACTGCCTGTGATCAATGGTTGGAGGCGCATCCCGAGGGTTTTTCCACGACGGCCCCGGATCCATCGGTCGACCATCTTTTGTACGACATTTTGGATGTCGAAATGCTTCTTTGCGCGAGTCTTGGAGGCCGCCCAGCCTTGGGAGCGCTCGGCGTAGCCCGCAGCGTGCAAAAGATCACGCAAACGGGACAAATGTCGTTCGTCGGGCCATTTTTCATTGGCGCCATGGGGGAATTGCGATCAGCCTTTATTGGTGATTACCGCCGAAATATTCGCTGGGCGAGCGAGGGAGAACAAGCTGCCAAACGTTTAGGCTCGCCGTTTTACCCGGAATGCTCGACGTACCGGGGTACCTATGTGGCTTACGAACGTCCCGTGGACGAGGCTCGGCGCCAATTCGAAGAAGGAGTTCGTGTCGCCATGGCCTCGGGATCTTTTCAAGGTACGAGCTGGGGGCTTCTTGCGGACCTTTCCAATACCCATATTTGGCGTGCAACTCCGCTGAGCCAAGTTGCCCACAAAGAGGAATCCTTGCGGGAGCTGATGAAACGGGCCGGCGATGCCATTGGACAACATGTATTCGCCTTGACGGCTGATTTTGCCGCATTTCTTCGGTCGCCGACGTCGACGTGTCCTGCCGATCCAACCAAGGAATTGTGGAATGTCCATTCTCGTTTTTTGGCTGGTGTGGGCGATGAATTAACCACGGAACTGGCTCGGATCCTGGAAGCACAAGTGTTTTTGGCTTTTGGGGCCCATACCCGAGCACTCGAACGCGCCAACGAAGCTGAACAGTTTCGCGCCGTCATTTATGGCTCGCCGCCCGTGACGAACATTCCGCTTTGGCGTTGTCTGGCTGCGGGCAAGTGTTTGTCTGCGGAGTCGACCGATTCCGAACGTCGAGCGGTCCTCGAGCAATTCGCTGCGGCCATTCAAAGATTCCAATACTTTGCGGAAGGTTGCCCGGACAATTTTCTGCATGGCCTGCGTTTGCTCGAAGCCGAACGAGCACGCATCGAAGGAAATCTGGGCCAGGCTATGGCGAAATACGACGAGGCCATCGATCTGGCCCGAAAACAGAGGTTCTTGCACATCGAAGCGCTCGCGGCTCAATTCTGCGCCGAGTTTTACCTGGAACTAGGCCGAACGCGGAATGTCAGCACGTACCTGCACGAAGCGCGCGATGCGTATACGCGTTGGGAAGCGGAAGCGCTCGTGGTTCATTTGCAAAACAAATATCCGGACTTCTTGAAACCTCGCCCCGCTGACCTGCATACTCCCCGAGTTTCGACGCAGACGACCTTGGCCAGCACGACTTCCACGACGACCGGAGGCGCCGCATTGGATGTACACACGGCCATTCGAGCCGCTCAGGCGCTTTCAGGGGAACTCGATGTCGAACGCGTCGTTGGCCGATTGATGGAATTGTGCCTCGCCAATGCAGGTGCCGAACGCGGAGCGCTCGTATTCGCCGAGCAAGACTCGTGGGTGCTCGTTGCTCGCTTGTCCGTCAAAGATGCCCGCATCGAAACGGGTTTGGCGATCGAATTGGCGCAATGCACCGACTTGGCAACCACGGTCGTGCGGTATGTTGCCCGCAGTCGTGAGCCGGTCGTGGCCAACGATATCATTCAAGAAAAACGTTTTCCCGACGATCCCTATCTGGCCAAAAACATGGTGCGCTCCGTCCTCGCTTTGCCGCTCACGCATCGCGGGCGTTTGGGTGGCATCTTGTACCTCGAACACCAAACGGTACCGTCGGCTTTTCCCCCTTCCCGGGTCGAGCTTTTGTCGGTCCTTGCATCCCAAGCAGCCATTGCCATGGAAAATGCGCACCTGTACCGCAACATCGAGAAGCAATTGCAGGTGGTCGAAACGCGTAATCGCGAAGTGCAACAACTCAACGACGAATTGCGCCGCCAAATCGCGCAGCGTTCCCATCGCTTGATGGAGTCGCTTTTGCCCCACGAGGGCGCGGAAGTGCCGGGAGGCTCGTTCGCCGCTGGGGATACGATTGGTGATTGTTATCGTGTGTTGCGATTGGTCGGGGAAGGGGGTATGGGCGCAGTTTACGAAGTCGAACGAACCACGGACGGTCAGCACTTGGCCGCCAAAGTGCTGAATCGAAGTCCCGACCGCAGTGATTTGGGACGGTTTGTCCGAGAAGCACAAATCTTGGCCAAGCTGTCGCATCCGAATCTCATTGGCATTTACGACGTCGACGTGACGGATGGCGGCGTATTGTACATCGTGATGGAATTCGTTGCGGGCTCGACCTTGCGCCAATTCGACGGACCAGCGAAAGGTGCAACTTGGGTCCTGAGCGTGATTGCACAAATGGCTGAAGCATTGCAGGCATTGCATGCGCAATCGATTGTGCACCGCGACTTGAAACCGGAAAACATCTTGGTGATGTCGGATTCCGCCGCGCATCCCAGCATCAAACTGGCGGACTTTGGCATTTCGATCGTCATGACCGATTTGCGTCCCAGTGTCGTGCCACCTGCCGACACGCCGGCAATGCGGGCCACGGGGGACCGCGCTTTCTCGCTCACGCAAACGGGCGCTTTGGTTGGAACACCGTACTACATGGCCCCGGAACTGGGGTATGGCTCGAAAAACGCGCAACCTGCATCCGATATCTTCGCGATGGGAGTCATTGCATTCGAATTGTTTACCGGAAAGCGGCCTTATGCGCATCCACCCGTGCTCGGCGGCCTCATTGACGAGAAGGCGGAAGAAACGCTGCGGCAATGTCCTGGTATGCCGGCAGAGCTGGCCTCATTGGTCGCCCGATGCCTCGAAATGAAACCAACAAATCGCCCCTCGGCGAGCGAGGTCGCGAAAGGCATCCCGCATCGCAAAACGATGGGGTAATCGGCAGCAGGTACACAACGAAATCACGGTCCGGACGGTCGCCAAGTACAGTTTCCCGAACGTTCGACGCATTGCGGCGCCTCGTGTAGGCCACGGCGGATGTGCGTTCCGTTTTCTTGCTCGTCGAAGAGCCGCCTCGTCGTCCGACCGTCGCACGATGGGTGAACTTCGAGCATTAAAGTGGTTGACTATTACGCGAGATGATGGTGCAGTCGTATGCACCATGGGTCGTACTATATCAGCTTGGTGGGGATTCTTAGCCGGTTTTGTCATCGTGGGCTGTGCACCGGATCTGCGCGTGGCGGGCGATGGAGGCGCGGGGGGCACGGGGGGCACCTCGGCGTCGAGCAGTGGCATGCCCAGCGATGAGGATTGCGATGATGGCCTCGATAACGACGGCGACAATCTGACCGATTGCGCAGATACTGCGAATTGTAGCGATCTGTTTTCATGCCAGCCGTCGCCTCCGTCGGGGTGGACATATGTGCATATACGAAGGATTGCATTTGGCGACGATGAAATGCCCTGTATCGATGGCAGCGCGCCTCAGCATCTATTCGAAGAGCCAGTCAACAGTGATTGTCACGCGTGTATGTGTCAAGTAACCGGGAAATGCGAGAACACGCTCGATTGTTATCTGTTCGCGAGTTGTGCAGGGACCGCGACGACGCAAACGTATACGAATGAGGGCGAATGCTCGATGGTCGGGCCTGTATTTTCATCGAACTCGTGCAAGGTGGGCGCTCTTCCGACCGTACCGCTAGGCGCTACGTGCAGCGCTTCGGGAGGTGGGTTATCGAAAGTCAATCCATTCAATAAAGAAGTGCTGGTATGTCCGGCTGCGGAAACCGCGACTGGCTGCGGAGAATCGACCTGCGTGAAGGTTCATGGCGCCGGATATGAAAATAAATTGTGCGTTGCGCAAGAAGGTACATTTGCGTGTCCCGCAGGATTCTCGGAATTGCATTCGACCTTCAGCAGCTACGTGGATATGCGCGCGTGTTCGTCCTGTGCGTGTGACGAAAGCCAAATCAAATGCACCGGACCAACGGCCTTCGCCCTGTTCAACAGCACCCAATGCACTTCAGCAAGCTCGCAAATGGTGACGTCCAGCAACGGCTGCGTAAACATGGCCACTGTGCCGGCCAGCATGTCAGTGCTGACGCTACCGGATCAGAGCATTCCCAAAACGGCTTGTGTTGGTGGAGTTCCTAGCGGGTCCGTCATGGGGGACAAACCCACGACCATCTGCTGCGCCAAACTCTGACGGGGTTCGATCTTCGCCTCCGTCCGCGCCTCGAGCAACCGAGTGTGTCCGAAAAGTCAACGTAGTCCGTTTTGGGTTTTCATGGGCCCAATCGCCGCCGCAGCAAGGCCCGCATTTCCGCACTGCGTCGCTCGAATGCTTTGCGTTCCTCCGGGTCCGGGATGATCGTCGCCTTTTGCTGGTCCCAATCACCGATAATCAACGCCAAACCCCATTCATACAATTCGCTGGGCTCACATCCCGCTTGCGTTTTGCATTCTGCGTGCTCTTTTTCGCGCATCTCGCGGAGCTTGTCGCCAAATAAAA
Source organism: Polyangium sp. (in: bacteria) (assembly GCA_035437985.1). GTDB lineage: Bacteria > Myxococcota_A > Polyangia > Polyangiales > Polyangiaceae > Polyangium. Next base: position 7,022 of record DAOMZH010000029.1, on the reverse strand, counting down.
ACGTCCGGGCCTTGTATTCGCTTCCCACCAGATCGAACAGGATAGGATAGCCGGGCACGAACGCATAAGCCACCGCAGGCTCGCCGTTTTTCCCGTCAAACGGAGGAAAAATTCGGTCGTAGCTGATGAGTTGATAACTTTTACCCGTGCCGAGCTTGATCGGGCCAAGCCCATCGCCACTGTCACCCTTCTCCCACATCAGCAATCGTTTTGGCGAATTGACCAGCGATACGACGTAATGCGTGTAGCAGCAATGCGCGCCCAACGTTCGCTCGGTCATGATGATTTCGGGAACACCGTCGCCCGTCAAATCGCCGCAAATATCGACGACCAAAGACATACGATATTTTTCGGAATCCATCGATTGGACCCGCCCATGAGCCTCGTATACTCTTTTGCCCGCTTTGTCCGTGACGAGGACATAAGGTTCATAAGACGTCGTCATGTCGGGCGGTTTGACATTCTGGATCGTGAAATCGCCGCAAGGAACGCTCGGCTTCCATTGATCGTCGAGCGGATCGGGGACATACACGAACCCAGGCGGAAGAGCACGCCGCGCAGGTTGCTCTGCTTCGGGCACGGAGGCAGTTTCCGAAACGGGCGCGGACGCGGGCGGTGCTGGAGCGGTGGACGCAGACGCGGAAGGCGCAGCGGAGACAGCAGACGCGGATGTTGGCGGTGCTGGGGCCATGTCGCGAGGAGGCGGTGACGCGGAGCATCCGAGACAAACGGCGCCACCGAGCGCAAAACGGGCGCGAGAAACGAACGCGCGAAAAATCATGCGCCTACATTGCATCAATCGAGCGCGGCTTGCCAGTATGCTGTTGACTTGGATGAGAAAAAAGGGGATGGACCTGGGATTCCTTGGTCCGTGGCGGGCAATTCAACCAGCGAAACACCTGAGAACGTGTTTATCAGGCTGCTGCGCCAATCCAAACCACCATGGACGCTCGGCGGGAGATTGATCCAGCGATAGGGACACGTGTCGAAGGACATCGACCGAGAATGATTCGTGGTTGGCGTTTCTGGGGAATCGTCCGGCGGGATCATTTCCCCATGTCCCAAAAATCAGCTCTTCTCAACGCTGCGGAAGATCGTATTCATGAAGGTCTGCCATTCGGCGTCGGGATTATTGACCGCGGGCTTTGGCACCGTTGGAACGGGCGGAGCAGGGAGGGGCTTATCCTCGACAAGCGACGCGAAGAATTCAGGGTTTGGAGCTGAGGCTTTAGGTGCGGGCTTGGCGGTGATTTCCCCATGATGACCGTGCCCTGCAATCGCTGGCTTGGGCTCCGGCCGGTCATCAGGCCAGGGCTGGAGGCCCTGATCGAGAACCGGACCGTGGCTGCCATATCTGCGGAGCTCCACGGCCATCAAAAATTGCGGCGCTTCACCGCGATCGAACCACGTACCATGACCGCGACAAACATCGAGCTTTAGGCGGACTCCGTGGCGCGCCTGGCTTGTTTCATACATAAGGGGCTCTTGGCCGCATTGCATGCAGCGAACCCGGCCATCCCCGGTTCGTCGCGCGGATACACGATATCCTGCGGCAGGTGGGGCTGTTGGGGCAGCATTGGCTGGCGGGGGGTTAGCGGCCCTGGAACCTCGAATGAATGCGCGCACTTCGTCGGCCAGGTCTTCGTCGAGGAGAATCTCGCATGCCGTCTGATCAAGCCACATCCCGATGCATGCAGTGCACTTCCAGAGTTGGCCCGTTCTTGCGCAACCCTCGGCAACTGCACTCACCATGTCTTCGCCGCATTTCGGACATCCGATTCCCACTGGTTCTCGTGTCATACGAGGCATTCTATCATGAGCAGCCGCGGTGTAAACAAACCTGCACGTGGTCGAGACCATCTAAGTACGGCGCCCGGCAAATAGGTGACCAGCACATTGCTTCGCTTAGACAAGCGGTCACAAACTTGTGAAACGCTGTACTAAGGCTCCTGTTCGCAGACCTTTACGAAACCCATGATGGTCCCATTGCAATGTATTTTGTTGCGACACGCTTGATCGGAGCAAAACACACGGAGGGGCTTACAGTCCGCATCACTCGAACATTGAATCTGCGTATTGGCCAAATCGCATTGTGGTTGGCACGAACTATAACCATGTCCCATGAACCCGCGACAACAGGTTTGTCCCTGCATACAATCCTTGGCCAGGGTGCATTGATTGTACACCCCGTAGGTTTGTGGACCGGGTTCTTCCTTGTCGATCATTGCCTTGGCCGTCGGTTCGTCGACGCAACCCGTGACCGAATCCCAAATACAATAGGGGCGATCGTCCGGACATACCTCATTTCCAAAACACGCATCTTTCGAGACTGGTGGCATCTCTGGGGAATTGGGCATTTCGCGCCGGACATCGGCTTCGGAAAAACAACGGGCGAAATTGCGAATCACGCAAATGGGTTTGTCCGCGCCGCAACGATCACCGTCGGCGTTACACGTGACGCCCCGGGTCAATGACCTCGACGGCGGTTTCGCATTGGGAGCAACCGTGGGCACTGGAGCGAGTTTGCTACTGGATGGCGTAACGGTCGCTCGTGCAACCGGTAGCGGCGCGCTTGTCGAGGCAACTGGCGACGTTGTTGGGGGCGGCGAGTTGGCTTGTTGCGCGGAGGGCGGGGGAATCAGCGCAGACTCAGCCGGTTTTGGCGGGGAAGATGTCGCGGTCGGAGCTGAATTACCGCTGCATCCCGCAATGAACAGGAGCCAAACCCTTACCATCATCGAAACGGCACCGCGCATGTCGATCTCCACGAGCGCACTTGTTTTCGCAACGATATCCGGATCGGCGGTAGAGTCAACAAAACAACCCCGGCGTTCGAACTGTCATTTCACAGGCATAGGTTTGTGGAAACCCTCTCTCGATCCGTGGTACCGTAGACGAGACAGTAGGAAAACCCATGCCGCAATTTCGAGACTGCATTCTTGGCGACACGTTGTACCAAAGCGCGGACACCATCGTTCGCCGGGCAAAACATGCTCCATCCGGTGGTTCATTCGTGATCAAGATGTCGGCTCCCGGCACGACGAATTCTTCCGTTGCTGGACGCCTGATTCATGAGCATCGACTCCTGGAAAAGCTCGCCGGCGTGCCAGGCGTGATGCGCACGCATGGGTATGAGCAAATTGGCACACAAGTCATTCTGTATCTCGAGGACCAAGGTCTCGCCTCGCTCGACCACCTCTTGATCGAACGCCGCCAAGCTCCCCTCGAATTGGCACTGCGTATTGCATACGAACTAGCGCGGGCGCTGGAAAAGATTCACGCGGCCGGGATTGTGCATAAAGACATCAAACCCCAAAATATTTTATGGGACGAGACAAACCAGCGCGTTACTTTGCTGGATTTCGCCATTGCCACGCAACTCGCCGAGGAAGGCACGAATGCCGCAATTCCCGAAGCGCTCGAAGGCACCCTCGCCTACATGTCGCCCGAGCAAACAGGACGAACCGCACGCGGTCTCGATGCGCGAACGGACCTCTATTCACTCGGCATCGTTCTATTCGAATTGCTCGCCGGACGCCGGCCATTCATCGACACGGACCCATTGGCCCTCGTGCATGCCCACTTGGCCAAACCCATTCCCCCACTCGATTCGTTCGTTCCCAATTCGAGCTCCGTCGTGAATCGGATCGTCGAGCGGTGCCTGGAAAAACACCCTGAACAACGCTATCAAACCGCCAAAGGTCTTGCGGTCGACCTTGCTCGATGCCTCGAACAGCTTCAAACTCGCGCCGTCATCGAGCCATTCGAGTTGGCAGAAAAGGACTTTTCCCCGGCGCTGCGTATTTCGCAAACGCTGGTCAGTCGCGACGAGGAAGCATTGGCGATTCGCTCGGCATTCGAACGAGCGGCAGATGGAGCGGTCGAAGTCTTGTTGCTTGGTGGTCCTTCGGGAGTGGGAAAAACCGCGCTCGTGCGTGCCGTTTATCAAGACATTGCGAAGGCGGGTAGGGGGCTCTTGCTCTCGGGCAAACATGATCAATTGGCTCGATCCGTGCCTTATGCCGCATTGGCTCAAGCATTTGGAGGGCTGTTGCGCGACATTGCGAGCAGTCCCAAAGCGGTGTTCGATGCGTGGAAGGCTCGTATAGACAAAGCGCTCGGGCCTTTGACTCGCGTCATTGCGGACCTCGTCCCGGAACTCGAGTGGCTCATGGGCCCCATTGCTCCGGTTCCCGCCGTCACGACGGAAATGACGTACAACCGGTTGAAACTTGCGTGGCTCCAGTTTGTCCGGGCTGTTGCCGATGTGTCGCCGCCGCTGGTGCTCTTTTTGGACGACATGCAATGGGCGGACCCTGCATCCCTTGAATTGTTGAAAGTGCTGTTGACGGACGAGGGGAAGAAGAGCACGCTGATCATTGCTGCGTTTCGGGACAACGAAATAGATGGGTCGCACCCGTTATGGGCGTGTATGGATGCCCTTGCGAAGGCCAATGTGTCTACGTCCCGGATTGACGTCGGGCCATTGGATGAATCATCGGTGCAAAAATGGTTGGCGGCCACGTTTTCGGCACCAGAATCGGTCGTTGCGCCCCTCGCCCGCGCATTACGGGCGAAGACGAATGGGAACCCGTTTTTCTTGGGGCAATTGCTTTTGGATCTGCATCGGCAAAAACTCGTGCAGCGCAACCCGGATACGGGCGTTTGGCAATGGGACCAGACGGCTGTCGATCATGTGAAGGTCACCGATAACGTCGTCGAGTTGATGCGTCAGAACGTTGGCAAGTTACCCGAGGATACGCAGACTCTGCTCGGTCGAGCGGCTTGTGTGGGGCATCGTTTTTCTTTAGCCGAATTGACTTTGCTCGCAGATTGGGACGCACCACGCGTCGTACAGGAATTACACCCGGCCCTCATGGGCGGATTGGTGATTCCCGAGGACAACCATTATCGCGAAGCGGAAGCTCTCGCTTCGATCATGTCCGTGGGGCAATTCGATGCCCACTATCGATTTTTGCACGACCGCGTGCAGCAAGCGTTTTATGAAAGAATCGATCCCGAGCGCCGCGTTCGCACGCATCTTTCGATTGGACGGCGTTTGCGGGAAGTATTCGAGAAGGACGGAGGCTCGAATCAAAAACTGCTCGAATTGACGAGGCATTTGAATTTGGCGGTGGACGCGCTGACGTCCCAAGAGGAACGCGTGGACTTGGCGCGTTTGAATTTGCGGGCGGCCCGAGCAGCGGCGGTCAATGGTTCGCACCGTTTGCAGGGGACGCATGCGGAACAGGCCGAAACGCTGTTGGGCCCCAATGCTTGGCACGACGAACCAAGTTTGGCGGCCGATCTGGTGCTGGCGCGGGCGGAGTCCGACTTCATGTTGCGCAGTTTCGACGATGTTCACCGACGAATCGAAGAAATGTCGACGCGCCCATTGGAGCCTCGAGCGCGCCTTGCGGGCTTGGAATTGCGGGTGCGCACGTGTTTGGCGAGTGGCCAATATGCCGAAGGCGAACGAATTGGATTGGCGGTGCTCGAATCGCAAGGCATAACGTATCCCGAAACGAATGCCGCGTGTATCTCTGAAGCATTGCGTTTGATTCGGGTCTGTGACACGTGGCTCGATGAGCATCCCCATGGATTCTCGGAAATGCCTGCCGACCCATTGCCGGAACATCTGTTATGCGATGCCTTGGAATCGTGCATGATCCTGTGCGCAGCCATCGGAACACGCCCAGTGCTTGCAGCAGTTGCCGTCGCGCGCAATGTCGAGCAAATGACCCGTCGCGGAACCATCACGACCGCAGCGCCATTTTTCCTTTGCTTATTTGCGCAAGCTCGGTCCGCGTTTTTCCCGGATTATCGTGGAGGGCTTCGTTGGGTTTACCACGGCATCGAGGCCACGAAACGGGTAAACTCGCCTCGGGCTGCCGAATGTGCGTTTTTCCGCGGGATATTTGCGGCTTTCGAACATCCTCTCGAAAAGACGCGCGAATGGTATGAATTGGCGTGCCGCACGGCAGCAGCATCGGGTTCATTTCAGGGGACGAGTTGGGGGCTCCGAGGCGACGTTTATTATGCGGATCTTTGGGCTGGGCGCCCATTGCAGCAGGTTGCAGCGAAGGAATTGACGCTTCGAGGCGTCATGGCTCGGGGCGGCGACGCGTTTGGACAACACACGTTTGCGCTGATTGCCGACTTCACCGCGTTTCTGCAATCGCCAGCCAATTCGATACCCAGTCCCAATCCCTACTGGCTTTCGTGTTCGTCCGAGTATTTCTTCTCCCTGCGTGATGGTTTCGTCGCGCAACTGGCGCGCTTGCAAGAAACGTATTTGTTTCTGGTTTTTGGCGAATACACGCGGGCGCTCGAACGAGCCGATGAAACCGAAAAGTTTCGGTCGACGCTCTACGCCAATCCGCCGGTGACGGATGTATCCTTGTTTCGAGGCTTGGCCGCGGCCAAGTGTTGGTCGGCTGAATTGGACGAAGGGCAACGAAATGCGCTGCTGGAAAGGCTCGAAGCAGCGATTGCTCGATTTGTTTATTTTGCTGAAGGCTGCGCCGAAAACTTCCTCCACAAACTTCGACTGCTCGAAGCAGAACGCGCGCGTATTCGGGGAAACGCGCAAGAAGCCATGGCCAAATACGACGAAGCAATGACCTTGGCCCGAAAAGATGGTTTTTTGCATATCGAAGCGCTCGCGGCGCAATTGTGCGCAGAATACCATCTTCAAGAAGGACGAAAGCGCATTGCCCACATGTACTTGCAAGAAGCGCGAGATGCATATCTTCGCTGGAATGCCCCAGCCCTCGTCGGACACCTCGACATTGCATTTTCCGATGTGCGCGCAGCGTTCACGATACCTGCGTCTGCTTCGCGAACGACGACGACGACGACGTCCAGCACGATCTCGACCACGAATTCGACCGGTACGGTAGCCATTGACGTAAATACGGCCATTCGAGCCGCCCAAGCATTGTCGAGTGAACTCGATCCGGATCGCGTCGTGGGGCGCATGATGGAGCTGTGTTTGGTGAATGCTGGTGCTGAACGTGGAG
>DAOMZH010000028.1:9540-29398 GCA_035437985.1 Polyangium sp. (in: bacteria) | reverse complement strand
CTCGCTTCGCGCGCTAACAAGCGCGCTACGCGAGGCTTTGTTTACGATGGGGGCTCGCCGCCTGCCCCCCAGGTCTTTTTGCTTCGCAAAAAGACGGGCAGGCAGCTCTGCCCCCATACCCCCGGGGGGAACAAGTCGGACGCGGGCCCAATTTGAACCCCGGGGGGTATGGGGGGCAGAGCCATTGGCTCAGTCTCTTTGGCTGAAAGCCAAAGAGATTGTGAGAGCCAATGGCGTAGCCCCCCATCACAAACAAAACTCTCGCGTAGCGCGCTTGTTAGCGCGCGCAGCGAGCGTCCAATTCGGCGGGCGCGGCCACGGATTGCTCCGGTTCCAATTCGGCGGGCGCGGCCACGGATTGCTCCGGTTCCAATCCGGCGGGCGCGGCCACGGTTTGTCCGGACCTAGTACACCGTTCGTGGCACGTCGCGCGCCTCGAAACACGTGCGACAACGCGCCTCGTACGACTCCGATCCGCCCACGAGCACCGTCGTCGATTCCGCGATCAACCGCTGCGAACGACTTGCTGCGTGACCACAAACCGCACAGACCGCATGCACCTTCGTCACCTCTTCGGCGATCGCCATCAAGTCAGGCATCGGCGCAAACGGCCGGCCCAAATAGTCCTGATCAAGACCCGCCGCGATCACTCGAAACCCTCGCGAAGCAAGCCGATCACAAACTTGCACGATGCCCGTGTCGAAAAACTGAGCCTCGTCGATCGCCACAACCTCCGTGTCGTCGTGCACCCGCTCCTCGATGCTCGCACTCGAATTCACCGCAACAGCTTCGACACTCACCGATTCGTGACTGACAATTCGTTGGGGGTCATAACGATCGTCGATTCGTGGCTTGAACGCTTGAACGCGTTGACGCGCAAGAATCGCGCGCTTGATGCGTCGAATGAGTTCTTCCGTTTTTCCACTGAACATCGAGCCGGTGATCACTTCCACAGAGCCAACCGGACGAGCAGATAGACCGCGCACGGCCGGACTCAGAGCGCGGACGAGCGCGTGCGGCAAGAGGAATGTGCAGCAACTACGCGCTGCGTTGGATCCACCTTGGCCGCGCTACACGCCGAAATACGTCGAAGACATGAGGGGCCGCGCGGCGTGCGTCCGACCAGACAGAGCCATGAGCCGACCAAGACGGCAAAACGAAATACGTGCTGGGCCTTGTGCAACTTGCGCCCGTTTCAAGCGAGCGTGCTAGGATGCCGATCGTGCAAGTCGTGCTCCGAAAGCTTGGCCGTGGCACCCGCGCCGTCGTTGGCAGGCTCGTACGTGCACCGCGCAAAGGCTCGGTCGTCGTGATCGAATTCTCCGACGGCATGCACGAGTACGTCACTACGCCAGTGAAGCGAGTTTTACGCCTCGCTGGTCGCGACATTTTTTACATCGAGACGATCAATTCACGGTATCGACTCGAAGTGCGCAGCCGCGATCTTGCATTCGACGGAGCGCTCAGCGGAAGCTGATTTGGCGTCGGGTGTCGAGCGACCTTGCATGAAGGCCCGATCTTAGGCAGATTGGCGCTGGTTTTTCCGATTTCGAACATTTGGGACTTTGGATCGCCAGACGGCGTCCCACGCCCCAAACCCCTGAGGAGTCATACGCGATGGGCAACATGGATCGACGTAGTTCACTGAAGATGCGGCGCCGCAAAGGCCAAGCGAAGAAGAAAGAGCGCATCAAGCGCCGCAAGGCCGCACGCGTTGCAGCTGCCGAGACCACGCAAACCAAAAAGCCGCGTGCGTCCAAGCCGGGTTCTTCAGCGTCGTCCTGAGCCCCCGCAGTCCGTCGACTTATCTACTCACCCCCGAAATCGTCGGTCGACATCGCTCGAAATACTGAAGTATTCCTCGCTCCGTCGCCCTAGCTTTCGGGCGCTCGCGACGATAATTCAACGGACTGCCAAACCCTCACATCACTGCGCCGCTTTAGGTTTCTCCGGCATCACCAACAGGCTCGTATCGCCTCCCGTGCACTCCTCACTCACGAGTTGCCACGGACCGTCCTTCGATTGCCACTTCTGCGTCACTTCCGTCGATCGCAAATCGGCTTCGTCGATACGTTGCCAAGCCACGCGCACCTGCACGTTTGCCGTCGTGGTCGCCTCGAGTTGCATGCCCTCGAGCTCCACGTCGATGATCCGCACCTTGTTTTTCCAGCTCGTTCGTCGCTGAAGCCAGTCGTTTTTGGCCGTTGGCGCCACATGATCGAGCGCAATGTCCATCCGGCCAAACCGTACTGCGCCATTGTGTTCATGCGCAGCGTCGAGCAGTTTGTCCGTGGATGAACGGTTGGCAAAACAGCCGCCCAAAGCGGCCCAGCATATGGCGAGAAGAAAAGCGCGACGCACGAGGCGAGATGATGGCGCAATCATCCTCGAGGCCAAGTTCTTGCGGACATACACCTCAGAAAGCACTCGAAGCCACGAAGTACCACTGGCCACCCTTCAACGCCTTGGAACTAAAGCCATGGGCATATCCAAGACGAAGCTGCGTCGTCAGGTAATACCCCAGCGTCACGGTCGTCCAAAGCTCCGCCCCAGCCGCCGTGTGCAGATCCGGCGAGTTGATGATGCTCCGGTTCGTGAAGAGCGAAATCGCCTCGAGGTCCAGCTGATCGAACGCCCCGCCGTAATCGACGAACACGTTTCCATCGATGCGGCGCAAATACAAAGGCAACGTGGACAAACCACGATCGGGTTTGACGATCGGGAACCGATATTCGACGTTGTGCAAGATGTACGAAGTGCCCGTCAAACTGCTCGGCTCATACCCGCGAAGGACGAACGAACCGTCGTACATGCCCGAAGAAACCATGTCGACGATCGTGTTGTTCTCGAGGTCGTACCCGCCAACGCTGTAGTAACCACGTTCCGCGTAGCTTCCTCCGGCAAACCCACCCGAAACCCGCAATGCGAGCGTGTGTCGACCAGGCCAAGGCATCGGGACATACGCCGCAACCGCACCCTCGAACGAGTACAGCGAGAAATCACTGCCCGTAGGTGGTCCCGCGTATTCGAGGCCCGCACGTAAAGCGAATCCCCGAATCGACCCAGGCGCATCGAGTGATCCTTCGACGTTCGAGAACCCATAGTTTGCCCGCACGGTGCTCATCACCCCGCCCCGAGGAATGCGCGGAACAGACGACGTAGGGTCGTACAGCACCGGAGGAAGCTCGGCGCGAAACCCCGAGAACGTGTACGAAAAAGACGCGTACTGATCGGCAAATTCGCCCGGCATCGAATAACCAAGCGACGAGGAAAAACCGATCCCCCGTTCGTCATACCGAACTCGTTTTTCGTTGGCGACGAAGTTGGTTCGCGGCGCGATGTTGTGAAACATGCGGAAACGCAGGTCCACGGGCAAACGGTGGTACACGTAGTCCAAGGACACGCGAGGCGCGGGAGCATCGAGGTCGGCGATGACGCTGGCGGTCACTTCGTGCAGGCCAACGACATCGCTCCCGGTGGCCTCGACGGAAAACGCCGAATCGCCATAAGCGCCCGGGCCATAATCCACACTGTAACGACGTGGTAAAACCGTCCCGATCGGGTTGTAACGACTCCAGGTCATTGGAACGTGCGCCGCAACGGGAGGAGGATCCGGACGATCCGTGGGAGCTGGCAACGCATCGAGAAATCGATCTGGGTCGATGGGCATCGACCACAAGTCAAAACCCTTCGACGTGTACCCGACATACACCAAGGTTTTTCCGTCCGAACTCACGGCCGGTTGGTACGCACCAAGACGCACATTGGTGACTTGCTTGAGCGTTTTCTGCGTCAGATCGTAGGCGTAAATGTTGGAGATTCCCGTGCGATCCGAGGCGAAATAAAGAAGTTTGCCGTCGGGGGAAAACACCGGGTTCGCATCGATGGCTCGGTCGTGCATGAGCTCCTGAAACGAGCCCGTGGCAACGTCGACGATGCGGATGTCGCGGTAACCGCCTTTGGTCCATGCACTGTACGCGACAAACTTTCCATCCGGGGAAAACCTTGGCGTGTAGGCTTGTTCGAACCGAGCACTCGGGACGAGATCTCGAATGTCGACGAGTTTTCCTTCGTCGTTGAGGTCGGCGATCTGCAGGTACGTCGTGCTTTTCGAGTTGATCGTGAAGGTGATGTGGCGACCATCGGGGCTCACATCAGGCGCAGTGGCGCGCATGCCGACCGTGAGCCGCTTGCGCTCGCGTTCGTCCCCGCGTGGGGCCGAAGCTCCATGAGCTATTCGATACAGGTCATCACGCCAGTAGACGATTTTCCAAGGCGTCGAACTGTTGGTGTACAAATCACCTTCGGGCGAAAACGATGACGTAGACGACGATCGAGTGCGCACGAAAAGCTTGGGTTTGTCTGGTACAGCATCGCGCCGCTCGGACAATAACGCGCGGTAGATCCCGGCGCGATCGTTGTAGTCGTCGCGCCAATAGACCAGCTCGTCACGGTCGGACGAACGCACGACGCGCGGTACGAAACGCGGGTACATGACGTTGCGTCCGTGATGGGTGAGCCGAACGCCTCCACGCAAGCCGCGCGTTTCGACTTCCTTCATTTGCGCCGCGTAACGCAGCTTCAAATGTGCCTTGAAGCCCTCGAACAATTCTTCATAGGTTTTTCCGGTCACCCGACGAATCGAGCGGTTGATGGCCCAGGGAAACAGGTTGCCGCCGTAGTCTGCCGATACGGCGCGCATGGTGTTGGGCCCGTAAACGTCCGTGATCCAGCCGAGAAACCGCGAGCCGTAGAGGTACCAAATGTTGCCGTTGGGCCAACGGATCGGATTGTTCGACATCACGTCGAGACCCGCGACTTGATCTTCGAGCACGTCGGCCCGCATGAACATGTCGAAGTACGACGAACGCATGCGCCCTGCTCCCGAGTTGCGGGATTCGTTGAGCGTCGCGAGACCTTCGAGGACCCACCGCGGCTGCACCTGGTTTGGCGCGTACGACTTGCCGAGCACGGCGTTGATGATCGATGCCGCTCCCGAGATGTTGTCGATGTGCAAAATGTGCGTGTATTCGTGGGTGATCAGATCGAGCAGCCAGTCGTCGTTGTCGCCGAGGACGGACAGATCTTCCGGTGCGGTTGCATAAAGACGAACTGTGTTGAAGGGCAGCGCAGTTGCTGATCCATTCGACGAATCGACATCGTCCGTGATGACGACTTCCGTCTTGGGGCGCGGGGAGTACGCCATGTCCGCGGTCATGTGCTCGTGGATGGATTCGCAGATGAGCACGACGCGTTCCGCGAGCGGCGCGAGGTTGTGCGGATGATGCACGCGAAAGTGTTTCGATTCGACGGTGCGCCAATCCAGCTGTGGGTCGCCAATCGCCCACGCTCGTGCCGGGACAATGACGACGGCAAGCGCCGCCGCGAGCACCAAAACAGCTCGAAGACGTCCGATGTTCGTCACAAGTCGTCGTAAAACATCGGTTCGCGGATACGGCTGTAGCGATACACGAGTTGCCTTCCGTCGTTACCGATTTGGGTGAACCGAGCGCCGAAGCCGGGCTCGGACGAACCTCCAGTTTCGCGCGTCCACATCACCGTGGCGAGCGCATAAAACTCGTAGTCCCCGGGCATGTGGACGTGCAGCTGGAACTGCGTGCCGATCTTGGGGATCTGGTACGTCTCGACGAACACTCCGCCATGGTCGATGACGTCGTTGCCGCTGAGCCCACGGTAGAAGTTTGAAACACTGCGCACGCCGAGGGAAACATCGAGGGTGCGGACACCTGGTGGAGCAGGTGGGGGTGGAAGTTTTTTCTGCGGGGGCGGAGGGATCGAGCCCGGTGTAGGAGCCGCTTGCGGTTTGGAGTCGACGGGTTTGGCTTGGGAGATCGACGGTGGAGCTGCTGCCGGTTGTGGAGCCGGTGGCGGTTTGGAGTCGACGGGTTTGGCTTGAACAACCGGTTGTGGAGCCGGCGGAGGTTTGGAGTCGACGGGTTTGGCTTGAACGACCGGTTGTGCAGCTGGTTGTGGAGCTGGTTGTGGGGCCGGCGGAGGTTTGGACTCGACGGGTTTGGGCTGCACGACGGGTTGTGGAGCAGCCACGGGTTGAGGGACCGGCTGAGGTTTGGCTTGAACAACCGGCTGCGGAGCTGGTGCTGGAGCAGGGGCCGCACGGACCTCGACGACCGGCTTGGGTTGAATCACGGGAGCAGGTTCGGGTTGTGCAGCAACGACGGGTTTGGGCTGAACAACTGGCTGGGCGGTGTGGACCACCCGCGCATCGAGTGCCTGGCGCGGTTCTTCGTGATGCACTGCAGCTGCGGGTCGCGGCACCGTTGTGGGTGTCGGGTCATGCGCGATCACCGGCACTGGCGCAGCTCGGGGAATCGCCGTGGGCGGAGGAGGCACGGACGATTGCGTTGGAGGAACGGAAGCTTGCGCGGGCGGCATTGAACCATACGTGGGCGGGACCGACTGTTGTCCTGGTCCCTTCCACCGGGCGAGTGCGTTGACCTTCGACAAGGACGCTGCGATCGCTTCGAGCACTTCGTCCGCAGCGGGATGACCGCTATCGATGTTCTGTACGTCGGCGAGGAGTTTGCGGACGTTTTTCAGGGCCACATCGCGCCCATCGAGCAGCGCGCCGCCGCTCCGTTCGATCTTGCGCAAAATCGTGATGGTTTGCGCAATGGGTTCGGCCGCGTCGAACAACTCGTCGGGCGCGTCCTCGCTACTTTGGATGGCATTGAGCGCCCCAATCAGGCTTTCTCGCGCCAACTTTGCAAGCTGAACGGGTTCCACGAGACGTCCTCCACGAAAACGAACAGGTCGAGCGGCGCGTCAGCCTAGCAAAGGCGCGTCGGAGAAAAAGAGCCGACACAAATCTTTGGCTTTTGCTTCTTGCCCCTCGATTTCCCCGCGCAGGAGCGCGATGGCGCCATCGCCTGTCCGAACCACGGCCCTTTCCGCGTCGATGTAGCCTTCTCCTGGTTCGAGCGCGGCGGGAAAACGCATCACGGGTTCGGCGGCATGAACATGCACGAGCGAGCCGTTGATTTCGGTCCAGGCACCAGGAGCCGGGGCAAGGGCGCGGATGAGCCGCAAAATACGTTCGTTTGGCCACGACCAACGGATCGCACAAGCTTCTTCATCCAGAAATGGAGCTTCGGTTGCGAGGTGTTCGTCCTGCGGTTTTTCAGGTACGGGTTCTCCTCGGGCAAACCGCGCGACTGTGCGGCGCAAGGCGCGAAGCGAAGGTCGATCCAAGGCGCGGGCGAGGTTCCAAGCGTTCCATGCAGGATCAATACGCAACGTTTCGTGCTCCAACATGGCGCCCGTGTCGTATTCCGCAGCGATCCGATGCACCGTGACACCCGTCACGTCGTCACCACTCAGAATGGCCCATGTCGTTGGGTCTGGTCCGCGATGCCGCGGCAACAAGGACGGATGCACGCCAATGGCTCCGAGCCGCGCCGTTTCGACGATGTTCATGGGCAAACGCGTGGTCCAGAACCAACTCACGACGAGATCTGGGGCGATGGTGCGGACACGTTTCAAGAGTGCGGCGTCGTTTGCCCGCGGGCGCACCCACATGCGCTCTTTCCCGAACGTTCGCGTGGCGCGCCGCAAACCGAGGGCGTCTTTCCGACACACGGCACAAAGTTCGATCTGGTGACCATCGCGAGCCAAAAGAAGCGCAGCGAGCGGCAAACCGAAGAACACGATCCTGAGCGGCATTGGTCCTAGAGCGTGAGTATCAAAGTACGCTTCCGTCGGCCTTCCTAGCCCCGATTCGCTCGCAACGCCTGATACTCACGCTCTTCGCGCTGTTTTTGGCCGAAAAGTTTTCCACTTTTCTCGGCCCTGGTAGCTCTGGCCCTCATGGCGGCTTTTTCTCCGCGCAACTTGTTTCGACCGGCATTCCGACCAGCGCATCGATTCGATCCTCTGGCGGCACCGAGACCCATCCTCGTTTTCGAGGATCTGCACAAGGCGTATCGCGCCGACCAACCCGTTTTGAAGGGTTTGTCGCTCACCATCGAACGAGGTGAGTTTGTGTTCATCACCGGACCTTCTGGCTCGGGCAAGAGCACGTTGCTTCGGCTCGTGCACGGCCTCGAACAAGCCGATGAAGGACGCATTCTGTTTCTCGGTCGCGACATCAGTCGTTTGAAGCGGGAAGCGATTCCCGCGTTGCGGCGCAACATCGGCTACGTCTTTCAAGACTTCAAGCTCGTTCCGAGCTGGACTGTTGCCGACAACGTCGCCGTGGCGCTGGAAGTCGTGGGTTTGCCCCCACAAGTCGTCCGAGCCCGTGTGGGCGAAGCGCTCGAACGCGTAGGTTTGTCAGGACGAGGGGATCAACAAGCCAAACGTCTCTCGGGCGGCGAACAACAACGTGTCGCGGTAGCCCGGGCGATCGTCGGCGAACCGGCGTTGATTCTCGCGGACGAACCGACTGGCAACCTCGATCCTCAACTGGCCATCGACGTGCTCGGGTTGTTCGAAGACATCCACGAGACGGGCACGACGGTTCTTTTTGCGACGCACGATCGTTCGCTTCTCGATGTTCGTCCGCGCCGCGTGATCGTGTTCGATGACGGCAAAGCCACCGATGCACCAAACGGACTCACGACCGAAGAATCGGAAGAAAGCTCGGGCGAACGCGTCGCTCTCAACTTGGTGGCGTAGGGATTTGGGTGCCGACCGCCGCAGGCCATCTGGAGCCCCAATGTTTCTAGGAGTTTTTCATGTCCAACGATGATCGATATCGCTTGCGAATCCCGATGCGTGCTTGGCGCCCAGGTCGTGGCGACATGCGCACCCATCTGCACACCATCTTTTCGTTGGCCGTGGCCTTCGTTTGTCTCGCCGCATCGCTGCTCGTTGTGACAAACTTGTCGTCCGTGCGTGAACGTTGGTCGCACGCAGGTCGCGCCACTGTATATTTGCGGGACAATGCGACCGAACAAGAGATCAACGATCTCGTCGGGGCGCTCGAGAAGACCCAAGGAGTTCGTCGGGTACGTCATGTGACGAGTGCGCAAGCGCGCCGCGAGATCGTGGTCGACGAAGCGGATGCCGCGCTTGCGTCACTTCCGGCGAATGCATTTCCCGCGTCGCTGGAGCTTGGATTCACGGAAGAGATTGGCGAGCAAGAGTTGCAAAACATGGCGCTGAAGCTGCAAGCTCTTCCCGCTGTCGAAACGGTCGAGACCTACCGGCGCTGGACGGAAAAACTTTCGGCGCTGTTGCGAGGTGGGGTTACGGCGAGCGCCGCGCTGGCGGTTGTCGTCATGTGCGCGGTCTTCAGCGTCATCAGTTCGACGATGCGACTTTTGCTGAGTCGTCGCAGCATTGAAGTCGAAGTGTTGCGTTTGGTTGGCGCGACAAACTCGTTCATTCGTCAACCATTCGTGATCGAAGGAGCGATGCAAGGCGCTGCTGGAGCAGCCGCGGCGATTGCCTTGCTTGGCGTGCTGTTTTCGCTGGTACGCGGTAGGTTCGATCATGAAGTGGCGAATTTGCTGGGCCTCACGCCATCGTTTTTGCCGTGGAGCGTGAGCATCGGGTTCGTTGCACTTGGTGGAATTCTCGGAGCAACGACGGCGCTCGTGAGTCTCCGGCGCATGGGGCATGTTTGACATGAAGCGCCACACGTCGTTTGTCCTGACGCTCTTTTTGGCCCTGGGTTCGGGGGTTGCGAGCGGGAGTGTGCCGACGGACGCTCCGCCGCTGCGGGTTGGCAGTGCGGTATCGGATTTCGAGCGCATGATCATGCGCCTCGACGACGAGCAACACGGGCTCGAAGCAGAGTTGGCGACGATTGATCCGCGGCTCGACATTTTGCACAAGCGCATCGTTGCGCGAGGTCGCGCGTATTATCGGCACGTGCATGCGGGGCTTTTGCCGGTGGGCGAAGGTTTTGATGCGCTTGTGGATCACGCGGCGAAAGTGGAGCGAGTTCGTCGGGCTTTGGAGCGCGATGTCGTGCAAGAAACCGAGCTTCTGAAGCGGAAAGAGACGATTCGGGGGCGTTTGGAACGGCTTGCCGCGGAGCGAGCGCCGCTCGATGTACAGCGCGAAGCCATGATTCGCGCCAAACGAGCGCTCGAAGCGGAAGAAGAGCGGCGAGCAGCGTTTGCGAGGGCGTTCGAGACATCGACGCGTCCGGACTATGTGGCGATCTACGGAGCCGAGACTGGGCCGCGAGATGGCGACACGAAACTCGACTTTGCCAAGCAGAAAGGTCGCCTACATTTTCCAGTGACGGGTCGTTCGGAGGCTCGTCGTTCGGATCGCCATGGGGTGACGGGGATGGATTTTGTGACCCAGCTTTCTGCGGGAGTGCGAAGTGTGGCGGCTGGTCATGTGGTATTTGCGGATCGTTATGATTCGTACGGTTTGACGGTGATCGTGGATCACGGTGATCGTTATTACAGCGTCTATGCGAATCTTGGCGGGACGGATGTGCGGGTGAGTGATTTGGTGGCGGCGGGAGCGCGGATTGGGACGAGCTTGGCGTTAGGCAAGGATGCTGCGGTGTATTTCGAGATTCGGCGCGGTTCGGTGGCTCAGGATCCTGGTCCCTGGTTGGGGATGTGATCGAATAGGGTTGGCGGGGTGATGCGACCTATTCGAGGACTTGGAGTATCGTGTTCTTCCGCGCCTGGTTGCTTTCGTCGTGTGGCCAGAGGAAATACCCCAACCACGTTGGCGGTCGCCAGGTATTCCGACTCACCAAAGTTCGCTGATCTCACGCAAAACACAGCGGATTTCTATCGGCACAAAACGTGCGGCCAACCCTCGCGCCAATTCCGACGCGGCAAGAACTACGCATTCCCCCCCACTGTTTCCCGCGTCCCCCCGACGTGGTACCTTGAAATCCAGTCTCAATTACATGCCGCAACGCATCGCGAGAGACACGCCATCCATACCGCTCAAATTGACGTATCATTGTTTACAAATTTTTGCTGACATACTGGTCGCGGGGCACACGTCTGCCTTCGCTCAATTTCGACTAATTCAGCGCACAACGTCACAATTCTCGGCACAGGTTCCTCAAATGCTACCGGCGATGCTTACTGCATGGAATATTCGCATCCACCATGTTCCGGGGGGAAACTCCACATTGCGGTCACGCGCGTGCCACCGTGCGAGCGCCGCTCGATAGGCGGACCGAAACGTCGTGACTGCACGCGCAGCTGAAGCTGCGATATCGCCATGACCGCGACCAGCGGCGAATGTCGGGTTTCGTTTTCGTGTAGGCTCGGGCGTCATTGCTCGTGTTTCAGGTGATATGGTTGCTGCACGTATTGGCCCCAAAACGTTTTCTGGTGCAATGGTTGTCCGAGCGACCGCCACTTCATGCTCCAATGCTTTCTGAACATCTTCCCGAAACGAATCCGCGTCCGCTTCGCCAATCATCGGCGGCAGCTCGATTGGCAACGCCATCACCTCAGGCCAGTTTGTCGCGTCGAAATACACCCTTGGACGCCTTGTATTGAAGACCGCTCGCCCAATGTCCGCCACTCGTGTTTTCGCCCCGGGCCACTCATCCGCGACAAACACGGCGCCGGCCGCAACGGGGTTTGCCAGTACATACGCAATTTTCTCGACAATGGCATCTCGAGTCAACAATTCCACGACGCTCGTTTGCTCCGAGTCCCAAACAGACCCCTCCCAAGAGCGGAGAATTTTCGTTCCCATGGCCACCAATCGATGGAAATAGGCCAGGAACAATGGAAGTCGTCCTAGAGGATCCGTAACCACCATGTGAATATGCGTCGACATTGCACAATATGCGTGCGCCTCCATATGGTAAATCTTTGCTGCTACTGCCAATGAATACTCGACGAGCGCATTCATATCTTCGTCGGGCACAAGCAAGAAATATCGACAAACGGTTCGTCGGGTTAACATATAGGTTTTTCCGGGAAGAATGGTTCGAGGGTATGACATGGCCGTTCCTGTTCGTTCAGGGATGGGGTTCACAATAGACCATGCGAATTTCGTGCCAAAACCGAAACATAATTAATTCAATATGTTATGCGCTTCCCACGTTGGCGGAATCAAACCTCCGCCACCCCTCCGCCAGGCGGTCGCCAGGTAATACAAAATGCTCTTGCATCTCCCTTGCGTGGCCATGACCGACCAAGCCAGGTTTGGCGCCATTGCGGGGCAAAGAAACCAACGAATTGTTCTTGACTATGTTTCACCGCAATGGGTCGGTACAGGGCTGATGCGTTCCAAGAGAGCCGGAACGAAGCTGCCTTCTCGTCGCGCCTCGTACACGGAAGACGTGTTTTCTCGGGGTATGCACGCGCAATTGTGAGTCGGAAAACCTGGCGACCGCCAACGTGGTTAGGGTATTGCGTGATTCATCATAGTACGCCACATGATAACTCTGGTGTTCGATTCGTCAATGCGGCATATCGCAAGTTGCAGCCACCGATGCCGACGTATTGTTGTCCGTGCGGCATTCGTGCCAGGTATGCGGAGGCATTCCGTCGTCCACGACTGCAAAAACCGTGGCCATGCCTGAGGCCACGGGTGGAGGGACGGTGGGCAACGGCAAAACGACGTTTTCAGTTTCCGCCGGATAAAGCGTTTTTTGCGTAAATCCCTCACCTAGTTTCGTTCCTGGCGCGTCGCCATAATAAAACCCAACCTTCACGCCTGCCGGCAACGAAGACGAGCCCAGGTTTTGCACCCGCGCCACGAGTCCGAAATCGCCAAAGCATTGCGGCGATACACCGACGACGGCATCCGGTGCGCCAAACACCGACCCCGGTTGCCGATTCTGTCGATAATTATTCAACCCGGCCACTGTCCAATTGCTTGCTTCGACCGTCGGCACTCGGCCATCTTCACCGATGTTCGTCACGTGATACGTGTGCTGGTTCCAAACACGCCGAGTTTTTACCCACGAGCCTGTCGGACTTCCAAAAATACGAATCCCCGTTTGCTCCGACCCATTGTCGGGGCATTTGACTCCATAGGCGTTCGACGCCACGACGATATCGGCTTGACCGTCATTGTCGACATCTGCGACCAAGGGATACTCCCAAAGCGTCCCCGTCGTATTGCACGTCGAAGGAATGAGGTTCGTCCCGGTAGAACCGTCGTACATCCACAAATGGTATTCGTCCGAATACACGACCTCCGCCTTACCATCCCCGTTAAAATCGAATACGCTGCTGCCCGTCACTGCGGAAGAGCAATCGTGCGTCTCTTTGAACCAGAGCACCAGTCCATTGTCGGGCACGGTCGGATCCATCATTTTCTTGCCGCTCATGACGACGTATCCGACCGCTCCCGCTGCACCCACATCTGGAAAACCATCTCCGTCGAAATCGGCCACGGTCGGAGGTCCACCGCCATATTCCGTTGTTACCCCACAAAATGTGGCGGTCGAAATCCCATTGTTGATGTCGATCTTGTTGCGAACAATCTTCACCCCCGACGGGTCGTTCGGGTCGTGCTGCAATAGATACATCGCGTGCGGCGCACCCGACGAAATCACGACGACCTCGGCTTTGCCATCTTTATCGAAGTCGCCAATGGCATGATAACCGCGGGTAATCGCATTGGCGCCCGTCGACAAATCCCATAACACCTCGCCCGTGGCTTTGAATGCCCGTTGGCCGTCGGTCACGTCGAGCTTCCCATCGCCATCGAGGTCGCTCAGGCCCGTCAATCGTGGTGAACTCCACGGGACGCTCGGGGCCAATTCTTTCTTGATATTGCCTGTTTTTCCGTCAAGCAGGGTAAAACCCACGAGCACTTCGGGTGTGCCGTCTTGATCCACATCGCCAATCGCCGGACTTTCTGCTCCGCAATGCACTTTTGTCGTATCTGTCTGCGTCCAGAGCTGCGTGCCATCGGCTTTGAAGGCTATGACGCCCGTGTTGTATGCGGTTTCATCACAGCAACTCGCCCCATTCGGTCCCGGATTCATGCACGCAATGATTTCGGCGACCCCATCACCGTCGACATCGCCAGCCGCAAGCCCTCCACCCGGCTGAGTCATATTCGATTGCGACCATTTCTCGACGACTTGACCGCCCACGACAGAAATGACGTGCAGCGTGCCTTGCTTGTAATACGCTCCGCCTGCGAACGTGCTAAAGGCGATTTCGGGGATATCGTCTTGCGTGACTTTGCCGTCACAATTGTCGTCATCGAGCTGCACGACAATGGGCGACATCATCACGTCACTGACCAGTGGCATTCCGCCCCAAGAATATTTGAGCTGGACATCGAAATCACTGGTCGGCGGCACCCATTCGCATTTGGGTAGGCAAACGATAGGGTCTCCTGGGGGTGTGCCGTCAGGACAAACCGGAGGCTTGGGCAAGCATTTGCCCGTTTGTTGCGCCGCGCCGCCCATGCACGAGCCTCCTGCGCCTCCGTCGGGAGTGTTGACCGTACCGAGGGAATAATCGCAATAGGTCCCATCAGGGCAATCGGATGTGTCGGCACAGGTAACTCCAGGCGTGACGCATTTCTGAAAACTGCATACATCGCCGGCGTTGCAACACGTATTGCCACAAGCGAGCGCCAGGTCGCAACAAGCGCCGCCCGCGCAGACTCCCCCATCACCGCAAGGATCACCGGTTACACATCCCATTCCCGCGTCTGAAAAAAGGCTTCCCCCATCGCCCGACGAGGAACTCGATCCTCCACCGCCACCGCCACCTGTGGACCCCGATCCCGCCGTGCCCCCAGATGTATTATTGATTTCGGTCGTACAGGCGACAAATGTCGTCGCCGTGCTGAAGAAAGTGACGATCCCAATCGTAAAAGCATGTTTTCGCATAATCGATTTTGCCCCGAGTATTCACAGCGTATGACCAGGCAGCGCCAAAATCCATAGTTTTTTTACGCTCGGGATCCGTTCTGCTTCAGGCGAGTTTTCGTCTGACGTGTCGATCAGCATTTCGCTGGCTTTGAAGCGCACGATCACCTCGCAATTCATACCTCGAGCTCGACGCCCCACATTTCGACTCCCTCACGATCATGTAACGACACGCGCAGGCGCCCTGTGGGACCATCGATGGACAAAAGTCCGAACGATTGTTTACCCACGGATGGATCCAGGTTCAATGGTTCACCTGGCTCCCTATTTCGAAAACGGACTTCAGGCCCAAACGTATCATCGAGGTCTTGGGGGCCGAACGTACCCGCGTGCAGAGGACCTGCCACGAATTCCCAAAATGCATCGAATGGTTTGTATCGAGCTCGAACGGGATCGTAATGATGGGCTGCCGCGTAATGCACATCGGCCGTAATCCAGACGATGTTACGAATTCGACGTTCCTGAATGAAGGTCAGCAAAGCGGCTATTTCGATTTCTCGACCTCGAGGAGCGCCATTGCCATTGGCAAAACCTTCTTGAGCCTCCTGTCCGTCGGGAATCATCAATCCGATAGGTTGATCGCACGCGATGATTTTCCAAGTGGCTTTGGATGAAGAGAGCGCAGTCTCGAGCCAGGCGATTTGTTCGCTGCCGAAAATGCCCAAGGCGTTGGATTCTTCTCGATTGGGGCCATTGGGGCCGCGAAAGCTCCGCGCATCCAAAACGAAAATATCGGCATGGGGGCCATAATTCAGCACGCGATGAATGCTCCCTGGCCGTTTGGGAGTATATTCTTCCATCGCCCGACGCGCGTGCCGGGCGAGTTCGGATGTTCGACGTTCGCGATAACGCCGATCCTCCAAAAATTGCCCTGGATACCAGTTGTTATGAACTTCGTGATCGTCCCATTGGTTGATCGTTGCGACTTCGGCATGCAAACTTCGCACGTGTTCGTCGATGAAGTTATAAGCGAAGTTGCCCCGAAACTCGTCCAAGGTCTCGGCGACTTTCGATTTGGCCGGAGTAACGATGTTTTTCCAAACGGAACCATTGGGCAGTTTGACTTCCGGGAACAGTGGGTCGTCGGCGTAGATACGATCTCCGGAATGAATGAAAAGATCGGGTGAGGTTTTGAGAATGGAGGAATAGGTTTTTAATCCTCCGCGGGATACATCGATACCAAAACCTTGGCCGACGGTGTCACCCGACCAGGCGATGCGCACGTTTTCTTTTGAGCTGGGAGGTGACCGAAAGGAGCCCAGGGCCGGCTTGCTTCGAGCGTGTCCGGCATTATCTGCTTCAAATACGACGCGATAATGGATGGTTCGTCCTGGGGGAAGGTTTGGCAAGACGACCCGCGATGTAAAATCGTTGTCGCGAGTGGCAACCGGCCCTTCAGCACGCTCGACATTTTTTAATGAAGGCTCCGTTCCCCATTCCACGATGAATCGAGCAGGGCGATCCGTTTTGCTCCAAACGACGACTCCCTGGCCCAAAGGATCTCCGCTTTGAACGCCAAAGGGAATTTGTGGTCGTTCGATTTCGGCCGTGATCGGGGTCGGAGCACTGCTCGATCGGGTGCATGCAGGCAGCACGAGCGAAGACAAAGAGCCAATGAGGAAATCGCGTCGCGGGAGGTGAATCATGAGTTTTTCGATGTGTAGCACGGCTCATCGAAGGTCTCAAAGGGTGCCGCAGAATCCTGAGCCTTCGTAGCGCATCAAATCAATTAGGTTCGTCCGAGTAACCAAGGACATGGGGATGAGTTCGTCTGGACGAACCATGAAGCCCTTGTTTTCTTCTTGCTCGTGCTTGCATTTTGGCGGGTGCCTCTTTAGAATCGGGCGGCACTGTCATGATGATGTCGGACACGCTGAAGAAATTTCGCGAGCTCACGAAGGTTTTCGACCCGATTTATCGGCCGTATGAAGACGCGCAGGATGGTCCCGGGGATTCCTATGTGCCCGAGGCGCACAAGGACTATCGAGAGAATTTGGTTCGGACGCTCGAGTTGAACGACCGGGTCAAGTGGCTGGTTGCAGGGCAGATGGGGTGCGGGAAGACGACGCTCCTTTTGAGCGCCGCGCAGCACCTACGTGCGCAAGGCAGATTGGTGGTGTTTGTAAATCTCGAGAAAATCGTGCGGGTGGCCGATTTGTCATGGATCGAGCTGCACGTGGCGATCATCGCCGAATTGCTTTTGGAAGCGGATCGCCGGGCGATGCCCGTATCTGTACCCACGCTCGAACGCATTGAAAAATGGCTCGCGGTGGTTTTTGCGCGGGCCCAAGTCGCGCCCAACGTACAGGCAGTCATTGCAGGGTTGCAGCTATTCTTGTCGACAGTTGGTAAAGCCAAGGATTTACGGGACCAACTTCGCGAGAAAGTCAAGACGATCAATGACGACCCGCTCGATCATTTGCGTCAACTGTTGTTCGATATGGATGCGCACCGCCCGGTCGTCATTGTGGATGGCGTGGATAAGTGGAGTCCCGAGTATGCTCGCGAGCGATTCTTGACCGAAGGGGAAAAACAACCACTCGAGGATACGCCTGGGGCGACTGTTTTGACGATTCCCATTTCGTTGGTGTACGAACCGACGTTTAATGTGTTGAGCGAACATTACAACAATGCGGACAATGCCGTCTTACCCGCAGTTCGTCTCTACGATTTTGACGGACAAACCCGGAAACGTCAAACGTCCGAAAAAGGGCTCGAGGTATTGCAACGCGTGGTTCGCGCCCGTGTGGATCCTGTAGATCCAGAGGTGGTCTCACCCTTGGCCGTAAGACGAGCCATCATTGGATCGGGCGGCAACATGCGTGAGCTAGCGCGGTTATTGCAGGCGAGTGTGGTGAAGGCGCATGTCCGCGAAGCTTCTTTCGTGGATGAGGAGCACGTGGCTGCGGCAATTGCCGATCGGCGCGAATCGTTCCGGCGCACGCTCATGCCTGAATTCCGCCCTGTATTGGAAAAAGTGCAGAAGGAATATCGATTGGATGGCCCTGGAGATGTAACCAGGATGCTTCTGTACGGACTTTGGGTCATGGAATACCGCAATGGCGAAACTTGGTATAGCTTGCCGGATCCGGTCGAACAATTGCTGGTGAGTTTGGAAAGACGAAAGGCATGAATCTCGAGCAGCGTTTGGAAGACCTGCGCGCGCGTTTGGCGCTTATGCAGGGAACGGCGACTTTGCTGATTCTCGTCGCGCCTACGGAACCGGCGGCTTTGCAAAATCATCGCATCGTTGCCGACATCATGCGTGCAGGGTCGTTGGAGGTCGTGGATCTTGGTCGCATAAGCCGCCAATTTGGCCCGGCTGCGTGGGTTGAGGCCACAAAAGGACAAAAGGGTGATGTTCACCTGATGCTCGCAATTCCGGAGAGCATATTCGAAGCCTCCGCATTTGCGGCACTCGTCAATGCCGAACGTGAGCATTTGACGGATCTTCCCGGTCCCGTTCTTCTCGTTGTTTCCCGGGACATGGAAGACATGCTGCGCAAACGCGCGGCGGATTTCATGACCTGGGCGGCAACTGTTTACGAATTGCCCGAGCCCACGGAATTTTTGGCCATGGCCCGGCGGCTCGGCGCAGTGCCGACATCTTCGCAGCGCCATGTTCAGCAAGAAAAACCATTACGCTTTCTCCATATTTCCGATTTTCATCTGCGCCCCGGTTTGATTCAACGTTACGACCAAGACAAAGTTCTGCATGGTCTCATTCAATTTCTCGCCCGGGAACGAATTCCCCTCGACGCCATTTTTGCCACCGGCGATTTGGCATTTTCCGGCGCCGCTAACGAATATGCACTCGTCATTGATTTTCTGAAGAAACTGCTCGACGTGACGGGTGTCGACCCACAACGAATGTTCGTCGTACCTGGTAATCACGATGTTGATCGTCGTGTGGGAAAGTGGCTTTTACGTACATTGCCTGATCCCCAAACGGCCGACGCGTTTTTCCTGGAACCGGGGGCCCGCGATGCGCATGCCCGCAAGTTCGAGGCGTATCACAAGGCAATGGCGTCGTTTTTGGGTGAAGATCGGAAATTCGGCCTCGGGGTGGGCAAAGAAGCCGTGGAAATGATTGAATGGGACGACGCTCGCATTGCCGTAGCTTCCTTTAATTCCGCCTGGTTTGCCCAAGCCGATAGCGATCTTGGAAAACTATGGCTCGGCGAAGCAAACGTCGCTGAAGCAGGTGATCGTTTGGCCGAAGAAAAGGCCACTTTCTCCATTGCGTTGATGCATCATCCCATGGAGCACCTGGACGAACAGGAACGTGATACCGTCGAAGAACGGCTGGAGCGCACATTCGATGTGGTGCTCCGTGGCCATTTGCATAAAAACAAAACGAAGGTGGTCAAATCGCAGCGCGGGGGATATGTCGAAGTGGCGGGACAAGCGACGTACCAGACGAGCCAATGGCCCAATGGTTGTTATATCGGAGAAATTCGTCCATGTGCGCGCACCGTCAAATTGACTCCGTATCGATTTGGCAAAGGCACCGACCCCTGGGTGCTCGACACGACGGTTTTTCCGGACGATGCAGCGACGAATTACGCGCATACGTTCGAGGTCCCTGAAAAACGCATTTTCCCGGGAACGATTCGTCGGGCGCGCGAACAAGCGGCCGTCGAAGTGGTGCAATCCATGTCGTCCAATGTGAAACAGCAATTGGCCCAGGAGCTCGGCTGGCACGATTCGGCGCGGAACAAGCTAACTGCGCAAGTCGAACAACGAATTGAGCGCAAAGCGGCCGTAGCGAATGAAGATTCGGCATTGTGGGCCAAACCCGAGCAAGCCAAGAAATTGGAAAAAGCGGTCAATCGTGCGGTCGTCGAGGAAGCATTTTCCAAGATGCCCGAAGTGCCCAAAATTTACCGCAATGATCCGGATTTTTTGGAAAAAGCGTTCGCAAAAGTCACGCCTGTCATTTTGAAAAAAGTGGCCGAGCTGCAAGAACCAACGCTCCACACATTACGCGGAATCCTGTGCGCGATGCTCGAGCATATTTTGGATGGAACCGTG
>DAOMZH010000028.1:0-9440 GCA_035437985.1 Polyangium sp. (in: bacteria) | reverse complement strand
CGAATCGAACAAGGCGAAACGCCCCGCGGGTTTGCCCTGCTCACAGTGTATCTGCCCGTCAAAATGAAGCAATGATTCGTCTGGACGAACGGTTTGTTCTTCGTTTGCGCCTGTTTGCGTGATTTTTCGCTGGACGCGTGCCACGCGCCGTGCCAAGGTCGTCTCCATGGTTAGCGCCGCGCAACGAATCTGGATGACCGAAGAGGAGTACCTCGCGTTCGAGCGGGCTTCGGAGGAAAGGCATGAGTACATCGACGGCGAGATCTTTGCGATGTGCGGTGCATCGCGCCAGCACGGAGCCATCAGTTTGGGGATTGGCTCTGAGTTGCGATTCGCGCTCCGGGGTCGACAGTGCCAAGTCTTGAATGGCGAGGTACGGATCTACATCCCCCGATCGCGCCGCTATGTATATCCCGATGCAACGGTCGTTTGTGGTCGCGCGGAATTCAAGGACAAAGAATTCGACAACTTGCTCAACCCTCGCGTCATCGTTGAAGTATTGTCGCCGTCCACCGAAGACTACGACCGCGACGACAAATTCACGCATTACAAAACGATCCCGTCGCTCGCTCACTACGTGCTTGCATCGCAAGACGAGAAGCTCGTGGAAGTTTTCACGAGGCAAGAGGATGGTTCGTGGACGAGTGTGCAATGCCGAGCAGGTGACAAGATAACGCTGCCCGCCATCGAATGTGAAATTGAAGTCGATCAGGTGTATGCGGGCGTATTCGAATTCGAAGTCGTGTACGTTTCCGTTGATTGAAGCGAACGCGAATTCAACGCAGAATCCGCCAAAAGCATCGCCACGTTCGGCAATATCGCTTCCGCCAGCGCTTGCTCCGCCACCTGATCCATTTCCCGCCCCGTCAATCGCCCGAATTCATGCCACGCATTTTCATCAATGCCCGGCATTTCCGCATTCTTGTGCGCCCGCACCTGCCGCATTCCTTCATCGAATGCTTGCTCCACCGCCATACGCACCGAAGCTCCACCTACAGCCAATGCCCACGCCACGAATCGCCACGCCAATTCCGCGTGCCGCTCCTCGTCCTCCGCAATGCGAGAAAGCGCCCGAAGCGTCTCTTCGTCGCGCACCATTTCGAGTTGCGCCCGCGCCGTGAGCGCCGCAATGGTCTCGCCAATGCATCCTTCGATGACCGTCCATCCCGCGCATTCCGCAAGCGACGTTGCGCGCAATGCCGCGGACATATCCAGGGGCCCAGGACCCGTAGCTTGTCCAGAAAAACGAGATGTCAACGCGAAACAAAGCTGCGCGTGCTGCACCTCGTCGAGCGACGCCGATTGCGAGGCCGCAATGATCTCGGCAGGCGCACCCAGGGCCAAGAGCTCCATCGTAAAACGAGCAAACGAGGCAATGGATGCATGTTCCATCCGCGCATCTTCGCGCCAGGCATTCGCGAGCGCGTCACGCGTGATGTCGTTCAAATCGTTTGGCGAGACTGACCAATCCCCACACCAATCGTCACGGTTCGTCGTGTCCGCAAGACGTGCTTGTCCTTCGATCGTGAAGGCGCGCCCGCAACATGCGCCCGTGCAAAACCAATAACAACACAATTCCCCATCCATTTCCGGGCCGGCCATACCGGCATTGCAACATCCGTCATGCACGACCGAGGGTTCAGGGCATTCCGTCAGCATCACCCCACCGCCATCCGGACCTGCGTCGGCGTCACCTCCATCAGGAATTGGGCTGCCCGGAGGAAATGGATTGTTGATTTGATTTTCGATTTCGTCGAGCGTGAAGCATTGTCGCTCAGCAGGGTTGAAGGGGCACATCGGCCCGCCGGATGTCGAACCATTCGAACTGCTCGATGCGGAATTCGTGGCTCCCCCGCTGCCGTTGTTTCCGCCATTCCCACCGCTATTTCCGCTGCTTCCCGATTCAGATACCGATCCACTGCAGCCCAGGACGTTGACCGTGGCAATGGCGCCCGACGTCACAAGAAAAGCCGCAATTCGAAGCCCCAATCGTTTCGCGTGATGCATGTCTACCTCCAAGTAAGCGCGTTTCATCATGTCCGGAATGTTTCGCTTGCGCAATCACGAAAACCATCGTTCGATATTTGACCGCTCCTCATTTTTTCTGCCAGAATGCCCACACTCTGCAGACCTCGGAATTTATGCTCCTGCATCGCCGCTTTTTTCTCACCGGGCTTTTTGGGCTTTCATTGACTTGCTGCCAAAAGTCGAGGACCTCCGTACCTCCAGCCGACGGTCTTTGGCGCGATATTTCTTTTCCTCCGCCGGACGAGCAACGTGCGCTGGTTCTGGCGCCGCCATCTTCGCAACCGCTCCCCGTGCTCGTAGCTTTGCATGGTCGCGGCGAATCGGGCCGGGGATTGGAAGTTGGCGCTAAAGCGTGGCGTGACGATTATAGCCTCGACAAACTAGAATTACGCCTGCGGGAAGGACCGCTGACCCGAGCCGATTTGGCGGATATGGTTCTTGATGAACGTCTTGAAAACATCAATGCTTCATTAAAATCGAATCCCTACGAAGGGCTCGTCGTGGCGTGTCCGTATACGCCCGATCTCAAAGATCGTTCCAAAGAAGGCGCGGCACCATTTGCCAAATTCATTCGGGAAACGTTGCTTCCCAAAGTCCGAAGCGAAAGCAAATGCCTGGATACGCGCAATGCGACGGGAATCGATGGCGTGAGCATGGGCGGACGTTTGGCGTTGCTCGTCGGGTTTACGTATCCCGATATTTTTGGCTCGATTGGCGCCTTGCAACCAGCCATCAAAGTGGCAGAAGCGGAAATGTTTGCCGCAATGGCCGCGAGTGCGACCGCCGGTAAAAAAACGGCCCTGCGCTTGGTTTCCAGCGAGGAAGATCCCTTTTTGGAGGCTGTTCGAGCCTTGTCGAAAGCGCTCGAAGCCGTCCACGTGCCCCACGAATTGATCGTCACGCCCGGGCCTCATGATTATGCCTGGAATCGAGGTCCCGGGGGCGTGGAAATGCTTCTGTGGCACGAACGGGTTTTGCGGGGACGACCAGCGCCCTGAATCAATTCGCCGGCTCGTGTTTCATTTGCAGGTATCGCGTTTCCGGGTTTTCTTTGCGCCAAATCACCGCGTCCATGCAATAATGATGGATGTTCACGAACGCGAAAAGTGCCGCGAAGCACGGCGTTGCTCCAATGGGATCGTATTGTTTGGTAGCCAGACGCGAGCCGATCAACGTATCGAAGATCGTCGGGCCGATATGAAAGAAAAACCATCCCAAACCCAGGGAAGCGATAAACAATCCGAGCAAGCGCACCGTGGCCGAACGTTCAAAATAAGGCGCTTGTTCGCGCTCGCGGGCTTTGTTGCCTTCGAGCAGCCAAACGAAATACAAATATTGCAGCGAGTGCAGCCCTGGAATCACATACACGAGGAGCGGATCGATGCTCGAATAAATGAGCCACGGCCAGATGCTGCACAAAAGCGCAATGAGCGGCGTCGTAATGGGCAAACGCTTTTCCCGCCTCCATTTGCTGCCCAAAGCCCAAACCATGGGCACGATCGTCGCGAAAAACACGATCGCCGTGACTTGCTCGAGGCCCTGCGGCTGCGCGAACGTCACATACCAAACGCCTTTTTCCTCGGCGGCATGCCCAATGTCGCGCGGACTTGACCACGCATACGCCCATCCCGCATAACAATGCGCCAGAATGGCCCAGCGTTCGAGGCTACTGAAGCGCACGCCGCGGCGCGCCGAAAGAACGGAAAAAACACCAAAGCCTTGTTTGACGTAATGCCAACCCACGAGGAAAAACATGAGCTGAATCATCAGGCCCAAGGACGCAGCCGCGCGAAAATACAAAGAAGCAATGCCCCACGCGACGAGCACGATCGGAATGACGAACCCGGCGAACAGATAGCGGAATTGTTGTGCGCCGGTGAAACTATATCCAAGGGCGCGGGATCGAACGTCTTTGTAGAAGAGAAAATACGTGACGGCGAAGTGCGGGTCGTTGATGACGAATGCCGCCGCGAACATGACGAAAGAAACGATGTATTCAGTGGGTTCGAGGCCGAAGGCTTTGCGCAAAAGCCACGACAATGGGTAGAGGAAAGGCGTCAGACCACCAACCACGGCAAATTCGAGCAGCCCGCTCGTTCGTCGCTTGGGACGACCAGTGTCAACGAGAGGGGAAGTAGCTGCAACGGTGGTCATGGCGCGAAGATATCATTGTGGTAGTTTTTTTGTCGGTTCTGTTGGACAAATCAACCTCTCGAGACACCTCAAGAATCAGCAATTCCGAAGGAAAAAGAGTCTTGACTATGGAACCACCGAGCGGCAAGGGTTTGCCTATGCAAACCAATTGCTCCCCCTCGCGGTTGCCAGACACGTCGCGTCTAGTCTCAAAGGACGATACGCCGCTTGATTTTTTCACGCAGTCACAAGCACGACTCTTGACCAGCCCTCTTTATGCCAGTTGGTCAGCCCCGCCATTGGATGCGGGCGGAGCGAAACGAAGCTTTGAAGTCTTCGCAAACGTTGGTGTATTCGCAAGCGTTCATGAACCGCCAGTCGTTCCCGATGTCATGTTGAGTCTCGACATAACGTTGACAAACGAGTTCATGCGGCTGCCCAACTCCGCCTACTTTTTATGGGAGTTCGGCAAGTTTCCAGAGATCGTGATCGAAATCATAAGCGAAGGCGAAGACGACGAGTTGACGCAAAAGATCAGCCGTTATCGACAAATGGGAATCAAATATTGCGCCGTGTACGATCCCGAAAAACAACGAAGTCATGCAGCGCTGCGATCTTATGAGCTTCGGGGTGACGTCTACGTTGAAATCGACAGCCATGTGTATGCGCCTATTGGTTTGGGCTTGAAGGAGTGGCACGGCAAACACGAGCGTCATGTGCGAACCTGGCTTCGTTGGTGCACCAACGATGGAAGGCTCATTCCAACAAGCGAAGAACATCTTGAAGAAGCGCAGAAATATGCGGATGAAGCGCAGAAATATGCGGATGAAGCGCAGAAACGCATGACTGACGGTACGCGGGGACGCGCCGAGGACGCGGACAAACGCGCGGATGACGAACGCAAACGCGCCGAGGACGCGGACAAACGCGCCGCAGCTCTTGCCGATCGACTTCGCGCCCTGGGTATCGACCCGAACGCAATCTGACATCCATCACGCACAATCCCGTCAAATCCGCCCTCTATCGCCCGAAAAGCCGAAACCATGGTAAGGCGTGAACGTGGTCGATCCGTCGCGCAACCAGCGAGCTACCGTGGGCCTCGAAGCGGTGGGCTACGAAGCGGTCTTGCGGCCCCTCGAAGCTGCCTACAGCCGTCGACGCGGCGATTTGCGTCGCTTTGGGGGCAAAGCATCGAGCCTCGGGCGCCTCGTTCGTGATGGATTTCCGGTTCCTCGTGGTTGGGTTCTTCCCGCGGAACATTTCGATGCGCTCGCTGAAGACACGTTGCCGCGCGGACACGATCTTCCGACGCTCGTAAAACTCGCGGGCAGTCGTGCTGGGATCGATCGTGCCGCGCGAGCACGCGATCGCATTCAAGAAACACCTCTGTCACCGGCTGTTATTTCGGCCATCGAAGCCTTGTGGGCCGATATCGAAGCCTCGGCGCTTTGGGGTGTTGCCGTTCGTTCCAGCGCGACGTGTGAGGATGGTGCGGAAACGAGCTTTGCTGGGCTGGCGACGACGGTTCTTGGTGTTCGTGGTCCGCAGGCTCTAATGGCTGCGATCAAGCATGTTTGGGCGAGTGCTTTTTTGCCGCGCGCCCTCGATTACCTCGCGCACGCGGGCATTCGCGACGTCGCGATGGCGGTCGTGATCCAAATCATGGCGCACGCCGATGCGGCCGGAGTGCTTTTTACATCGCCTCCTCCGGGTTTGGCCGGACCACACTGGGGCGAACACGAGCGTCTCATCAACGTCACGTGGGGCCTTGGAGCGCCGGTCGTGGAAGGCGCAATGCCCACGGATTCCGTTCGTTTCGCGAAAGACGGAAGCATCGTGGCAACTGCCATCGCGGACAAACATCACGCCGTCATCGTGGGTGCACAGGGCCTCGAAGACGTTGAAGTTTCCAGGGAAAAAGCCAATCAGCCGGCTCTCTCCGACACCTCGATTCAACAGCTCGCGGCCTTGGTGCAGCGCCTCGAGACTACCGCAACTGGCCCGCTCGACATCGAGTTCGCTGTTGAAAAAACTGCAGAACAAACCGATCGAGTCATGTTGCTCCAGGTTCGTCCTGTAGCAGGTGGAGGTTTTCCCGAGGGCGGTGATGCGACGACTGTGTGGTCTCGGGCAAACGTTGGTGAAGCATTGCCTGGCGCCGCAACACCACTCACTTGGTCGATTGCTCGGCGATTTTCGGAAAAAGGTTTTCGGGAAGCGTTCGCCGCCCTTGGTTGTCGCGTTCCTCGTGGCGCGCATCTCGTCGCCAACGTCCAAGGAAGGTTTTACCTGAACCTTTCGCGCTTCATGCAGATCTCCGCGCAAGTCCCGTTTTTGACGCCCCGCGCGTTGCTCCAAGTGAGCGGTGGCGCCAGCGATGCGGCGATTGCTCTTTTGGAACGACAAACCGAGAACGTGTCGACACGTCGTTTCATCACGCGCCTGCCGTTTGTCGCGCCAAATATCCTCGCCCGCCAAGCTCGCCTCGACGACGAGGTTCAAGCCTACGAAAAAGAAGCCGCGCGTTCGCGTCGATCCCTCGATGAAATGGACCTCGGCATCCTGCCCGATGACGCCCTCGTCACCACGCTCAACACCGCGAGTGCCCTGCTCGATCGTACCGGCACCTTGATGCTCGAATGCGCATCGGCTTCTCTTGCGGCGCACCTTGGTTTGTCTCGGCTCCTCGACCAAGTTGCAGCTCGACGAACCTCCGTGCGTGATGACGTGCTTTCGAGCCCTTCGTTGCTCTCGAGCGATGGCGGCACATCCGGTGCGGCGTTGGCACAAGCGCTCACGGGCGGTGTGCGGGAACTCGACAGTGCTGCACCGGGTGTTGCGTTGGCTCGACTTGCCGAGATCGTGCGCAATGAACCCGAAGCCAAAGATCGCCTTCTGGCTGGAATCGTTCGAGGTCCAAGTGATTTGCCCGATGGTTCCACGCGTCGTGCGCTCGAAAGGTTTTTGGACCTGTATGGCGATCGCGCTGTACGCGAAGCTGAACTCTCGACGCCGCGATGGCGCGAAGATCCAACGCCTGTGTTGGCGATGCTCGTGTCGTCTTTGCGGGCACCCGAGGGCGAAGCGGCGCGGGCATTGGCGCGAGCGCGAGCGCTTTCGGATCGGGAAATGGCGCAGCTCGAAACACGCCTCGGTCCTGTGCAGATGTACGCCGTTCGGACGCTCGTGAATCGCACGCAGCAGTTCACACGTTTGCGTGAGCGCATGCGCACGTGGGTCACGCGCGTGCTCGGCATGTTGCGGTTCATCGCGCTGGATATCGATCGGCGTTTGCGACGCATCGATCCAACACTTCAAGACGGCGCGGTTTTTTTCTGCACGTTCGACGAGCTCGTTCAAGCGTTGCGTAGCGGTCGTGCAGACGTCGGACACGTGGTGCGTTTGCGCCGTGCTGAATACCTGCGTGATGCCGCGCGTCCTGATCCGCCATCCACGTTCATCGGTCGTCCACCACCTGTGCAGCTTCCGCCTTCGGCAGGAAAACATCTGCAAGGTTTGCCCGCGTCGAGTGGCGTGGTCGAAGGTCCAGCCCGAGTTCTTGCTCCGGGAACTGCGGATCTCGACGAAGTTCGAGCTGGCGAAGTGCTCGTCGCGCGAACGACGGACATAGGTTTGTCCCCGCTCTTTCTCGTGTCCGCAGCTGTCGTCACCGAGATGGGAGGACCGTTGTCGCACGCGGCCGTTGTTGCTCGTGAATATGGTGTGCCAGCGGTCGTGAATGTTGCAGGTGCAACGGTTGCCATTCGCACTGGGGACCTGATTCGTGTCGATGGTGATCGCGGAACGGTTGAAATCTTGGAGCCAAGTGGCAAGCCAAGTGAGCCGTGAAGTTGCATCGAACCCTACTCGCCCTCGTGATGGGCATGCTCCTGGCGATTCCCGCGGCGCTGTCGCTCGCTGAGGGGAAGCGTGCGGGGTACGTGCCGGATCCTGCGGGAGTCGCGTCGACGAAACAGTGGGTGTTCGACGTGCAGGTTCGTCAGGGCGTACCGACGTTGGCTGGTGCGCGTTTGGTTACGCTGGACAAACCCGCCTCGACTGCGCGGGTGCTGGGCCGATTTGCCGTGGAGTTTTGGATCGGCAAGGAACTGC
Organism: Polyangium sp. (in: bacteria); assembly: GCA_035437985.1. Taxonomy (GTDB): domain Bacteria; phylum Myxococcota_A; class Polyangia; order Polyangiales; family Polyangiaceae; genus Polyangium. Next base: position 1,166 of record DAOMZH010000028.1, on the reverse strand, counting down.
TCGATCGGGTTCGTTTTGACGTACCGCTGCTCGCAGATCCTACGAAGCGGAAGAATCGTCGTTTGGGGGCGCCAGAATTTGCCGTCAACACGCGTTTGTCGGTGCGCTTGGCGGACAGTGCCCGAGCCACATCTCTCGTGTTCGTCGATCGGGCGACGGGTGAGACGCAGGTTTTTGCCTGGCCTCCGGGATCCAACGGTGAATTGGTGCCTGTATCGAGGCCGATTTCGTCTTCGGCTGACGCAGGCCCGGATGCTCCGGCGAGTGATGCGGCGGAAGCTCCCGACGCGCTCTAAATTGCTGCGATCCGGGTTCCATGGTTCTCACGACTGCGATACGCTTCGAGCGCCATGGCTAGACGTCTGCTCGTTGCATCCATCCTTGCGAGTTCGGTCGTGTTTGCATCTGGGGCTTTTGCACAAGGCAAAGCTGCACCTGCACCGGCCAAAGCTGCACCTGCACCGGCCAAGGGCGCGCCGGCCAAAGGCGCACCGGCGAAAGATGCAGGACCCAAGGTCGAACCGCCGGTTTTTCCGCTCAAAGATCCGCAAGGACGCGCGGGAATCAGCCCCTACATGGAGCTGATCAACAAGGGCGAAGCTTCGTTCATCGCGCGTGATTTCGCGGGTGCTGTCGTGCAGTTCCAAGAAGCCATCAAGGCCGATGGCGGCAAGATGCTCGCGTTTTACCGCATGGGTGAAGCGCAGCTCGCCGCGGGCAAACCCGAAGAGGCCGACGCAATTTGGACGGCTGGCTTGAGCAAAGAAGGCACGCCGACCATGAAGGCGACTTTGCTCTTTTGCTTGGCGGACCTCAAAGAGCGCCAAAAGAAGTTCGACGCGGCCAAGGAAGCGTGGGGCAAGTACGCCCAGTTCCTCAAAGACCACGCGCAAGATGCCAAGGGGTATGCACTTACTCCCGAAGAGCGCGCCAAGGTCATTGATCGACATGTCAAGGACGAGAAGGACTACGCACCGGTGAAAGAGCGCATCGCCAAGCGTCAGGCCGAGCGCGAGAAGGAAGCCGAAGAGAACGCGAAGAAGGACAAGGCGAACAAGTAGTTGGTGTTCCAATTGTTCTAGAACGCCAAACGGCCCAAGTCCTGGTAAATTCGGGGGTTTGGGGGCAGAGCCGTTGGGTCAGTCTCTTTGGCGCAGCCAAAGAGA
>DAOMZH010000027.1:26345-29633 GCA_035437985.1 Polyangium sp. (in: bacteria) | reverse complement strand
CGGCCGAGCCCGGTCGCGGAAGCTGCACGACAACGATCGCGGCGGGGGCGCCGTTGGTCGGGGCGGATCTCTCGGGGGCAAACCTGGTGGGCGCGCGGCTGTACCGGGCAAACCTGACGAATGCAAAATTGGTCAAGGCGCGGCTGGCTACAGCGGATTTACGTGTGGCACGGCTGGTGAAGGCGCATTTGCGGGGCGCCGAGGGCCTCGAATCGGTGAAGCTGTTTCGGACGAACTTTGCAGGGGCGGAGCTTCCCGAGGGGTTTGACCCGGCACAGGTGGACGCGTACGGTGTGAGCGCCGTTCTGGGGCAAACCGAGCCGATGTGGGCGGGGGCCACGAGAACCTGCAACAGTGTGGCCTGGGATTCGCGCGACGAACTGCTGGCCGCTGGTTTCAACGATGGAACCGTGCGGCTCTTCGATGCTGTTTCGGGCGAATTGTTGCGCGTGTTGACTGGACATACCCATCCGGTTTTTTGCGTCGCGTTCAGTCCAGACGCCAAGACCATAGGCTCCGGCTCGGGTGACACGACCGTGCGGCTGTGGGAGGCTGCCTCGGGACGCGAACTACGCGCGCTCCAGGGACACAAGAACTCGGTTCGGAGCGTCGCGTTCAGTCCCGACGGAAAGACGCTCGCGTCCGGCTCGTATGACAAGACCGTGCGGCTGTGGGATGCGTTAACAGGACGCGAAGTTTTCACGCTCGAGGGACATAAAAACTCGGTTGGGAGCGTCGCGTTCAGTCCCAACGGAAAGACCGTCGCGTCAGGATCGGATGACAAGACTCTGCGACTATGGGCTGCCGCCTTGGGACGCGAAGTATGCGCTCTCGAGGGACATAAGAAGTCGGTTGGAAGCGTCGCGTTCAGCCTCGATGGCAAGACCATCTGTTCCGGCTCCCGTGACGATACTGTGCGGTTGTGGGACGCCGTATCGGGACGCTTTCTACGCGCTCTCGAGGGGCATGAGAAGTCGGTTGGGAGCCTCGCATTCAGCCCCGACGGAAAGACCATCTGCTCCGGTTCGGAAGACAAGACCCTGCGCCTTTGGGACGCTGCGTCTGGACGCGAATTATGTGTTCTCCAGGGACACAAGAAGTCGGTTGGGAGCGTCGCGTTCAGCCGCGACGGCAAGACGATCTGCTCCGGGTCGGATGACAACACCCTTCGGCTGTGGGAGGCCGCATCGGGGCGTGAAGTACGCGTTCTAGAGGGTCATCAAAACTCGGTTTTTAGCGTCGCATTCAGCCCTGACGGCAAGACGATCTGCTCCGGCTCCTGTCACGATATCCTTCGCTTGTGGGATGCCTCGACAGGACGCTCGCTGCGCGCTCTCGAGGGACATAAGGACTCGGTCTCGAGCGTAACGTTCAGCCCCGACGGCAAGACGATCTGCTCCGGCTCGCATGACGACACTGTGCGGCTGTGGGACACGGTATCGGGACGCTTTCTACGCGCTCTCGAGGGACATCAAAACGCGGTGAAAAGCGTAAGATTTAGCCCCGACGGCAAGACGCTCTGCTCAGGCTCGGAGGACAAGACCCTGCGGCTGTGGGACGCAGCGTCGGGACACTTTCTACGCGTTCTCAAGGGCCATCAAGACTCGGTTTGGAGTGTAACGTTCAGCGGCGACGGCAAGATGCTCTGCTCCGGCTCGGATGACAATACCGTGCGGCTTTGGGACGCCGCCTCGGGACGCTCGCTACGCGTTCTCGACGGTCATCAAAACTCGGTTTCTGACGTTGCGTTCAGCCCCGATGGCAAGATGCTTTGCTCGGGCTCCCATGACCGTACGCTGCGGCTGTGGGACGTAAATTCGGGACGCGAAGTATGGACTCGCGAGAAACATCAAAACTCGGTTTGGAGTGTCGCATTCAGTCCCGACGGAAAGATGCTCTGCTCTGCCTCGGCAGACCGTACCCTGCGCTTGTGGGCCGTCGCCTCGGGACGCGAAATACGCGCTCTGCACGGACACAAAAGCCCGGTCTATAGCGTGGCGTTTTCCACCGACGGACAAACCATAACGTCGGGTTCGTCGGATGGAACCATTCGCTTGTGGAACGTAAAGTCTGGAGACTGTTTGGCGATTCTTTTTGCGACCCGGGAGGGCTGGGTCGCGTGCACACCAGACGGGCGCTACAAGTTTGGCGGCAACCTGGGAGGTTCGTTCTGGCACGTGGTGGGCCTGTGCCGTTTCGAGCTGGGCGAGCTCGATCTGCAACTCGCCGACGATGCGGATTTTCGCAACCTTCCGCCCATGCCCGACGAAATTCACTACGTCGATATGCCCAGCCAAACCTTGGCTGAACGATGAAGCGACGCGACGCGTGCTAAAGACAACCTCGCGCCAACCCTCGCTGATAATTCCCAACCATAAGGAGATTCTCGTGCATCGTACCCCCAGCGCCCGATTCGCCACCTACCTCGCCACCTTCTCCTGCGTATTCGCAATGCTTGGTGCATGCGGCTCGGAGCCGCCCCCAAGCTCGGACACGAGCTCGTCCTCCGGCGGCGAAAGCTCCTCCAGCGGCCAATCCTCTGCGTCTTCTTCGTCGTCTTCGTCTGGCGGAGCTGGAGGCTCTTCCTCGAGCGGTGAAAGCTCGTCTTCGTCGTCGAGCGGAGCTGGAGGCAGTGGCGGAGTTGGCGGAAGTGCTGGCGCCGGAGGTGGCGGAAGTGGCGGCGGCGGGGTTGCCGTGCCCATTGTCGTGCAAAACCCAGGATTCGAGGCGAATCCCGTAGCCGATGGGACCTACACCGTTACGGTTTTTCCGACGGGCTGGACCAAATACGATCCGAACAATATCATTGGTCAAAACTACAACAGTATGGGGATTCTGAATCCCACGGGCACGGTGCTTTACCCCGCAGGTGCTCCCGAAGGGAAAAACGTCGCCCTGGTTTTTCTGTGGCGCATGCAAACAGACGGAATACCCGTAGGTTTTTCGCAACAACTCACCGCCACGGTCCAGCCAAAGACGCAATACACGCTGCAAGTCCGCATTGGCAATATTGCGGCGATGATGGGTGATCCCTGGGATTTGACGGGTTTTCCGGGTTATCGCGTCGAGCTGCTCGCGGGCAATACCGTGCTCGCCCAAGACAACAATACGTTGCTGCCCAATGAAGGTACGTTTTTGGAAAGCAAAGTCGTGTATTCGACAGGTGCCGCAGACCCGACACTGGGCCAGCCTTTGGGCATTCGCCTCATCAACCTCAATAACGCCAATTCGGGTATCGAAGTCAATTTCGACGATGTGCGGCTCGACGCTTTGGTTATGCCGTGAGCC
>DAOMZH010000027.1:0-26245 GCA_035437985.1 Polyangium sp. (in: bacteria) | reverse complement strand
TATCGAAGTCAATTTCGACGATGTGCGGCTCGACGCTTTGGTTATGCCGTGAGCCACTCGAGATCCTTCGGATTTACTGCACCACCAGGACGCCGATGTTTTGCGGATCGCTCGGCACGAACCACACCGACCACCAAACGAACGCACACCCAACATCCTGGCCATAATGCCAACGGAGGTAGTGGACACCCTTCGTCGTGGGGGCCGTGATGTTGACATACCCCGTGCCTGTGGTCCCAGCCGGGCTCGGCCCACCATTGTAGACGCATCCGAGCGCGCTCGCCCCCATTCCAATCAAAATCTGGTCAACGCATCCAGGACACGTGGTGTCTTGAACAATGGTGTAATCAACCGCCACCTGAATGGTTTGTCCAGGCGTAGCGCCGAGCAACACATTGCTGCCGCCATTGAAGTGCACGTCGTTGATCGTGATCGCCAAGGTGCCGGGCCAGATCGGATTCGCATTCGGGAGCGCCGGCTTCTCGAACCATTGCTGCCCAATCGATTGATTGCATTCCCAGATCTGCACGTTGGCTCGGCTCGCGCTGCTCGCACCTTCGACATCGAGGCACAGGTTCGCCCCAAGCATGCTGCGCAATTCGCCCGTCGTCGTCCGGGTCCATCGTTGCGCCGTCGTCCCATTACATGCTCCAATGCGCACGTTGCTGCCATTGGCCGTCGCGCCATCTTCAACTTCGAGGCAAACGTCGAAGGCCACAGCACTCCGAAGCTCGCCGGCGGCCGTGAGGAACCACTTTTGCGCATTGGTTTGTCCACATATCGCGCTTTGCACGTTCGCGCCATTGGTGGCAGCTCCGCCCGCAATGTCGAGACACCGATCCGCCGCGACGCCGCTGAACATCGCTTTCGCCGTGCAGAAATCCGCACACGGATTCGGAGCGTCGAAACATCCGCCCGCACCATTGCACGAGGGAGTGCATTCGTCGTCCGGATCGGCAGCCGCAGGGATGGCTCGGCATTCACCACTCGTGCCGCCCGTTTTCGCCGCCGCACAAGCTTGACAGGTCCCGAAACAAGGCACGTCACAACAAAAACTGTCGACGCAAAATCCAGAAACACACGCCCCATCGTTCAGACAAGGAGCACCATTGGCGTGCAGGGGTTGCGGCTGATTGCAGGCCCCTGATCCATTGCACTCGCAAGGATCGCATTCGTTGTCGATATCCCGACCACTGGCAACGGGTTCGCACACGCCATTCTGCCCCATTCCCTTTTTGATCGTCGAACACGCTTCGCAGAAACCATCACAAACGCTCGCACAACAGACTTGGTCAACGCAATGGCCGGACAAACAGTCCGTGTTCGTCGAACAAATCGCACCATTCGTCCCTTTGCACGTCCCGTCGCCATTACACGAGCCGCTGATACAATCGTTCTCGGGATCCGTTCCTTGCGCAATCGGTCCGCACACGCCGTCGACCCCGCTCCCCTTGATCGATGCCTTGCATGCCACGCACGTGCCCAAGCACCAGCTGTCACAACACACGCCGTCGGCGCAATAGCCAGATTGGCATTGCGCGGCGGAAACACAAGCTGCACCATTGACGACTTTCGCCTGAGGCGTCGAGCACGCTCCCGAACCATTGCATGTGCCGCCCGAACATTCGGCATCGGGATTCGTGTTGTCGGGAATCACCCCACAAACGCCATCGTACCCGCCGCCCTTCTTGGCATTGCTGCACGCCATGCATTCGCCCAAGCAAATGTTGTTGCAACAGACGCCATCGACGCAATAGTTCGACAAACATTGCGTCGCGAACGTACAAACGGCACCATTGTAGAATTGGCACGCATTTTTTCCGTTGCACGCACCGCCCGCGCATTCTTGGTCGGGATCCTTGTCATACGCAATGGCCCCGCATACGCCATCGAGGCCGCTGCCTTTCTTCGTCGCCGTGCACGCCATGCATGTATCAGTGCAAGGCACATCGCAACACACACCGTCAACACAAGAACTCGACGCACACTGCAACGATGTAACACACGCCGATCCATTGGCGAGCAAGGTTTGGGCTTGATTGCATGCTCCCGAGCCATTGCATTCGCCCGGCGTGCATTCGTTATCGGGATCATTGCCGCTGGTTATCGAAGCGCAGATGCCATTCTGCCCGAGACCTTTTTTCGCCGCCGAGCATGCAACGCAGGGGCCGTCACAGATGTCATCGCAACAAACGTTATCGACGCAGCGGCCAGACGCACATTCCGTATTCAACGAACAAACCGTGCCATTGACTCGTTTGCAGGTCCCGTCGCCATTACACGATCCACCGAAGCATTCATCTTGTGGATCCGCATTTTGGGCGATGGGTCCACACACGCCATTCGCTCCTGTGCCTTTGATGGAAGCCGAGCATGTCTCGCACGTGCCCAGGCACCAACTGTCGCAACAAACCCCATCGGCACAATACCCGGATTGGCATTGCGCCGCGGAAATGCACGCCGCACCATTTGATGATTTGGGTTGCGTTGTCGTGCAAGCGCCAGAACCATTACACGTTCCGCCCGCGCATTCGTTGTCGGGATTGGTCGTAGCCGCAATGTCGCCACACGCGCCATCGTACCCGCTCCCCTTTTTGGCGCTGCTGCACGCCCGGCATTCGCCCATGCAAATATTGTTGCAACATACGCCGTCCACGCAATACCTCGACAAACATTGCGTGCCGAACGCACACGCGAGGCCATTGTAAAATTGGCAGGCATTTTTGCCATTGCATGCCCCACCCATACATTCTTCGTCGGGATCCTTGTCGTACGCAATCGCCCCACACACGCCGTCGAGACCGCTGCCTTTTTTCACCGCCGAACAAGCCATGCACGTATCGGCACAAGGCGTATTGCAACAAACGCCATCGACGCAAAAACCCGTCGCGCACCCGCCGCTCGTCGAACACGCATCCCCGACGTTTCCCGCGGTGGTCACAATCTCGTACACGTACGCCGAACCTTGGTTCGTGTTGCTCCCAATCGTCGACGCGTCCGCGCCAATGAAAGCTCGACTCCCCGACAACTCGAGCGAAAAGCCAAACCAATCATTGGGTCCGCAATCGTTCCCGCTGAATTGATTCTGCGACGTCCAGGTCGATCCGCTGCGCTGAAATGTATACACGACGCCTTGATTCACATTCGCGCCGACATCGTGATTCGTGGCTCCCACGAGCGCGAGGTTTCCTTGCACGCTCATGGAAATACCGAACCAATCTTCCGCTGCACCATCGGGCGCCGTCAGTTTGGCCTCTTGCGACCATACCCCACCATTGCGGGCAAAAACGTATGCAGCGCCTTGGTTGGAGTGCGTTCCGATATCGTGCTGACGACATCCGAGGATTGCGGTGTCCACATGCAAATCAACAGCAAGACCACATAAATCTCGAGCGCCCGCATCGCTGGGAACGAGCTTCGCTTGTTGGGTCCACGTCGTACCATTACGGACAAAAATGTACCCCACGCCCTGATCTACTTTGCCGGCAGCATCTGCATAATGGGCCCCAAGGAAAATCGTATCCCCCGAAATCGAAGCTCGGGCGAGCGTATCGCCCGCAGCGCCGTCATTGGCGACGAGTTTCGCTTGTTGGCTCCACGCTGTACCATTACGCACGAAGACATAGGCCGCACCCTGATCGGTTTTTCCTGCTATATCCGCCCCTTTTGCGGCCACGACGACCGTGTCACCCGACAAGGAAAGATCAGCCCCGAATTGATCATAAGCTACGCCATCGTTTGCAGTGAGTTTTGCTTGCTGGGTCCACGTTCCACCATCGCGCACGAAGACATACGCTGCACCTTGCTCCAAACGCGAGCCGACATCATGGCGATGCGCAGAAACAATCGCCGTATTCTCTTCGAGCGAAACCACCATTCCGGCTTCATCGTTCGCCCCACCATCGCTCGCGACGAGTTTTGCCTTCTGGACCCAGGTGCTTTCAACACGTTCGAACACGTACGCCGAACCTTGGTCCGTGTTCGCCCCGAGATCATCGAAAATCGCCCCAATGACCGCCGTGTCATGCCAAACCGATATCGAATGCGCAAATACGTCGCCCGCTGCCCCATCGGAGGCCACGAGTTTCTGCACTGGAGACATTACAACCGCCGAAGATGCAGGCGATACCAATGTTGCACCATTTTCCGAAGGAATCGATTCCGCGGGCTGATCCGCGAACGGCTCGTCCATCGAAACGCTCATCCATTCGCTCAGATTGCTGGAATCGACGTCGCCGCCGCACGATGCAATCAGGGTCAACAGGGCTGCCCCGGCGAAAACAACCGAGGATACAATCCAAAGGGGACGGCGCTTGCAAAAGTGATCGGAGCGGTGGAGCATAGGTCTGGACCAATTCAGCAACCACCATGCCAGTTTCAATCCTTGGGTTTGGTGGATTGTCAATGGGTTGGCGGTGCAAATGTTGCGTGGCGCCAGGGACTGTTGCGCGTTCGAGCGGACGTCGAATCTTTCTCACGCGGCGACAGTGCGATGCGTGAGGGGCAATTTTTACGGCGCACGGGTGAACGTTACGGCGTCGTTCCTCCGGTCGCGGGCGGGACGAAAAGTCGCCGTATTCGAGGCACTCCAAATAATCGATGTAATCGTCGGCCATGGGGTTCCTTTCCGTTCCAAACGCAAAGAATATGCGTACTAATTATCACAATCCGATCGTGATCCTATACCCGCCTTGGGGTACAAGGTGCTCGTCAAAGCGTGATCGAGTGCACAACTTAGCGCGCAAGATGCGTATGATCAGCATTGGTTTTTAGTCTTCAACCGACAAAATTGATACCAACTCGGGCAGAAAATTTGTTGTGTCGCGGAAGCGACGCAATGCAATGGTCAAGGGGCCTCCGCCCCTTGCCGGGTCGAGGGCAGGAAGCCCTCGTGGGGTTTGGCGCGACGCCCCAATGAGACGCGACCGAGTGACGCCTTCGTTTCTGTCAAGACAACCGCCGTGAGCGCGGCTTCGTCCAACCCAACGTGGTTGGCAATTCTATCGTGCACAACGTTTAAGCAGAAGGCTATTGAAAAGAACTTCCACGCCGTGCGACAATGCAATCATTGTGGCAACTGGCACCTACCCTCGCCCGTCAGAATCGTTACGCGTGGCCCCACCGGGCTACCGCCTTGGAGAGCGGATTCACGACGGCGAAAATTTCGCAGTATTTCGGGGCTGGACCGATGACGGGCGCGCCGTGATGCTCAAGATGGCGCGCGATCGCGGCGATCGCCTTGCACTCGAGTACGAGTTGCTCAGCGCCCTCGACGGACGCGGTGCCCCTGCACCCGTCGCCCTGGTATCGAACCGAGGTCACGCAGTTCTCGTCGTCGTCGATGCTTTTGCGGTCTCACTCGATCGACTTGTCGGCAACGCTCCGTGGCCAGTTCCGAAGGTGCTCGCGTTTGCCCGTGCTGCCACGATCGCCTTGTCCGAAGTACATGCGCAAGGAATCATTCATCGCGATGTTTGTCCGGCGCACCTCTCGCTCTGTGAAGACGGTACCGTCCAGCTGCTGGATTTTGGTCTCGCTACCCGAACAGGACAACGCACGCGCACCCTGCGCGCTCCCACCGCCCTCGACGGAACACTGGCGTATTTATCGCCCGAACAAACAGGTCGCATCAATCGCACCGTCGATTTTCGCAGCGACCTTTATTCGCTCGGCGTGGTGCTCTACCGCTTGCTCACTGGCGTCGTGCCGTTCGCCTCGGACGAACCCATGGAGGTCGTTTACGGACATCTCGCACGTATTCCAAATCCAGTGATCGCACATGTGCCGAGCGTGCCGCGAATTCTTTCCGACCTGGTCGCGAAGTTGCTCGCGAAAGATGCTGACGATCGATATCAAACGGCCTGCGGATTGGTGCACGATCTCGATCTAGTTCTTCAAGCTGTCGAACTTGGTAAACCACCTATCCTGCACCTTGGTGAAGGCGACATTGGTGTTCGATTTGCCATCCCGCAGCGGTTGTATGGTCGCGAGACGGAGACGGCGACGCTGCTAGCAACGTTTGAATCCGCGGCAGCGGGAGGTCGTGAATTTGCGCTCGTTGGAGGATATTCCGGCGTAGGCAAGAGTGCGTTGGTGGCTGAAATTCATCAGCCAGTGGTGCGCGCACGCGGTTATTTCGTTTCCGGCAAGTTCGATCAGTTTCAGCGCAACGTGCCATATAGCGCACCGATACGTGCGTTTCGCGCTCTCGTGCGGTTGGTTTTGTCCGAGACGAACGATCGTGTCGCCACTTGGACACGTAGTTTGTCCGATGCGCTGGGGGCAAACGCAGCTGTCATGGCCGACGTCATCCCCGAGCTGACGGTGCTCTTGGGCAAACTTCCACCAGCGCCGGAGGTTGCGCCGGCGGAGTCGCAAAATCGATTCGACCGGGTTTTCTCGGCATTTATCCGCGTGTTTGCCCGGGCTGAACATCCCCTGGTCGTGTTCCTGGACGATCTCCAGTGGGCCGACGTCGCATCGCTGCGCCTACTCGAATTGCTTCTTGGTGATGTCGAGACCTCGCATGTGTTGTTCGTAGGTTCTTATCGAGACAGCGAGGTCGACGCGGGACATCCATTGATGGTTTCGGTCGCGACGCTCGCCAAGCAAGGCATTGTTCCGTGTCGCATCACGCTCGGGCCCCTTGGTCCAGCGCCACTATCTGCGCTGCTTTCGGATACCCTTCGCGGGGGTATCGCACCGAGCATGCAAATTGGTGATCTCGTCGCGTTGGTCGTCAAGAAGACCGATGGCAATCCGTTTTTCGTGAGCGAATTTCTAAAGACGCTGCACGATGAATCGCTGCTCGAGATTGATCCAGTCTCCGGAGGTTTTTGCTGGGATAGGGCGCGAATTAGTCATCATTGCATCGGCGATAACGTCGTCGATCTCATGGCGACCAAGATTCGTCGGCTTTCGGCAAACGCAATCGAAGTGCTCGAACTCGCCGCGTCGATTGGTAACGAGTTTTCGCTACGCACGCTGCGTGTCGTGCACGAACGATCGCTGGAACAAACCGTTGCGGATCTTCGCGAGGCCGTTGCTTTGGGGCTCATTCTGCCAAGTGCAGGCTGGCCCGAGGGCAAACCAGAACCCGAAGCCGATGCAGTCACCTGCCGGTTCTTGCACGACCGCGTTCAGCAGGCGGCATATTCGCTATTGTCGGACCAGGAAAGACAGCTGCTCCATTTGCGTATTGGGCGGCTTTTTTATGCAGACACGCGTGAATCAGACTTACCCGAACATGTTTTTACGATTGTCGCTCAGCTAAATTCGGCTCATGAACTCGTGACTGACCCGGACGAACGCTTGCGCCTGGCCACGTTGAATTTGATGGCTGGACGCCGTGCGAAAGACGCCGCGGCATATCAAGCGGCATTGCGGTACGTGACGCTGGGCGCTGAATTGCTGGCCGCCGATGCCTGGGAAACATCGTATCGACTCGCCGCCGATCTTTTGCGAGAACGCGCCGAATGCGAGTACCTCTGTTCCCATTTCGAGGCGGCCGAAGCTCTGTTCGACGAAGCGCAATCACGTCTGCACACACGAATCGAAAAAGCAGCGGTCGTCAACATGCGCATCGTACTTTATGAAACGCGAGGCATGTTTGCTCAAGCCATTCCGGTAGGTCGTCAGGGGCTGGCCCAGCTGGGTCTTGATTTGCCCGTAGGCCCGGAGGCAACCCGCGCCGCGATCCAATCGGCTCTCGCAACCTATGAACAAAGACTTGCGGGGCGTTTGATTAAAAGCCTCGTCGATTTGCCACCAATGCACGATACCGAGCACATTGCCACGCTCGACTTGCTCATGAATCTCTGTACATCGGCGTTTTTTGCCGATCCGGATTTGCTCACGCTCGTGCTCGTGCTCGCCGTGAATCTGTCGCTCGAACATGGCAATGGCGAAGCATCTTCGTATGCGTATGTGTGGTTTGGCTCGATGCTCGGACCATTTTACGACAAACTTCGCGAAGGATATGACTTCGGGGTCTTGGGGTTGAAACTGCTGGATCGTTCCGGGGTGTCGAAACTCGCGTGCAAGTTGAACTTCATGTTTGCTTGTTACATCAACCATTGGCGAGCCAGCGCTCATACCGATGTACCATTTCTGCGCAAAGCCTATCAATTCTCGCAGGAAACGGGCGATTGGACATACGGCGGTTATTCGTTGGTGGTGCTGTCGCGGACGCTTTTGGCTACGGGCGAAAAGTTGTCGCGAATCGAGGAAGAAATCGACGCTTCGCTTTTCTTTTTGCGGCGCACCGACGCCCAAGCATTACTCGAAGTGCAGCGCCTCGTACGGCACGTAGTGTATGCCTGGCAGGGCAAGACGCTGTCTCGTGGCTCGTTGTCGACGGATTCATTCGATGATGTCGAGTGCCTCCAGCGAATGGAGAGTTTTCCATTTGGCGTAGGCATGTGCGTATATCACATCTATCGCATGCAGATTGCGTACGCGCTAGGCGACGTGCGTGACGCGATAACCATGGCTGAAAAAGCCGAGCCTTTGCTGCCTTTCATTTTTGGATTCATTCACGTTCCCGATCATGCATTCGGCGATGCGCTCGCTTTGATCCGAGCTTGTCGAGAAAAACTTGGCGACGAGACCGAGCGCACTGCGTGGCGCACCCGTGCCGAATCACGTCTCGAAAAACTCCGCGCCTGGGCTGCGGTTTGTCCCGAAAATTTTGGTCACAAAACGCGACTTGTGGAGGCCGAGTTTGCCCGACTCGATGGCCGCACCGACAATGCGCTTGCGGCCTACGAGGAAGCTTGTGGGCTCGCGCGGGATAGCGGATTCCGCCAAGATGCGGCGCTGGCAAACGAATTGTTTGGCGTTTATTGGAGCGAACGTGGATTGGTAGACGTCGCCGCCGTGTATTTGAGACGAGCGCAAGCCATTTATGGTGAATGGGGAGCGGCCGAAAAAGTACGCGCGCTCGAAGACACCCATTCATTCTTGCGGGCGCCGGTGCGCCGCGAACGCACCCATGAAACAGGCGGTTTGGACCTTGCAAGTGCTTTGAAAGCATCGCACGCATTGTCCGGCGAAATTCACCTTGATCGCTTGTTGTCCCAGCTCCTGCGGATCGTAATCGAGAATGCGGGGGCGCAACGAGGAGTATTACTTTTGGCGCATGATGGTGAATTGCATGTGGAGGCCATTGGGCGGCTCGAAAAAGACGGCGTGCAAGTCGTCCCTGGTGGCGGGCCCGATGCTTTGGCGGACTTGCCCTTGGCGATTGTTCGTTACGTCGAGCGCACACAGGAAGACGTCGTGCTCTTGGATGCAGCGCGTGAAGGAGCATTCGTGGCCGATCCTTATGTCGCATTGCGGAAACCACGTTCGTTGTTGGTGGCGCCGCTACGCGCGCAGGGTCGAGCATTAGGGGTCTTGTATTTGGAAAATGACCTCATTGCGGGGGCATTTACGCCCGCACGTCTCGAAATCCTCAAGCTGATTGCGGCTCAAGGCGCCATTTCCATCGAAAATGCCGAACTTTATGCCGCGCAAGCGCGCGCCCTCGAAGCCGAAAAACGTGCCAATCGACTCAAGGATGAATTTTTGGCAAATACATCCCACGAGCTACGAACGCCGCTCAATGGAATCATTGGAATCGCTGAATCATTGGTCGACGGTGCAACGGGGGCACTCCCCACGAACACCGTGCAAAACCTCCAAATGGTCGTTTCGAGCGGGCGGCGGCTGTTTAACTTGGTCAGCGATATTCTCGATTTTTCCAGATTGCAGCACGAAAACCTTTCGCTCGCCGTCAAGCCCATATCGGTGCTCGATGCAACGGACCTCGTCCTGCAGCTCTCGCGACCGCTCATTGGCGATCGCACCGTAACGTTATCGTCGACGGTGCCCGAAAATCTCCCCGCCGTTCTTGCTGATGAAGACCGCCTCTCACAAATTCTCCACAACCTCGTGGGTAATGCCATCAAATTCACGCATGAAGGCTCGGTCGAGGTCACGGCCCATTGCGAAGGCAACTTCGTCGAGGTCTCGGTTCGTGACACGGGTATTGGAATACCACCGAATGCATTTGGACGCATTTTCGAGTCATTCGAACAGGCTGACGGGAGCGTTGCCCGCCGTTATGGCGGGACAGGGCTTGGATTAGCGATTACCAAGCGGCTCGTCGAGCTGCATGGCGGGACCATTCGTGTGGAATCAGAGGTCGGAAAAGGTTCGGTTTTCCGTTTTACCTTGCCCATTGTCCTCGATGCCGTACCTCAGATGTCCACGATACGCACCCGCATTGCCGTCGCCAACGACCAGCTTTCTTCGACGCTCGAATCCTCATTGCTTCCTCTTGCGGCGCTGGTGCAATCGAATGAGACCCACTTCCGCATCCTTGCGGTCGACGACGAACCGGTGAACCTGCAAGTAATCAAGAATCAGCTTGCTCTCAAAAATTATGACGTGATGACGGTACAAAGTGGCGAAGAGGCGTTGGTGGCCATCGAAGAATGGCGACCCGATTTGGTGCTGCTCGACGTCATGATGCCGCGACTGTCCGGATATGACGTTTGTCGCCAGCTTCGCGCCACCCACCCCGCAGCGGAATTACCTGTATTGATGTTGACGGCCAAAGACCGGGTCTCGGACCTTGTCGAAGCGATGGCGGTAGGGGCGAACGATTATCTGACAAAGCCTTTCGTGAAAGACGAATTGCTCGCGCGTGTGGGCACGCAACTGCACCTTGGTCGCGCGAATATGGAGCTTCGGGTAGCCAAAGAACAGCTCGAAGAATATGGGCGCACCTTGGAACGCAAAGTCGAAGTGCGGACGCTCGAGCTTGCCGAGACAAACGCACAGCTCTCACGCGCTCTCCGAGAATTGCGCGAAGTACAGAATCGATTGGTCGAGGGCGAGAAGCTTGCAGCATTGGGCACGCTCACGGCCGGCGTGGCGCACGAAATACAGAATCCCCTCAATTTCGTCAATAACTTTGCCCGTGGTGCGGTCGAGTTGGTAGGCGAATTGCGAGAATTGCTGGCAGCAAACGAGGGGGCTTTGTCCGATGAAGCCGCTACGGATGTGAACGAACTCATTGACGAGCTTTCGAGTTCGGTGCTCTTGATTGAGAAGCACGGTATACGAACGGCGGACATCGTCAATCGCATGCGTAATCACGCCGGCTCGGCGACCGTTCCTCAAACTATGGTCGATATGGGGGCGCTGGTGACCGAATACGTCGAGCTTGCGCGCAAAGAAAAAAACGCCGACGTCGAGGTGACATTCGATCTCGAGCCGCTGACGCCCATTGGTGTATTTCGTGAGGATCTTGGGCGGGCGGTGCTCAATATCGTGCAAAATGGCATCTACGCAGCCTTGGATCGGGCTCGCCGTGAGCCATCTGGGTTTCGTCCTGCGATCCATGTTTGCGCGCGTGAAGAGGACAAACACATCGAGGTGCGCATTCGCGACAACGGTTTGGGTATTCCCGCGGATGTTCAGCCGCGGATTTACGATCCGTTCTTTACGACCAAGCCAAGCGGTCAAGGCATGGGCCTCGGTTTGTCCCTTACTTACGATATCATTGGTCGTATTCACAGCGGTGAACTATCGTTCGTCTCGGAACCGGGCCATTACACCGAGTTCATCATCAAACTGCCGAAGGTGCGATAACGCTGATCATAACGCCACTTGTTCCACGACAAAAAGGAGCGCCTGCACATATGGACACAATCCTGGAAGTATTTTTCCTGCCGCCCATGGCGGTGGGTCGCTTGGGAGGCAGCACGACGCCTCTCGAAGCATTCACTTGGGAGACCGACGTCGCGAGCCACGGGGGCAATCGTACCGTCATTCGTCCAGCCACGTCGTTTTACGTGGAAGAAGACGGCAGTATTCGCCCTTATTTGCCGACGTCGATTCGCTTCAAGGATGGGGGAAAGATTCGTCCCGTTGCTCCATTCTTTGAATTGTGGACCAAGATTCAACGCGTAGACGGCAAAACGGTCGAAATCGTCGAAGAACCCTTGACGACGCGTTTATTGGGTAGCGTTGGCGCATCGATACGCAATGTGCGGTATGTCGTCACCGCGGGAAATCGCAAAGCCCAGCGGCGCACCGGATCAGCCACATGTGCTTTCTTGGCTCGCGTGACCCTCGAAGCCACCGATCACACCCCCAAACCATTGCGCGCCGTGAGTCCACACACGTCCGGTCAAGAACCGCTTGTCTATCCAGACAAACCAATTTCTTTGGGTTCATTTCAAGCGCTCCGTCCCGTGAGGCTTGAGGAATCCGGGGTGAATCTCGATATTTTGCGGGTTCGGTTCACGCCAGCCAAAGGTGAAGTGTATGGTCCTCCGACGGCGACCCAAGGCCCCGCGTCGCCATTACAACCCGGTGGTGCGCTTCCGGCCATTACGGAGGGAGGGCGCATTCATATGATTGTGGCGCCAGAAAACCGCATTCTCAATCCGAATACGCCGTGGTCGCGTTACGTGATGGACAATCAGGGTCAACAAGATCCTCAGCCGTCGGATAGTTACGATGGAGCCAATGTTGGCGATAACGTTTCGTGGGGTGTCGTCGACGATTCTTGCGACGCGCTCATCGAGGCGCAAGTGGTCATCGCGGGGGTTCGTCACGTTGCAACAGCGCGCGTACTCGTCGGTCCGCCCGATTATGCGCCCGATCGGCGCCCGTTTGTCTCGTTTGTCGATGATTTGGCCGATCGCGATCTACCCCCACCCGTCGTAAATGATTCGACGTACGACGCGACCGTGGAAAATATGACCGATTTGTTCAAACGCATTTTCGAGGTAGCCGCCGGCATGAACCTCGACGGAACGCGCTACCATGCGATTGGTGAAAATTCGGGACCTCCTCCAGCGACCAATTATCCCGGATTGCCGCAAGTCGATAACCGGACGATGACGGCCGAAGACAAACCATATGCGAAAGTCGTCCCTGAATTCACGATTCCCAAAAAGCCGGGCGACGAGACAGGTGGCGTAGCGCATGATCGATTACCGTACACTGCGGTCGTACCGATTGCGCACGCACCGCTTTCTGATGTGGAAACATTGCTCGACTTTTTGCGCACGAATGCCGAACGCGTGCGAATGCTCGTGCGACCGCCTTTTGGACGATTCCGCGAGATGCTGGACGAGCCGGGTCCCGTTCCGTCGCCAACCCATCGCGATCCGCGGGTCGCGCGCGATGGTGTACAAGACATGCGTATGCCGCCGTATATGCGCGATTCGGACGAAACTCCGCTATCGCTCACCCATCGCCAATATGCAGAACTGATGGGATTGCTCGATTACTTCAACAAGCCCGAGGTCATGGCATTGGTCGATTCTGCAGCACCAGGGCTGCACCCGCAATCGCCGCTCACTCGTCGCGTTGCACATCTCGTGGCCCGTCTCGAGGGCTCCAAACCCGGTTCGTCTTCTTCATCGTCAAGAAAGGGAAACTGAAATGACCCAGGCCAAAATCACTCCGCGAAACCTCACGGCTCGCCTTGCGCACGTCGCAGTGGGAAATCCCGCGTCCTCGAGCATCAGTGATGCCGTGGCGAATTGTTATCCGGGCCTGGAAATGGACGTGCGAAACCTCGATCGCCGATTTTTCCCCGGATTGGTATTCGAATTCGTCGCTCGTGACGATACGAGCGCGCCCTATTCCCAACCACTTCGTTATGGGGCGCGCCTGTCGTATGTCGATGTCGACCTCGATCCTGATTTGCAACTCGACACTCCTGCTGCCCAAAAACTCAATGCCGCATTAAATGGCGATGCGGGTTCGCTGCTTTCTTCAGGCGGCGAATGGTACATCGATTGGATCGTGCAAAGCGGAAAGAAGATCTCGATGTCGTCGGTTGCTGCGGACGGCTCGGAATTTTTCTATGATGGATTGTGGGTGTGGCGATTGGTTCGTGGTTTGGAACCCGGCCCAGTTACGCTCCATTTGCGGCGCCGGGATCGCAATCAATCCGTGACGCTCGAAGGTTGGCGCCGAATGTTTACCGATCCCGAAACGGGTGCTCTTTCAGCGGCTTATCAGCCCGGCGAAATGGCGCAGAGTCTGTGTTCACCTTGGCAACATGATTTCCGCGATTGTGCCTGCCATTACTGGGCCTCGAATCACCCCGACGTGGTTTACGGAGAAAACCTCCCTGGTGAAGCAACCCTTCCCGATGGTCAATCGATTGATCCCGTGCGAGCCAATACCCTGCTCGATTGGTTGCGTGCTGATCGATCGCGAGGCGCCGAGGCGGCGGCCGAAGACACAATTCCGAAGAATCGGCCATACCAAGTCGATCATTTTCAAATCAACCACACGTGGCAACAACTGGCGATCGTCCTCGAAAATCGCGAAATACCGGGCATTTTCGATCCCAAAGCCGTGACCAAAGCGAATCCATTTGCCTCGCCGGACGAGCTGGCCAAGGAGCTGCGGGAAACACTCGCCCCATTAGAAATGGCTTTGGCCCTCGAATACATGTACGCAAGATGGTCGCTCTTGTCCCCGCAAGAAGCGGCAGATACGCGATTTCCAACGATGAAGGCTCATGTGACGTTCGTGCGTCATTACCTGATGCTCATCAGCGCTAGCGAAATGCAGCATATTCGGTGGGCCAATCAGCTTTTGTGGGAGCTTTGGGATGCGAAACTCATTCCGAGCTACGAGCCTGTTTTGACGCCCGCCAAATACATTCCCAATGGCAAAAAGGGAGCGCGTCCCGCGGAGTTGCGACGGCTCGACAACGAAACTCTCGATTCATTCATAAGCGCGGAAGCGCCAAGTGGAGCCATCGACGGCGCCTATTCCCGTGTCGTGGCCACCCTCAAACAATCGGAATACCCTGCACATATGGCCGAGTTGGCAATTCGGATCGATACCGATGGCACGACGCATTATTCCCGCTTCCGGGATATCAAGAATGTGCTTCGTGCTTACAAGGATGCCACTCCCCAATACCCGTATCTGCGCAAAATCAACATTGGGACGCGCAAGGAGACCCAAGAGGTGCTCGCTCTTTACGAAGGGCTCAGGGCCAACCTGGCCATTGCGTATCGCGATGACGCACAGAATGCATTCGACAAGTCGGCCAAGTTTGTCCTGGCAGCCCGACTAGCAATGATCACGCTCGACAGCAAGGCCGATGACCTTGCGTCGCAAGGCACTGGCGTTCCGTTCTTCGACACCGAGGAAACGTGACGGTTTACCTCGCCCGCGGCATGCCCGCAGAGCCGCGTTTGAGTCCAACCGGCTGCGCCCGCGACGAAGGCGCAGCCGGACCGCTGGATCCAGACGTGCACGTCGTCCGCACGGCGCTTGGCCCGTTTTTATTGGTCGTGGACGGGTCACGCGTTTATGGAATCACCGAAGATCTGGCCAATGAACTCGAACGTGCCGCACCGGGAACGACACGTCGGGTCCTCGCAGATGCCGGAGTTTTACGAGACACACCCTATGTGGATGACGCCACTCCTGCGGATCCACCCATCCGCGCGCTCTCGCTCGCCGTTGCGCAAAAGTGCAACTTGGGCTGCACGTATTGTTATGCAGAACAAGGCACGTTTGGCGGCGAAGCACGCGATATGTCCTGGGAAATCGCCGAGACGTCCGTGTTGCGGTTGCTGGACGGCGCGGGTGCCGGCGATCGCGTAAATCTGTCGTTCCTTGGAGGCGAGCCATTATCCAATCGGGCGCTGGTCCAGCGCGCCACGGAAATGTGTGCGCGTTTGGCCAGCGAACGCAAGATTCGCGCGACGTTTTCAATTACGACGAACGGTACATTGCTCTCCGAGGAAGATGCGGCGTTTTTCGAGACATACGCATTTTCGGTCACCGTTAGCCTGGATGGTATTGGCGCTGTTCACGACGCCCAACGGCCATTTCAAGGCGGTGGAGGCAGCTACGAGCGCATTGTGCGTAGGGTTCGGCCGCTCCTCGCAATGGCCCGGCGCGCGTCTGTGTCGGCGCGCGTCACAGTAACTCCAGACAACCTGGGTTTGCATGAAACCCTCGACGAACTCATAACGTTAGGGTTTGGCTCGGTTGGTTTTTCGCCAATGTTGCGTTCGCCCACGGGTCGCGCACAAATGGGCGACTCCGACCTCGACGTGCTTTTACATGAAATGATCGCGTGCGCGGAAATCGCCGAGGCCAAATGGCTGCGTGGCGAACGATATCCATTCTCCAACCTCGAAAGCGCATTACGCGAGATTCACCGCGGCACCCACCGTCCTTATCCGTGTGGGGCCGGGTCGAGTTATCACGGTGTTGCGGCGGATGGCGCACTCGCTGCGTGTCATCGGTTTGTCGGCGAACCAGCAGGTATCATGGGACATGTCGATGCTGGTGTCGATCGCCTTGCCCAGCGAACGTGGCTCGCCAACAGACACGTTCATCGGCAAGACCCATGCACGAAATGCTGGGCGCGATATCTCTGCGGAGGCGGTTGTCATCACGAGGTGCTTGCGCGCGGACGCCCTGCTTGCGCGTATATACGTGGTTGGCTCCATCATTGCGTTGGGGCGTATATTCGCATTGACGAGCACCGTCCCGAGTTATTGCAATGAGCCATGTGCACGACGTTGTCGTGATCGGTGCTGGTCCGGCTGGATCAACGGCAGCAACGCGTTTGGCATTGTTGGGCCATGACGTGGCGCTCATTGCGCGAAATGCGGAGCCTGTGCGGCGGGTTGGCGAATCGCTTCCGCCAACGATTGCCCCGATTTTGGAGGCAATTGGTGTACGGGATCGTATTGACGGAGCGGGTTTCTTGCGACCCGATCATGCAGTTGTCATGTGGACGCGGGAGCCAACCGAGCCATGGGCATGGCCTGCGCGCGGGTATTCAGTCGATCGTGCGGTATTCGATGCTTTACTGCGAGATGCCGCTTCCGACGCAGGTGCCAAGGTGTTTGCCCCCGTTTGCGCAAACCGGCCCAAGCATGAAAACGGCCTTTGGCGCGTGCCTGGAGAAGGTTGTCCTGACGTACGCGGGCACTTGCTCGTCGACGCGACTGGCAAAGGAGGAATTCTTCCCGGTGCACGCGAGGGTGTGGCAGTACGAACCATTGCGCTACATGCCTATGGGATGGCGGACGGCGTGATGGACGATGCGCCGTGGATTGAAGCGCTGGAATCCGCCTGGACTTGGGCTGCACCAATGGGCGCGGGAGCATGGAGTGCGGCAGTCTTCGTGGATGCTCCACGAGCAGCACGCGTGGGCGATCGTTTGTCATTGTTTAACCATTTTGCGTCACAAGCACGTGCACCCGTTTGGCATCGTGCCCAATTCGGTCCTATTCGCGCTTGGGATGCAACACCCGCGCGACGTTTGGACCCGTTTGGTGAGGATTGGGTAGCCATTGGCGAAGCAGCACTTGCGGTGGATCCCATATCGTCACAAGGCGTCCCCATTGCAATGACCTCGGCGCTACATGCGGCTGCGGCTATGCACACGATGCTTGCGTATCCGACGCGTAAAGTGCTGGCTGAAAGGTTTGTTCGTGAGCGGCATCAGGAGACGTGGGAGCGCACCAGTGACGAGGCCGCGCGGGCTTATCGCACGCAAAATCGCCATCAGCACGAATCATGGGCCCGCCGCGCAGCACTTGCCCCAGCCCGACCTGCACTGCCAGCCATTTCGACGCGGGCGCCGCGTACACTCGAACATGCCGATTTTCCATTTATGCTGGCCCCTGACTGCTGCGTTTCTGAAGTTCCCGCATTGGTAGGCGATTGCATTGATCTGGCCACAGCCTTGACTCATCCCGCATTCGACAGGCCCATTGCGTTTGTAGGGGATATTCCTCTGGCTCCGCTTGCACGAGCACTCGCGCGACCCACGACGTATGCCGCCGCAATGCAGAGCGTTACGCAGGAAATTCGGTTATCTTCAGCGCAAGCTGCGCTTCGATGGCTGTTGGACAAGGGTCTCGTCGTCGCGGCCATTCCGTCCGAGCCGACATAAAGGTATCTTCGACCTTTTGCTACTCTCCCCAAACTCGAACGACAAACCGGAGATTGAAATCATGCCCGCGTCAACGAACCAACACCATAGCCACACCAAATATCTCGACTATTCGAATTTTGATGATCTCGTCGGTGGTGGTGCGAGAAAAATTCCCATCCAGACACCGAAAGGCACCTTCAAAGTTTGGGTCAAACGTACTGGAAACAATCCGCGCATCAAAGTATTACTGTTGCATGGAGGTCCGGGGGCGACGCACGAATGTTTGGAAGCGTGTGACAGCTACTTTCCTACCGCGAAAATCGAATATTATTACTACGATCAACTCGGCTCGGCCTACAGCGATCAGCCAAACGATCCAGATTTATGGGATGTGGCGCGTTTCGTGGACGAGGTCGAGCAGGTGCGCCAAGCCTTGAAACTCGACAACAGCAATTTCTACCTTTATGGCCATTCGTGGGGTGGAGTTTTAGGCGTCGAATACGCATTGAAATATCAGGAGCACTTGAAAGGACTCATCATTTCCAACATGATGGCCAGCGTTCCGGCATGCAATGCTTATGCGAAAAACGTGCTAGAACCACAAATCGATCCGGCAATATTGAAACAAATTCTGGCGTTCGAGGCGGCCGGGGATTACAACAATCCCGAATATATGAAGCTACTCGTGCCTAACTTTTACGAGAAGCACTTTTGTCGCATGCCTTACACCAATTGGCCGGATCCTTTGCTGCGCTCGTTTTCTAAGATAAACCAAAACATCTACGTGCCAATGCAAGGTCCCAGCGAACTCGGCACCACCGGCAAACTCGAGTTTTGGGACCGCATGGCTGATCTGCACAGGATTACTGTTCCTACCCTGACCATTGGCGCCCGATATTGCACTATGGATCCAGCATATATGAAAGCCATGGCCCAAAATCTCCCCCGAGGTCAATTCCACTATTGCCCCCACGGAAGTCACATGACAATGTTCGATGATCAAAAGGTGTATTTCGAGGGCCTCACGCGCTTCCTTCGCCAAGTCGACGGGCACTCGTCGTAATCGATTGCGATGCACCGCTGCACGAGATATTCGTCCCTCCAAAACGCATCGGCCCTAGACGCTGCAACAAGTGCACAAGGACCGAGGAGGGAACGACGACGGAGCTTCAGCGTGTGGTTCACCCCAATCGCGTGAACAGAAATAATTTGGCACCTATTCGACCGTCACAAGAACAATCTCATGCCATTGCGCCAACCCCAACGCGAAAAAATGCCAAGTTCGCGTTGACTCGACCACGGCAACTGCCGTAATGTCATCCTCTGCCCATCTTCACGGAGGTGGCCTGCATGGCTTCCCACGAAAATCAACGGATCATCAGCTCGACGCGTCGCCCCTCGTTTCTGGGGCAGCGCATAGGAATTCTGGCCCTGGCTTGTAGTTTGTCCGCGTGCATCGGGACCATTGGAGATTTGCCCAGCGAAGAACAACAAAACGGGGTCATCGAACCGGGAACGACCATCCCGTTTCAAAGCGCCTATCCTCGTCTCACCCATGCGCAATGGGAAAATACGACGCGTGACCTGTTGAAGCTCGATAGCTCGCCAGGTCTGACCGCGTCCTTCACCAGCGATCCGCTGGGTGGCATATTCGACAATGACGAATCGGTCCTTCAGGTAACGCCGCCGCTATGGGCGGATTATCAACGAGCCGCCGAAGAACTCACAGCCATGATCCTTGCCGACCCGCAAATGCTCGCGAGGATCGTTCCTGCGGATACAGGACAAACGGTCGAGGCGCGAGGGCGCGAATTCATCGCGCAATTCGGAAAACGTGCTTATCGCCGACCTCTGACCGACCCGGAAATCGAGACGCACGCAACGCTATTTGCTTCGGGCGCCACGGTGCTTGGAGGCGATGCATTCCTTTCCGGCGTGCAGCTCGTGCTGGAAGCTTTTTTGCAATCGCCGTATTTCGTTTATCGAGTGGAACAAGGGACAGGAAAACCCCGGACCGACGGACTCGTTCCTTTGCGTTCACACGAGCTCGCGACCCGGCTATCGTATTTGCTTTGGAATACGATGCCCGACGAAGCATTGCTCGATGCAGCCGCCGCTGGCGAGCTCGACACGGCGGACGGATTGCGAACTCGAGCTGAGCAGATGCTGCTGGATCCTCGCGCCAAAGACGTCGTGCGCGCGTTCCACAAGCAGCTTTTCGATTGGAAGAAATACGCCGATCTCTACAAGGATCCGGTGTTGTTTCCGGAATTCGTTCCGGAAATCGGCAATGACTTGCGTCAGGAAGCAGAATTGTTCGTCGACCGGGTCATTTACGAACAAAATGGCGGGTTGCGTGAGCTTCTCACGTCCCGCACGGCCTTCGTCAATGACCGACTCGCCAGCATTTACGGCGTTCCAGCCCCCGCGGGTGCGGAGTTTGGCCAGGTCGAACTGGATGCGTCAACGCGCAGTGGTGCATTGACGAGGCTTGGATTTCTTGCCGCCAATGGCACAGCGCGCGCATCGGATCCCATTCATCGCGGGGTTTTCGTGAATTTGCGAATCCTGTGCACCAAACTTCCTCCACCTCCGGACAATGTGACGCCATTGCCTTCGGGCGTCAACAAGACGACGCGAGATCTGGTCGATTCGCACACGGGTGAAGGCACATGCGGTGCCGGTTGCCATAGCACGTTGATCAATCCGGCCGGATTCGCATTCGAGAATTTCGACGCAATTGGTCGCGTCCGCACCATGGACAACGGTTATCCGGTCAATACCGCAGCCCAATATGCGCTCGGTGGCGTCATGGTTCAATATGCGGATAGTGTGGAATGGAGTCAGATCATCGCGGAAAGTGCCGAAGCGAATCGGTGCTTTGCCAAGCATTGGCTAGAATTCGCGCTGGGCCGTGATGCCCAACCCGAAGACGGGACTTTGCTTGAAAAACTCGGGGAATCTTCCCGTGGAGGCAGCTCGGTCAAGGAACTTCTGGTCGATATCATCGTTTCGGATGCATTTCGGGCGCGTCGCCCTGTGGAGGTGCCATGAACCGTCGTCATTTCTTGCGCGGGCTCTTCGGGGTGAGTCTGTCGCTGCCATTCTTGGAAGGTTTGTCGCCTCGAAAAGCCGAAGCGGGACCGGGTGACATTCCCCCATTTGCGATTTTCATGCGCCAAGCCAATGGCGTCGTGCAGCAGACGAACGACGAACCGGAAATGTTTTGGCCCAGCGCAGTCGGAGCCATCACGACGGAATCGCTCAACGCCGAATCCGATCGCACCGTGAGTGAACTATCGGCGTACGCGTCGCGGATGATCTTGCTCAAGGGGATCAATTTTGGATTTCCGGGTAATGGTTGTGGGCATTCTGGTGGCGGAAATCAATGCCTGACGGCGGCGCGAGTATCCGATGTGCCAGCGGGCAATGAATCGCTCGCGATGGGTGAATCCATTGACAATCGCATCGCCCGCGAATTGAATCCACCCGGCGTAGAGCCACTCACCCTGTATTCGGGCAAAAAATCTGGATACATTAACGAGGTTCTTTCGTATCGTGGGCCCAAGGATATTCGATCGGCCGAGCACAATCCGATCACGGCCTACAACAAGCTCTTCGGTTTGGCGGATCTGGATCCGGAGGTGCTGAAGAGGTTGGCATCAGAACGAAAAAGCGTCAATGACCTGGTGCGCTCGCAAATGCAGACGCTGCTATCGCGAAACGATTTGAGCTCGAATGATCGAAAGCGGCTGGATTTGCATTTCCAGTCGATTCGCGATTTGGAAATCACGCTTTCGTGCAAGCTGACGCCGGACGAAGTGGCAGCCATGGAAGCGATGTCGCCGGACGCGCAATTGAACGACAATATCGAAGCCGTTGCGCGCATGCAAATGGACATCATTGCGCTCGCAATGGCTTGCGGAACGACACGAGCCGCGACGTTGCAGATTGGCGACGGCAACGATAGCACGCAATACACGATCGACGGCGTGAAGCAAAAGAGTTACCACCGCATTTCGCATCGGATCGATGGCGACGGAGACGTCGGCGATCCCATTGTCGGGGCGGTGGACTTGCACCACAAGATCGATCGAATCCATGCTCGACTATTCCGATATTTGTGCGACAAACTCGCGGCCTATGATTTGGGCTCCGGCAGTTTGCTCGACTTCGGCGTCGCGGTTTGGCTCAATGACCTTTCGAACAAATACCATTCGTACAGTGACGTTCCTTATGTGCTCGTAGGGTCCGCCAGCGGGTATTTGAAGACCGGTCAATACTTGGATGCGGGTGGAGTCAACAACAATAAGCTTTTGTCGACGATTGGTGCCGCGTGTGGATGCAAGAATGGTTCAGGTAGTCCACTCGACGACTTTGGCGACCCGACCCTCGAAAAGGGTCAAATTGCGGGTATCCTCGCCTGACCCCTTCCCCTCACGAATAGCTCATACGCCATCGCATCGCTCGCCGCTCCACAATCCCGCATTCCTCGGACGGCATGACGCCGTGACCGCTTCCCGCCGCAGAAACAAGCCGCACCTGGAGCCCCCTGCCCCCAGGCATGGAGGCTCGAACCTCCATCTGCAAATACCGACTCCAGCGACAAAGGCGGGGTAATTCCGCAAGAATTGGCTTGGCATTGCCATTGCTTCTCTCGTCCGCGAACACGGGAGACGCCACCATGATCCGATTGCGAGAAATCACCGGCCAAGAGAATCGACTGGAAGCGTTCGTCGCCCATTACGCGAATGCTGGAGGGTTTCCGCTCGATATCACGTACGCTCGTCGTTGCCGGGCTTTCGCGTTCACGAATGAAAAAGGACAAATATTTGGTGGTTTTTTGATCAACGTTGCCCCTCCCTACCGGTCGTTGAACGACATGCCCGCGGAAGAGAGCGCGCGGATCATGGCGGAGCTCGACATTGACGAAACGTTCGAGGCGATGTGTTTTTGGTTTTCCCGGGAAATGCGCGGTACATTCAAAATGATGCGCGTTTGGGCCGAGTTGCTTTATTTTCTCAAGAAATTCCCGCGCCGAGACATGCTCGGCTGCACCGTTTGGAAATCACTCTTGAAGCAATACAGCGTTGTCCCATTCGACATTCTCTACGAAGGAAAAATCCAGACTTCGACCAAAATTCTCGATAAGTACGTTTTTCTTTGTCGAGGCAAAAAAGGGTTTGCCCAAGGAGTACTTCGCGAAGCGTTCCGACGTCTCGAGAAACTGTTCGTGCATTCGTGGATTCCGCAATGGGGGAAGCGGACACTTCTGTCCGCAATGCGGCCTAACCCGTGAAAATCTTTTCACGTTTTTAATACCACGCTCCTGGGGTGATTACGACCGCAACCTTTGCAAGAAACGTACAGGACGCATCATTTTTAATGGCCTCGAGCACTATTTTCGATATGGTGTGCTCATGCGTCTTCACGTGCTCACAGGACTACTCACGTTTACAATCATGGGTTGCGGCGAGGGAGGCGTAGTCGCGCCTGTTCCGCATTTTGATCCGCCGAGTGCGACGACCCTGCCCGAGGTGGGTTCACTCGTCACCGTCATCAATCTCGATGAGGAGGCGACGATTTGCTTTACGACCGACGGGACCGTGCCTGAATGGAATGGCGGCGATTGTGCCAACAAGCTCGATGCGTCGCGACAGATTGCGGTGCCCAATTGTGGATTCAACGTCATTCGCATTGCTTGGTCGAATGGGACGGATGAAGCCAATTACGTCGTCGATAGCGAAGCTTGCAAAATGAGCTGCGAACCGGTGAAACCTTGGGCCAATCAGGACTTGGTCAAGGCCACCACGGTTTGGCTCGACGAAGTCCGTTGCTTGATGAACAATTGCGAAAACCCATCGGCAACGGGTAATTGGGGAGCCATGTGCGATTCGGGCAAGGTCGCCTGGGACGTGAGTCTGAACGGACTTCGCGCCATTAGCACGCAAACGTATACGGATTGCGCGCACGCGGTCACGATCGATGTCGAAGAAAATGGAGCGACCATGCCGCGCACGATCAATTTGATCGGTAATGGCAAGATCGTCCAAGACACCGATTTCAGCGGCAATGGCAACGAAGGCGGAACCGTAAATTTCACAGGCGATTTCACGGGCACCGTCGTCTCGCACTCGGTCGTCAAAAACAAAACCCGCGGCGGAGGTTCATATGACGCTGGGTGTTCAATCCAGCCATTCGACAGCAAGACTTGCGCTCCGGCAGAAGCAAAAATCGCTTATGATTTTCCAGATTGGTCATGCCATGGAAATATCTGCCCGGTCGCGAGCGAGGGCGTCTGCATGGGCGGCGACAAAGACGGCGATTCCATTCCCGATGAAACCGACAATTGCCTCGATGTCCCGAATACGGATCAGGCCGATATCGACAAAGACGGAACAGGCGATGCTTGTGACGATCCTCCGAGTTTCGTCGTGCTGCGATTCAAGATTGCGGATCGCTGTTTGACCCTCGGCGATGGCCAAGTCAATTCGACGTCGACGTGCGAGCCTTTGGATCCAATGCAGCAATGGCAGATGACGACCGACGGCACCGCATTCACCTTCCAAAACATGAGCAATGGGGAATGTTTGGCCCACAATGATTTCCTCGCCGGCCCGTGGACGATGAAAACAGCTCCTTGCGACGGCAGCGATATTCAACGCTGGCTCCTCGAGAAATACGATCAAGGCGGTTTCGACATGAATTTCCCGGTGCGGCTCCATAGCGTCTCCGATAATTTCTGCGCGTACACCGATTTCACCGGAAATGTGTACGGCACGGCCGGTAATTGTGGACTCGCCGGAACGGAATCGAATCGCAAGGTGGGCATTTATTACGGCGGGGATTTCAGCACCTCACCGTATCAACCGCAATAACCTCAATTCCGCCTCGAGCCGCCGGAGCACGCTCCACGTCAATCCGGCGCGTTCTGAATTTTCGTCCTCCACGAAAGTTTGCCATTGACACCGCGGGAAAAACGGTGGACACCTTACGTCGTTCGCAACGCACGACGCATTCACGTCCCGTTCATCGCGCGCCCATGAGCAACCCGGATCGCTCCCAAGCACCCATTTGGCTCGAATTGATCATCGATCGCGCTGGTAACGACGTGCGGATCAGTGCCCGGGGAAGTCGGGACGAGCAAGTCGAGTTTCGATCCCTCGGCATTGCGTACGACGCGCTCATCGATTTCGCCATGAATCTGGAAAAAGCAGCCACCTACGGTCAGCCGCTGACCGCGGAATTGCTCGCGACGGCTCGCGCCATTCACGAAGCCGTCACCGATGGCGAAATTGGATTGTTGTTGGGCCGTTTGACCGAGGCCGCACAAGGTTCGCTTCTCGTGCGATTTCTCATTCATGACCCGACGCTGAAAAGTGTGCCGTGGGAAGCCATTTGCAGTCCGCATCAGGCCCGTGGTTTTTGGGCTGTATCTCCGGAACTCTTTCCCGTACGCGGCATTCTGAGCAGTTTGCCCTGGAAATCCATTGGCGTCGAAAATGCCGTCCACGTTCTCGCCATTGCTCCGACCGACGAAGTGGGACTCGTCAATTTGCAGCAAGCTTTGTCGCAACGTATTCCTTCGGGTGAAGTCGCGTGGCTCGAGCCATTAAAAGGCCCAATGGCGACCAAGCGAAGCATTCTCGAACGTTTGCGCCGCGAACCCAGGCCGCACGTCATTCATTTCGTCGGCCATGGTCGCGTCGAAAAGGACGTCCCGGCATTACGTGCCGCAGACGAAGCCGATGAGGAATGCTGGCTCGACGTTGAAGTATTTGCGCAAGAGATTGCAGCCAATCTTCAAGGCCAATTACGACTCGTGGTGCTCGAAGCATGCGAAGGCGCGCGGCAATCGGCATTTTCATCGGCCGCCGAAATCATTGCGCATGCGGGTGTTCAAGCCGTCGTGGCCCATGGCTGGCCGGTGCGCGCCAACATTGCCCAAATTTGTTCGACCCAGCTTTATCACACGCTCGTGGGTGCGCAGCAGCGCGCAGGCAATATCGTTACGGCGACGAACGATGCCCGGCGCGCCATTTTGACGAATGCCGATGGGAGCGCAGAATCGATTTCCCCTATTCTGTACTTGCGGGGAGCCGACGGTGCTCTTTTTAATTTCGAGCAGCGTAAACTCATTCCGCTCATCCTTGGTGGAGTCGGCGCGGTCGGCGTTGGAATCGGCGCTGCCGTTTACAAGCATTCCTCGAACGATTCCGGAAATCTCACGCAGCAAAACATTCACCCCGAATCATTTGGGAATTCAATACATGACCTGGGCCAAGAAATCCCAAATTCGTCCCATGT
>DAOMZH010000026.1:24454-30120 GCA_035437985.1 Polyangium sp. (in: bacteria) | reverse complement strand
GAACTCGGCAGGTTCGAGAACCGCGTCACGACCTTTGTCACCGGGCATGGAGCCGGCAACGAGCGTTCCTTTGGGGATGTCGACGCGTTCGCTACGCGCTGCTTCGGCTTTGGTGCCGCCATCTGGATCGACCTGATTGTCTGCGGCTTCCAGCACTTTGCCTTTGGCCGCGAGGACCTCTTTCGGCCCTGCATCACCTGCGGATGCATCGGTCGACGAACGATTGCCACAACCCGCAATGACGAGCAGCGATGAACCGAGCAGAGCGAATGTGGGAAGCGACAACGAGGTCATGTGGAGCAAGGTGGAGTGAGCGTCTCAGAGCGTGTGGAGCAGCCTGATCACCACGCTCTTCGGCGGTTATGCCAGACGATACGCGCCTCGTCCAAAAGGGCGCGCTATGCTCGTCGTCCCTTGTTGCTCCTCGGTGATTTTCCGACCTGGTTGCTCTACGGATTCACGCTGTTTTTCGGCCTGATTTGGGGCAGTTTTCTGAACGTCGTCATTCATCGCGTGCCGCGGGGCATGAGCGTGGTGCACCCGCCGTCGCAATGCCCGGCGTGCAAAACGCCGATTCGACCTTGGGACAACATCCCCGTTTTTGGATGGCTCTTCTTGCGCGGCAAAGCGCGATGTTGTGGGGTCAAAGTGTCGCCGCGTTATCCGCTCGTGGAAGCGATCGGAGGACTTCTGTCACTGGCGATCGTGCATGTGATCATCATGCAACTGCCGCCGAGCACTTCGCTGGGACGGGCGGGGGCGATTTACGTGGCGGATTTGGCCCTTGTTTTGGGTCTGGTTGCCGCAGCGTTCATCGACTTCGAGCACATGATTTTGCCGGATCAAATCACGATTGGCGGAACGCTTTTGGGTGTGGCGACGGCGTCGTTTCGCGACCTGACGTTCCTCGATTCGCTGCTTGGTGCAGGCGTGGGGTTTGCCGCGGTGTTCGTGCCGTTTGTCGTGATCTACCCGCTGCTCCGAGGTGGTGCGGGGATGGGGATGGGTGATGCGAAGTTATTGATGCTTGCTGGCGCATGGTTTGGCTGGGTCGGGGCGATCGTGGTTTTGTGCGCAGCGGCGGTGCAAGGAACGTTTGGGGCGGTAGGAATGCTGCTCGTGCAGGGGAAGATCGAAGAGCCGGAAGCGGTGCGAAAAGAGCGGGAAGAGATACGTGCGGAGCTCGAAAAGATGTCGCCCGAAGAGCGGGCCGAAGCAGAAAAAGAACTGGCAAAAGATCCATTGATGGAGGAAGCAGGAGAAGGCGTGGGCCGGATGCGAATGGCATTTGGACCATTTCTGGTTTTGGCGACGATCGAGTTTCTTTTATTTGGGCGGCAATTTGTGGAGGTATACGTTTCGTGGATCTCCGTGGACTCGTAATTCCGATATGCGGGCTGTTACTGATGGCTTGCAATCGTTCGGCATTACCCTTGCCGCCGACGGGACCGAATGGCGGGAAAAACCCAATCATCGTACCGTATCCGCCGCCGCCGGCGCGTGCGGAGATCATTCCGCAAAAAGCTGGCGAGCGGGTCGTGTGGATTGATGGATCGTGGAGCTGGGATCGGCGCCGGTGGATATGGCAAAAAGGGCGCTGGGAAGTGCCTCCGAAGGGGTCGTATTACGCGACGTCGAAAACAGTGGAGATGCCCGACGGAACGATTGGGTGGTTACCTGGGGGTTGGCAAAAGCCAGGGGGAGAGCCGGAGCAGAAGAATAAGGGGGATTGAAGGGGGATTGGGCTGTGCTAGGGTCACGCCATGCGAGGGCCGCCGCGCGAAGTTTGGAAAGAGATCATGGAACGCTTCGATCCCGAACGGGTAACACTTCGGGAGTGGCGGGCGGAACGAGACGAGAGCCCTGCGGAGCAGATCATCCGATTGCTCGATCGCCAACCGACTTCTCCAGAAAAGGTATTGCTGCTAGGAACGGTTGGTTGCGGCAAGAGCACCGAGCTTTATCGCATCGCCGAAGCCCGCGCGCATAAGGGAGACGAATTCGTCATCGTGCTGGACCTCGTGCAGCACTTTCAAAATGTCGTCCACGATGAGCATGCGTTGCAAAATGTCGGTTCGTGGGAAGTGTGTTTTTTGGCAGCTCTCGCATTGATTCGAGCAGCCAAAGAGCGACTCGGGTACGAGTTTGCCCCGGAACATCTAACGCAGTTGGGAGATGCGTGGACGCGGCTGGCGACGGAAGTTCGGCCTCCCGAAACAACGGCACCGAGTATTGACGTCCTTGGTGCGGTAAAATCATTGGCCCTGACAGCATCGGCTGTTTCTGCGCCTATTGCAGCGGCTGCGGGCGCATCCATTGCCGCCGGCACTGCTGTCGCGGGCGGTCTGAAAGCATTGGCAGATATTGCCTCCGCCGGTAAATGGTCCGTGCCTATCGGCCGTCAGGGAACGAAGCGTTTGAATGATCAAGACGTGCTAATGGAAACGCTCGTCGACAAGGTCAATTTTCTGCTGAATATGTTTCAGCAGTGGAATCGCCGCGTGCTTTTGATCATCGACGGGCTTGATCGCATTGAGGACCTCGAGCGAGCGAGGTCATTGTTCTTGCATTCGAAAACGATTTCGCGGCTCGATTGTGCCCTCGTGGTTTGTGCACCCTTTGGCCTGCGTAATGACCAGGCGGTGACGGAAGTCCGCGGGTTTCAACTGCTGACATTACACAACGCACCCGTGCTCGATCATCGAAATCCCAAAGAATATGGCCCGGGCGTGCCTTTCATGGGGGATGTGTTTCGTTATCGCGTGCGGGATTTGGGCGCGGAAGGGGCCATCCCTCCAGCTTTACTCGACAAACTCGCCTATTATTCAGGCGGACGTGTACGCGATTTCGTGAAGAGCATCAAAAGGCTTGCTGGATACGGCTGGGACGATAACGTGCATGAGGTGACCAGTAAACATGTCGACCGAGTCATCAAAGAACTGCGCCAACTTCTCGAAATTGGAATGCATCGTGGGCATATCAATTTGCTCCACGAAATTGCGATAGACCCGGAGCATCGTGTACCGGAACGCAATCTCGCTCGTGAACTCCTTACCTATGGCCGACTGCTACCCTACCCCAACGAATCCGAATGGTTTTACCCGCATCCTCTTCTGACGCTGAGCCTGATTCAGATCCCCTAGACCGCTGGATCGAGCGTATTACGAATCATTTCCGGCTGATCAGGCGGGGAACGATTGTGCTCGTAGACGATCCGCGCGACACACAGCTCGGGCCATTGGTGCGGGGTTTGGCGCGCGACTTTCCTGATTTGTGGGTACTGACGGAAGCCGCGCGACTCAACGACGTGCCCGAGGGTGCCGTGATCGTATTGGTGACGCGGGCCGAAGATGCGACGTGGTTGAATTTGAATCGGCCCATTTTTGCCGACCGGTCATTTAAAGTAGTTTTATGGAACAAACGATCGGTGAGCGAGTTTTTGGTGCGCAAAGCGCCAGATTTTTGGGATTGGGTTTCGCGGCGTTTCGAGGCGCCCCAGGGACCGGCAGCTTTTGCGGTTCGGGGATTTCACATGGCCTTGCGGGCTCGCGCGTGGGCCGTGGATTTTCGAGGGCGAACGCTGGACGAGGTGTTTGGCACGGCATTTCCAAAACGAAAACTGATTCGGGTGAGTGCGACGGCGCCGGACGATTTGTTGCGGAAGGAAATCAAGGGCGCGGGGGCAGCGTGGATTGCGTGGACGAATGTATTGGATGAACGGGGGGCGTTGCGCATTCGGGGAATCGTGGAGGGGGCGCATCGGCGCGGGCGGAACATTTTGGAAAATGCACATGGAACGGCGCCGGACGCGTGGCCCGTATTCGATGCATTGATGAATCTGCCGGAAGCGATCGGCGCTTTGGAAGGGGCAGGCCTTGCGTCGGCGGGGCGGCTCGGGGCGATGCTGGATTTGGAGCCGGAAGCGATTGCGTTGGCGGCCGAGGCCTTGGCGCAGGGCATTGGGGTGGCGGAGCTGGAAAAGGCGATTCTCGAGGCGTCGGATCCGGGTGCGGCATTGGAGAAACGGGTTATCGAGGGCACGGATATCGATCCGGTTCGAATTGCGGCGGGTCGGGTGCGTCCGCCGATGTTGCGTGCGTTTGGCATGGATACACGGGTGCGTGAGGCGCGGGCGAAGATGCGGGGAGGGAACGGGGCGACATTGGCGCCGTTGGCGGAGAGGATTCCCAGGGGAGGCATTACCGGAGGAGCCGGCGAATTTAGAAACTTGATGGATACGCTTCTGAGCACATCTGGGGGATGGGGGCAACTTAATGGCGTCGCGTATCATGGGGCATCTGTAAATGTCTATTTCGCTATGCGGGATGACATGCCCGAATTGCCTGGTCGTGTTGCGTTCACATTCTTATGGCAACCTCTCCGTTTGAAAGGCGAAAGCATTCCATTTCGACAAGTACAGGACAAGAAAATTGCTCACTGGATCTTCGTCACGCCAGGCAAATTCACTGATAGCGAGCGTGAACTGCTGCAAAACGAGCAATACACTGCCCAAATCAAAATTCACTTTTGGGAGCAAGCCGCGGTCGAAAATCTCCTCCGTAAATGCCCTCCGCTTCTTGCCAGGTATTACCCCGAAGAAGCGCGCGCCTATTTGCCGGGGTATGATGGCACTGATTTCCGTACGCTCGCTGTGCAGTATCGGGCAAAAATTGCCAATCATTACAATCGACTAAAAACCATCGGCATTCCGCCTGAAGCACGACCACGGGAAAGTCGTATCGAACTCCCCCTCGCGGAGCTTTTTATTCCACTGCGCTTTGTTCT
This sequence comes from Polyangium sp. (in: bacteria), assembly GCA_035437985.1. Classification (GTDB taxonomy): domain Bacteria; phylum Myxococcota_A; class Polyangia; order Polyangiales; family Polyangiaceae; genus Polyangium. The sequence goes on along the minus strand of DAOMZH010000026.1, from coordinate 25,335 downwards.
CGAGGAAGAAGACGCTGAACCAAAGGATCTCGCTGCAGTCCTGTTCGGCGTCCCAAGCGGCCTTCGCACTCTAAATAGCGTCATTCTTGCCGATCCGGGCATGGGCAAATCCACCTTACTCGCATATCTGGCGCTCGTGTTTGCGGGTGGCGCGCCGATGGCTGGAATTTCGCAATTCCCGCAGATGGTCCCAATGCACATTTCTTTGCGGGACTTCGTTCGGCGCCAAAAGCTGCAGCCTGGTTTGTCCTTCCTCGACTACCTCGAACTCGATGCCCGCGAGCGATTTGGTTTGTCGAACATGCACCGGGCGTTTTTCGAGGCGACGTTGTACATGGGGGAAGCGATGGTGCTGCTCGATGGCCTCGACGAAGTGGGCAATGAGACCGCGCGCCATGCGCTCGCGGCGGCGATTCGAAGCTTTGCCGCAGATTATCCAGCATCGCGATTTTGGGTAACGTCGCGCATCTACGGATACACGGAGAACGTCCGGCTTCCGAAAACGTTCGAGCATTATCGCATTGCGCGCCTCGAAAAAGAACAAATCGACGATTTTGTCAAGCGCTGGTATCGCCATCAGCTCGGCGGGGAGCCAAAAGAAGCCGATGAACAAGCGGCTTCCCTGAGCGCGGCCATCGAAAAAACGGCAGGCGTTAAACGTTTGGCGGGAAATCCGTTGCTGCTCACGTTGATGGCGTTCATCCATCAAGGCTTGCGCAAATTGCCGAAAGACCGCGGGGAGCTGTACGACAAATGTATTGAAATGCTCCTCAAAACGTGGAGCGAAGCCCGAAGAGGCGATGACACATCATCGCGAGGCCCAGCAGGGCTCACGCTGGACGTGTTTACGCAAAAAGATTACCTGGCGCATTTGGCATTTT
>DAOMZH010000026.1:0-24354 GCA_035437985.1 Polyangium sp. (in: bacteria) | reverse complement strand
GGGCTCACGCTGGACGTGTTTACGCAAAAAGATTACCTGGCGCATTTGGCATTTTTCGTTCAGCAGAGGAACCAATCTGGAATAGACGACGAGACACGGGGACTGATTTCGCGTCATGACGCCGTTCAGGCGCTTGCGCGAAGGCATGTGATGCGCGCGCGTCGCGAGCGTCCCGAATTGACGGAAGCCGAAGCCAATGGGGAAATGGGGGCGTTTCTCGATTACGTGTGCGATGAAACGGGGTTGGTGCTGGATCGCGGAAATGATCAGATCTCGTTTATTCATTTGTCATTTCAAGAATATTTGGCGGCGTGGGTATTTCTTTGTGGTACGGACCTGCCGAAAGGCGCGTCGTTTTTCCTGGAACACTTGGGTGATCCGGCTTGGGAAGAAGTGCTGCTGCTGCGCTTGTACATTGTTTTGCGCGGTGGCGGTGGCGGGGTCGATGAATTCGATTTGATTGTCGGGGCCATCTTGCGGGCGCTGGAGCGCAAGAGTATTCCCGAAGGTTGGTTGACGCTCGTGCGGGCGATTCGGGACGACCTCGAATTTCGAGAGGGGGACCGAAAGGAGATATTGCGAAAAGCGGTGGGGTATTGGCTGCAAGAAGCTATACTCATTGGCCAATGGCATGAGGCGCTCGAAGAAGTGAACGTGTTTGGCGAACGCGCAAAGCCGTTACTGCATGACCTGATTACCACCATGCGGAATCAGGCCAGCGCACAATCGGAACTCCTGCATTTGTTACGCCTCGAAACTGAGCTTTATGGTTTTCCCGACGATGCACCCACGCGATTGAAAGTGCGCACGGATTTAACGGAATTGCTCGAGCCGCTCATTCGTTACTTTGCGAAGCAGCCTTTGCTCCGCCCTATATTTGCAGAACATGCCACGCTTGCAAATTGGGCCCTTGGAATGCGGCGATCGCTTGGGTTCGATGGTTATCATTTGCTTGTACGGTGGATGGCGGATCCGCCGTCAATCGTTGCAACGCAAGCCGGTATGGCCATGTTGTGGCAGAAGGTCCTCCAAACCTTCGATTTACTTGTCACCTACGCGGATATGTCGACAACCGAGCTTTCCGCACGCTCCTTCGGGCTCCACAATGTACGTGAAGTCCAAGCAACGGCAACTGCATGGGACGAACTCTGCAAAACCTTTACGAACCCGACCGGTCCCACGGCAGCATTCGTCATTGCCCATGCGGCTTATGCGACTCTGATTTCGACGCGCGAATGCAACTTACCGTTTACCCCAGATCTACATAACCCTTGTGTTCATTTCTCGCACCTCCTTTATGAGCGCTGTATTTCTCGCAATCCCGAGACAAACGCAAAAGCAATCGAGCAAACCCTCGCCAATCCCCCGGCCGAACTGCGTCCGCTGCTCGAAGCCGTAGAACTCATCAAGCCTGCACAGCCTCCATCCGAAGTGGTTCGTCCCGCCATAACGACAGGCTCGCCCGCGCCCCAAGCATCGCCGCCAGAACGCGTACTCTTTTCGTGGCTGCACCTTTCCGATATGCATTTCGGTCATCGGAATACGAGTCACCGGTGGAACCAAAAACTGGTCATCGAAACGCTGCACGAAGATCTGACGAAACTGCGCGAACGGGACATTCCCATACCCGAAAGCATGTTCGTCACGGGCGATATCGCGTTCAGCGGCAGCGCCGAGCAATACGCAGAGGGAAGCGTTTGGCTCGACAAAGTCGCTGCCACCTTGGCCATAACTCGCGAACGCATCTTTGTCGTGCCCGGAAACCACGATATCGACCGCACCGTCGATCGTAATGATCGCAATGTCGCCCGCTTGATTCGGGGCCTACGCGATGGCGACGACCTCGTGGACGAAATTCTCGAAAACAAGTCCGACCGCGCGCTTTTGGCGTCACGTATGGCGGCCTATTTGGCATTTGCGGCGCGTTATCCTGCACTGCAATCGCCTGATCCGCTATATTGGTCGCACGCATTCGTCACGCCAAACGGTTTGCCCGTGCGCGTCATTGGTTTGCCCACGGCCTTGCTCGCTGCCGGAGACATCGATCATGGCAAATTGCGCCTCGGCCAAATGCCACTCGCTTCTACGCTGACGGATGCGAACAAGGATCGCGAATTCGTCCTGGTTCTGACGCATCACCCCTTGCGCGGCGGGTGGCTCGCAGATCAACGCGATACGGATGGATGGGTGCAAAACCGCGCGCATGTGCATCTTTTTGGACACGTTCACGAAGCCGATTCCGAAGCGGCTCGTTCCGGTTCGGGTTCGGGGATTCTGCGCATTGCGGCGGGCGCCGTACATGGAGATATGCTTCCCGCCGATGTACCCGCAAGTCATGGGTATGCTCTTGGAGCGGTGATTGCCAAATCGGACGAGCCTCTACGCGTGCGGATTTGGCCGAGACTCTGGTCCGAGCCGAACAAGGAATTTCGCGTCGACGTGCACAATGTGCCGGAAGGAAAAACCTTCGCCGACCACCCGCTCGACGGTCGATTGAAAGTAAAAGGCGCGTAGAGAGACACGCTAAGTCACAGCGGCTGAATCCGAAAACGAGCCCCAACGCATTTTTTACAAACCTCTTCCCACGACTTCTGCTATGTTGGGCGCCCGTGGAACACGAAATCGATTGGGCAACAGGCTACGTGCGGGCACATGACAATGCCCACGAAATCACCGATGCAACGCTGGAGGTGCTCGAAGGGGCCCTTCCTGAAGCGCTGCGCGGCGTGCTTTATCGCAATGGTCCGGGAAGGTTCGATCGCGATGGCGTCGATTACGGACATGTCTTCGACGGCGACGGTTTTGTCACGCGATTTGCGTTTCTGGGCGATTGCGTGCGTTATCGCAGTCGCTACGTGCGCACGCACGACTATATCGAAGAAGAAAAAGCCGGGCGGATTCTTTATCGCGGATTTGGCACGAACATTCCAGGTGGCGCTTGGAAAAATGCCTTCGACTTTCATTTCAAAAATGCCGCCAATACCTCGATCGTCTTTCATGCCGGTAAATTGTTGACGTTGTGGGAAGCCGGATTGCCCTATGAGCTCGATCCGCGGACGCTAGCGACCATTGGCCCATGGGAAGGTCAAGGTCATCTGCTCAAGAAACGAAGCCCATTGAATTTCTTGACTGGCAAGAATTTTTCGTTTTCTGCCCATCCAAAACGGGATTTGGAAACGGGAGCCTTGCTCAATTTCGGAAGTGTCCTCGATCCGCGGGGCGCGAAAATCATGCATTACGAAATCGACGCCGATGGCCGTATGGCCACGCCAAGCTCGACAGCCTTGCAAGACACGATTTTCTTGCACGATTTCGTCATTACGCCACGATTCCGAGTGTATCTCTTGTGTAAAACCGTGCTCGACATGAAATCAGCGCTGCTCGGGAAAACGACCGTGGACGAGGGATTTCAATTCACGAATGCGCCGACGATCGTGCTCGTGGTGCCGCGGGACGGAAGCACGCCATTTCAACTCGAAGTGCCAGCTTGTTTCATTTTTCATTTTACGAATGCGTTCGAGGATGGAGGACGCATTTTGGTGGATGGGTTCAAATATACCAATTATCCACGGCTTCCGGCGCCGCGCGATAAAATCGAACATCGTGATCGAAGTATCGGCCCATTTTTCACGCGGTTCATCATCGATACAGACCGACAAACCATTGCCGAAGAGCTAATCGGCGAGCATCTTGGTGATTTGCCTTCGATTCATTCCGCGCATCAAGGAAAACCGTATCGTTACGCATGGGCCCCATCGACCGCGCAGGAATCGACACGCTCGTTTTTCACGGGTGTGGCTCGATTCGATACGGAAACGAAGACCTCGACCTATCGCGAGCTGGACGTGCTGGTCGGCGAGGCGCTTTTCGTGCCAAACCCAAATGCCCGAGCAGAGGACGATGGTTGGGTGACGATGTTGACATATGTCCCGAACGCGCATTGCAGTGATTTGTTCATCTTGGATGCACGGAGTCTGGCGACGATTTGTCGACTTCGCTTGCCGCATCACGTGCCACCGGGTTTTCATGGGACGTGGGTTCCGGGTAATGCGTCGTAGGACCCGTTCCTCGCTCTGGGTCACCGAGAATGATCGAATGATAGGAAGTATTTGTAGACATCCGACCGATTTCCGTGCAGTGCTGCGGTCATGCATCGCTCGATGTGGCTCATTGGTGGTTGCGCGTTCGTGCTCTTGTTCGGGGCCGCTGGTTGTCGTAAGTCCGTGGAATGCACGTCCGAAGTGACGGCTGGCGAAGGCACGTACAAAGGCATGGCGCAAGGCACGGGTGAGGAAGGTCCGATCATGAAGCAGGCGCTGCGGGACGCATGTCAAAAGATGTGCGTGGGCACGAAAGCTCCCATGGTCGATCCGTGTGTATCTCGTTGCGTGGTGGACGTGGGCGCCGCAAAAATTGGCGGACGCACGACGTGTAAGAAATAGGTGGTTCGGAGTTACCCATGATGCTCGCTTGGTCATTTTCGGCGCGGACACTCGACGAAATCGAACGATTGTTGCGCGCTCTGGGCAAACATCGTTATGTTCGCGAAGTCGATCACCGAATTCATTGGACGATCGATCAAACGCTCGCCGATTTGCCGGCATTCGCTCCGCATGCGCGGGTTTTCGATTTGCGTCGGCGCAATGAAAAAAACCTCGAACCGCAATCGAGGGATCCCTCGTTATGGCGGCAAGCGACCATCGACGACGTCGTGACGGCTTTGCGCGCATTTTGGGTTCCTGGGGCAGAAGCCGAAAAACGCAAAAAACAATTGCGGCAACTCATTGAACAAATTGGGTTACCCGATATGGTCCATGAGCCGTTCGAGGCTTCCGCGGACGAACCTCCGCATCCCGAGCTGATACAGCTGGATTGGGTGCTTTATCCGGTTGACGAATTGGACGCCGATCGGCACCGCGGGGCGCTCGAAGCCATGGAAGAGGCCCAGGAAGAAGTGGATGCATCGACGCCGGTGTATCAAGAAGGGCCGATCCTCACGATTCCGGAATTATGCGAAGGCGCGCCCGAAGGAATTCTGTCCGCGGACTTTTTGGTTTGGTCGGACGGACCTTATAGCTATTCGGATTATGTGTTCCGCGGGGCTTCCAAAGTGGCGAAATTAGCTGAGCCTCCGGTCGGATACAAAGACCTCGACGAATAGCAAATTCGCTATCTTCCAGCCGACTTGACGCTGTCTCGGACTCCCGATACGTTATGGGAATGCCGTATCTCGTCGTCGTCGCTCCGGGCCGTGAAACACAAACGGTGACCTTGGTACATCCATTTCGTGTGGGTCGCACCCCGCCCAATGACCTCGTCTTGAACGACGTGCGAATTTCGCGGCATCATCTGCGATATGAAAAAAAGGAGCGTGGATGGGAGGTTTCTGACGACGAATCCACATCGGGCATGTTCATGAACGAGTGCCGAGTGAATTCGCCCCATCTGCTGGCTGACGGGGATACGATTCGGATTGCCGACGTTCACTTGACGTTTCGCCTGGATTGACTGGGAAACGCCGATTACTTGGTTTTCGCGCCAAATACATCGTCGGCCGTTTTCGCGCCGAGTGCATTGTCGAACCAACGATCGAGCATGGCGAGGTCGGTACATGATTCGATGCGTGCACGCTCAGCTTTGTCGAGAGCAATGCCAGCTCGGTCCAGGATGCGCAAGATATTGGCTCGGCTTTTCTGAATTTGACCTTCTGCTTTTCCTGCTGCTTTTCCAAGCGCGTACTTGGAAGCTGCAATTTCGAGCACCTGGCGAATTTCGTCATTGACGCGTTGATAAACGTCGAGTTCGTCCGGGGTAAACAGGGCGCGATTGGCCAGTTCGAGCGCAGCGCGATGCGGCCCCGCAAGGAGGTCGTCGGGCAGTTTGTCGAGCTCGGGCGCGTGCACGAAGAGCCAAGCCCACAGATCGGGTCCGGGTTTTTCCGGGCGCTTTTGCGGAACCTTCGACAATTCCAAAAATGCGTATTGCACCTGCAAAAGCCCGTGATTCTTCGATTGCCGCTCGACCATGTTCCACCGACTGAGCATGGGTACGGGCGCTAAACCGGATTTTTCCTGATCGACGTCGGGCCACAAGTCGAAATCACAAATGGCAATCGCGACGACGTCCGTCAGCTTTGAATATCCTTCGCCCGCCTTGAGCGGCGACACGTAGGCTTTGCAGGCATTGTAGACGACGCGATTCAAAAAACCGGGATGATGTAGCAGCTGAACTTCGACGATGAACGTCGTTCCTTGGCCGTCCCGACAACGCACGTCGAGGATCGACAACTTGGCGCCATCGAAAATCGGAAGCTGCTCGCTCGGCAGATACTCGATTCCGTCGATCTCTTGCTCGCCCGTACGCTCGAGCAGATCGTTGAGCAGGGCGCGCAAGAGTTCGGGATGCGTCGCGAAAATGCGGCGAAACACGAAATCGTTTTTCAGATCGGCAAAAACGGGGCGCACGAGGATCTTGTACCGCGGTCAAACGCGGGATGCAACCATGTGCGCGATTCGGGCAGGATCAATTCGGCGGAATCTGCTCGACCTCGAAGAAGTCCCACGCTGGCGTATGGTTGTTTCCGTTCGCATCCTGAGCCGTCACGTAAATGGCCGGATATTCAGCCGCTAACGTTTCGCCCGCTGCGTCGACCTGCGTCACGACCGCGGCCACATAAAGCTGCGGACGACTTGGAGTGGCGGCACGACGCTTCGACGAAAACACCACCCAATAATACTTTTTCCCCTCGAATGTTTCCGCTTTGGGCGCCCACCGGGCCCAGGAATTCGTCAAACCTGGACTCAACAAACCCGTGCAGGCCGGAGGATCGTTTGCCCGTAGGCGCGTGGGCGAACCGCCTCGACCCGGAACGACAAACACCTCGGCCGCTGGCTGATCGTATGAATTCACGGGTTGATTGTCGGTGCGGTTGAAGGCCAACAAGGTGTCGTCCGGCGAATAGACCGGGTAAAACTCGTGGAAGTTCGGATCGCTCGCTCCGGGGAAAGGCACGGCGTCTCCGCCCGCACGATTGTTGTACGGGATCGTATTGATATCCATCGTCGGATCAACCGCATCCGGACCGGAAATCACGCCTTCGCCCCCTCCTGCCGAAGTGACGTACGCAATTTCGGTTCCATCACGGCGCCATGCTGGCGAAGACGCGACTAGCCGAGGATCTCCATTACGTGCCAAAACGCCCCAGCCATTTTGATCCGCAGCATGGAGGTCCGTCCAAATGATCTCGTAACGACCACCATTGAAGTTGGGGTCGGAAAAGATCGTAATGGCAACGGCATCACTCGCTGAATAATGCGCCGGCGAAAGCACCGGAGCTGATTGCTTGTTGCGACCAAAAAGCGCAAGGGCGCTCGGCGAAATCACGTCTGGCGGGACGGGACCTCCCGTCACATAACGCGCATCGACAGCCCGCGATGTCATGCCCACATCCCGGGTGTAAATGATGAGTTTTCCGTCAGGCGACGACGTGTGACACGAAACGCAAGTCGTATCGCCCCCTGTGGATGTCATTCCAGCCATTGCTGGCGTGAGCACCGTTTTCGAGACTTCATCCCCAATGGTAAAACCTTGAAATGCGGTTCCGCCGCTGGCCGTCCAATAAACGACCGATCCTGGTGCAGCCACAGGCGCAATATGCACGACGCCACTGGCCCCAACAAACGGACCGGACGTCAAGACCCCATTTTCGAGATGCGCGCCACGCAGCGTGATTTTGACATCGTGCCCAGCGCTATGCGTCGTGAGGTTTTTCCAAACACCAAGGATCATCTTGTACGAAAGTTGCGACGTATACACGACGAGCGGACGCAATTGATTGTCCACTTCGAGTCGCAGCTCGAATACGTTCAGCTCCGGAGGCGCACTCCATTCGAAGAAAAGAGGCGTCCAATTGCGCGGAAACATCGCGTCGAGAGGTGGTTCGGACAAACACGGGCCACCCGTATCCGAGCCTGGGGTCGTTTGAAACAATGTCCCAATATCGGGTTGTATGCTATCCAAGACGACTGGATCCATCGGGAAATCACCAAATGGCCCAGTGCCCGGATCAATGAATCCGCCGCCCTCGCCACCCGCATTCGACCCTCCACTTCCCGCGCCTCCACTGCCACCAGAACCACCTGTCGTGCCCGGATTGGCGGGTCTTTCGACGGGCGAACAAGAAGCAGTCGCCATGGCCACTGCCGAGACAACGGCCGCCACGAGACTCAACGTGAAGGGATTGAAACGCCTGGTTCGATACGCCATGGAAGACTCCTTTTCGCGATTAAGCAACACCTCGGAGTCAAGCGCATTCGGTGCGGAAAATCAAGAGGACTTGACACGTGTTTTCGCGTCGCAATCCGATTATTCTTCTTCGTACCGCAATTGGCTGTCACCAATGGAAAAAACCATTCCATCGTCGAGCTTCAACCGATCGATGGTTTTGCCGTTGTATACGGGCGCATTGGTCGAGCCGAGGTCGATGAGCCAAAAACGCCCATTCAAAAATTCAATCGCCGCTGCTTGTCGACTCACATTGGCATCGGGCAAGGTAAAATCAATGCCTCCTTTCGACCGGCCAAGAATGAATCGTGGACGATTGATGGGAATTCGTACCCCGGCACGGGGTCCACTGAGCGCATGTAAATAGGCTTTGGGCATGGCGACATGCTCCTGCACCTTGGCGTACAAGAGTTGACTCGAAGGCGACGCATCGGGGGCTTCACTACGTGCGCGCGAGCCAGCCGAAACGAATTCGCCGTAACTCAGGGAATTCTTTTTATATTTTTCGTAATCGGCTTTTTGTAAACGTTTTTGCATGACCGCCAAATCATCGGCCAATGCTTCCCAGGCATCATCGAGGTCCCCGGGTTCGCCCTTGACAAACCCTGGTGTCTCTTCGATGATTTTTTGCGCCTCGCGCAGCACTTGCTCGGCCTCGCTATAATTGCCGCGCTCTCCCATCGCTCGCGCCCGCGTCCGCATTTCGCTCGCCCGCGCGAGCGTCACGGCAACATGGGCAATGGGATCGGTCGATTTCGACGCGACCAACGTGACGTGTGTATCAGCATGCGCCACATTCTCGAAGGACGCTGCCGAGCCGGCAATATGCCCTGCGAGTCGACCCGAAATCGTTCGTAACAGCGTCGATTCTCGTGGGGCGCGCAAACGCATTTCCACGACGAAAGAAAGTTCGTCCCCGCCCAACAAATCAGGCAAACTCAATTTCAATCCTCCTGCACCGAACGATGTCGGCGGAGAATCCAGCACGCGAATGATCTCGACATTGTCCGATGGCGTGAGCACCAAGGCATTACCTTCGGCCACCATGTCGAGTTGCGCGCCGAGGGCCCGAATGAAACTCGATTCGGCCATTTTGGGATCGATGACGAATTGATATCGACCTCCGCCACCGTCCGCAATGGCTGACAATACGGCATCATTGTGTTCGACACCAAAACCCAATGTCGATATCGCAATATCTCGACTTTTTAACAGACGCGCGGCATTGCCCAATTCTTCAGGCGTCGAAGGCCCGACGTTCGGCGCACCATCGGACATCAGCACGACGAGGTGACGTTCACCCAATTGCCGCTGGGGAAATAACAATGCTGATTGAGCAAGTCCGCCCGCGATATTCGTCCGACCATTGGCTTTGATGCTGCCGAGCTTCTGCACCAATTCCCGGCGACCACGACCCAATTGCAAAAGAGGAGCGACCACTTCCGCGCCATCGCTGAACGTTACGATCCCCAGATGATCCCGGTCCTCCAAAATCTCCGTCAACCGTTTTGCCGAATGCAATACTTGGGCAATCGGTTCGCCTTGCATTGATCCCGATACATCGAGCACGAGCGTCACGTGCATCGCCGGACGATTGGGTGACGGAGCGGCCTTCATAGCCTTGACCCGCGCAACCGCATAGGTCCTCAAATCCGTCCCCGGTTCGACCGCGGGATGAAGCAACGAAATCGTCAAAGAGAGTGGTGAAACAGCGCCGCCCGAGGTGCTTTGATAAGGCTGCTGTGCGCGGTACGGATCAGGCATTGCGCGATAGTATGTCAATACCGCAGCGGATCGCAATCAGCAAATGTACCCTGATCCATGACGGCTCGCCGATTGGAAACAACGAGCGAACAAACGAAAAGAAGACCTTCCCTCGAACGAAATTTCAGTGGTAGGCTCGGGCCATGATCGTCATCGTTTCTGGAGCTGCAGGTGCACTTGGTTCAGCGCTCGTTGCGCATTTCATTGCCAGTGGGGCGAGCGTCGCGGCCGTCGACGTTCCGCAAGCGGCTGGACGTATGCAAACGCTCGCGGATCAATTCGGGCGAGCTTATTTACCCGTGCCCCTCGATGTGCTCGATCCGAATGCCTGGAATCAGGCGTTATCGATGATCGAAGAAAAATTGGGGGCTCCCGATGGCGCGGCATTGCTGGCCGGTGGTTTTACCTGGACCGGACCCATGCATGCAGCCAAAGACGATGCTTGGGACGCAATGATGAACATGAATGCGGGCACGGTGCACGCGTCATTACGTGCCCTTCTGCCAGGAATGGTAGCGCGACGTAAAGGCAGCATCGTTGCCGTTGGATCGCGCGCATCCGTGCAACCATCGAGCGGCGGAGGAATGGCCGCATATACGGCATCGAAAGCAGCCGTCACGGCGCTCGTTCAAGCGATCGCCGCGGAAGTACTGGAACACGGCGTGCGGGTGAATGCAGTTTTACCGAGCGTCATCGATACGCCTCGCAATCGTATCGATATGCCCAACATCGATTTTTCAAAATGGGTCACGCCTGAATCTTTGGCGGGGGTCATTTCGTTTTTGCTCTCGGACGCGGGAAAAGATATTTCAGGGGCCTTGGTGCCCGTGTACGGTCGGGTCTAAAGCATGCGCAAAGTGCTGGCGATTTGGGCAATGCCTCTGGCGCTCTGGGGTTGCAGCTCGAGTCCCCCGATTGTCTCGGCACAACCATTGCCATCGGCAACATCCGTTGCTCCGTCACCGACGACAATCGCAACGTCGCAAACATCGGCTCAGCCGGTCGCGGCGCAGCTTCCTCCTCCGGCGCCAGCGCCATCACCCATAGCGCAATTGTTGGCAAATCCTCCCGCCAAACCAAGCATACCGGCGCGAACCTGCCCAAAGCTGCCCAAACGTACCCCAAACGTCGATCTTCCCGGGAAGGGATCGGCCGTCGTCGTCACGGTCATGGATTATTTGTCGCTCGCGCCCATTGCTGACGTGCGTGTCAATGTTTTTCATGGCGATATCTGCTTGGGCGAAAAAGGCTGTGGACCCTCGCATCCTCATCCGGACGAACTCTTGAAAATGACGGGCAAAACCGATGCTCAGGGTCGAATCGTCTTCGATGTTCCGGACCTGGACTACAGCATATTCATTCCGCAAGATCCGGTCCCCGGTCATTTACCATTTGAACCCGATTACAACCTGGGTTCGCAAAAGTGCCACGAATTATCGCACGAGCGGCGAAGCGTGAATGGTCGAGCACTCATCATCGAACAATACATGGTGCCCGAAACGATGCTCGCAATTCGCAAAGAGGACGACGCCATTGCGGGCGCCATGCAGCTCCCCGAATTGGTCACGTGGCTCCAGGATCATCAAGACATGCCCATGACGGTCCGGCGGAGCGGTGGTTTTTGGGAAGTTGGGTTTGGCGAGGCGAATCGAATCAAACGGCTGGTACAGGTGGATGGATTCACCGGCTCGGCGAGGATGCTGTTGAGGTGGGATTAAGTCGACCGATCCCGGCGTTCCATACCGGCATTCACCTAGGACGCGATCTTCAGTGCGACCTTTTTGGCGAGTGGTTTGGCCAAGTTGCGTGCACGCAGCGCATCTTGTGTTGCATTGGAACCATTGGCTGCATCGTGCACCAACAACGAAAGAATCGCGATAGCCATTGATTCAATGGGATGCTTGGCGTTCTCCCAGCGTGAAATCGTCTCCACCGTAACTCGAAGCATGCCTGCCAAATCGACGGCGGTCAATCCCAGCGTTTTTCTTGCCAGACGAAACACCTCCGGCGAATCGTCCCCCGCGTCCAATAGCGCTTTTACGACACCCAATTCGAATCGCTCGACATCACGTCCATCAACGATTCCCTCACCACACGCGTCACACGTCTCGCCCATCACCATTGCCGTAAATACGTGCCCATTCACTTCATCATGAAGTGTCTGTTCTGCCGGTCCGAGTGATCCCTTGGTACAAATCGGGCACGTTTTCATTCTTCTACCTCATCCAAATAATGTGATGACAAGCAAACCATCCTGAATTGTTACAATAACTTCGAGCTGATCACCATCCGCGTCGACTCCATGCACACGCCAGCGCTCACTTTTCTGAACGGAGCACGATGATGCATTCATGAGAATCGAACGCAATTCTTGAAACCTCGTACACCTCTGTTCCATCCGTTGCCGTGCATGCAATGTGAGCCGAATCCGATTTGCAGCAGCGTAGCCACGAATATCAGCCAGTGCAGCTTCCTCGGCAGGGGTCACGTACCTGTTTCATACACCAAACTTGACGCCACGTCAAGTCGAAACACTGCACACTAACCGCCACCCACGATCGGAAACAATTCCACAATCGGCGCCCGCGCTTTGCTCGCCGCTGCCATAATCTCTTTCGTCGTCGCCTCCCCCGATAACGTCACACTCAATCGCCCAGGACCCCCTTGCACCCCCAATCCCCGCGCTTCGAGTTCGTCCCGGAATGCTATTCCATTCTTGCGCACCGTCACCCCATAAATGCGCACACTCGCAAATAACTGCTCCGGCGTCGATTCCAACACCAGCGCGCCACTTGCAAAAACCAATACGTCCGTCGCTCCAAGCGCCAAGTTTCCTTCGGGTGTCCCAGGTTCGATTTTGCGCACCGAAAAAATCGCTTTCCGCCCCTCCGTCACCCGCGCGATCGCCTGCATCACGAAGGCCGCCGGACCCGATTCCAATCCACTCAATGGCGATTCTACGACGATGACCTGCGGATCCGCACATGCCGCATGCGCCAATGCCAACACCCTCCGTCCTGGCACATCCAGCGTGCTCACCTCCCGCTTCAATGCCCCCGCCAAACCCACCCGTTCCAGCGCGTTCAGCGCTAAATCTCGCGCGTGACGAGTCGTTTCTCCTGCCAAACGAGCACTCCACGCCACGTATTCGAGCACCGTCATTTGCGGCGGCAGGGGCACGTCGAGTGGAGCTGCACCAATGAAATCGTAATGCTCACGTTTGCCCACGTCATGCCCCGCTATGAGCAAAGCGCCCGATACGACCGATGCTTCGCCGGGCATATCGTCTTCCGCGACGGCCCGCGAACGCGCCCGCAATGGCACACCCGTGAGCGCCGCAAAAAGCACCTCCGTGTCCCCCGCGCATAACACGCGCTCGCCACGCGTATGCACCGTGAGCTTTTCCATAGCGACGACGTCGTCGACCGCGATGCGCGCGTCTTCAGCCTGCAATACAGGATTCAACAAATCGACACTCACAGGCTGTCGTCATCCCCTGAAGCTGAAAGACCGCCATACGAAACGTGCCCAATCATATCCATGCGGGCCAATGGTTTCGTTCCGTCAAACACCATCATCGGCGCCAAACCTCGCGCCAAGTCCATGAACACCGGGGGAATGAACATGCCGGCCAGGGGAGCTTGCGGCGCAGCCGTAATGCCCACCAGTTTCGCTAGCGATCCCAACAGGCTCTCGTCTTCTTCAGGTAATTCGACAATCGCCGTATCGGGCGGCAAGTCCGCTCGTTTTCGAGCTTCGACCAAGGCTTCGCGAAGTCCGCCCAAATGATCCACCAATCGCCGCTCTTTCGCCTGCGCACCCGTCCACACGCGCCCCCGCGCCACCGCATCGATTTCCTCGGGCCTCATGTGCCGCCCCTCGGATACCCGCGCAATGAACAAATCATAAAATTGTTTGACCTTCACCCCGAGCTCTCGTTTTTCATCCTCGGAGAAAGGTCGATAAAAACTCTCGGCGTCCGCTTTCGGTGCCGACCGAAATTGCTCGAGTCCCACTCCCAATTTGCCAAGAAGCCCCACGACGTCGACTTTCCCGTAAAAAATGCCAATCGATCCGGTTATCGTCGACCGATTCGAATAAATGGGACCACCCACCATGGACGCATAATACCCGCCGCTCGCTGCCGCCGTACCCATCGAGACGACGAGCGGTTTTTTCTTCGCCGTCAGCATGGCTTCGCGCAAAATCACATCCGCCGCCAGCGACGAACCTCCACCGGTTTCAATGCGAAATACCACGGCCTTGATCGTCGAATCATCTCGCGCTTGCTTCAGAGCCTTGGCGATCGTATATGACCCTGCCAAACGAATTCCCACGAAAGGAATGGTTTGACTTTCACCATCGACCATATCGCCCGACAAATAAATGACCGCCACCTTCGAAGGCGATCCCCAGCGCATGGGAGCTTCGGCAGGCGTCTTGTCTTCGACCAAACGCACCGGATGGCCCAACGTTTCTTCGGCCACGCGATCCATTTCATCCGCGTAGGCGAGCACGTCCACCAAATGCGCTTCCCGAGCTTCGGGCGCAATGAACGGCCCCTTCTCTATCGTTTTTCGCAACGTCGCCAGCGGGATACGTCGACCGCCGCCCACGTCGCTCATGTAAATGCCTTCGAGTTGCGCCAACAAATCACGATGATCTTGCCGCCCAATTTCGCTCGAATCTTTGCGCGTATATTGCTCGGCGGCCAATTTGTGTTCGGCAATGCGCACGAAATCACTCCGCACACCCAGCTTTTCCAGCACCCCGCCGTAATACATGTAGCTCGAAGACAAACCCGCAAATCGCAATCCCCCAGCTGGATTCATCGCAATGCGATTGGCTTGCGAACATACGTACAATGACCGTCCGCCCGCGTCTTCCAAATGGCACATCACCTTTTTGCCATGCGCTTGCAGCCGACGAATCGCATCTCCCAATTCTTCGGCATGCGCCATGGAACTCGCCGGCTCGGCCCGCAAATCCAGCATCACGGCCGCGACTTCCGGGTCTTCGGCCAATTTCCAAAGCCGCTGCAAAAGGTGCGTGTGTTTTCGAACGCCTGGAACACTATCGATTCGAATTTTCGCGACTTTTTTTGGCAATTGGATTCCTGGTTCGCGATACGTACGTACCGCCGCGGTCGCGTAAAACCCTGCATCCCCACGACCAGCCACTGCACCAGCTCCAACCTGCAAAACCGATAGATTCACGTCGAGGCCCAGCATGCCCGTAACGACGCGCGTCGACTCCGGATTGCTCGTCGAGGCATTGCCTACCGATACTTCACCGCGCAATCGTCCTACCCGCGGAATATCGACGCCCAGCGTGCCGCGCCATGTTTGATCCCCCGTCCGCTCCTTGATGGCGACTTCCGCTCCCAATTCTATCGTGCGTTTGCCCAAATAGGGGCGCAGAGCAACACCCACATCGTATTCGCGTCCCGACGCATGCGTCCAATCTCGCGCAATGGCCGTCCCCGACAAAAACGAAAAGGGCCGATACGTATAAGACGTCGTCACCCCAACGGCACCATTGAATTCATTTTGCGGCGTATAAGCCCACGCAATGGTATTGCCAAGCGCGCTGGTTTCGCCAAATTTCAATGCAAATCCCCAACGCAGCCAGCGTTGCGAGGCACTTAGTCCCACCGGCGTCGACACATCGAGCCAATCGAATCGGAAACCCGTCGCCAAGTTGAAAATCGAAAATCCCGCTTCGAGCGCATTGCCTCCAACGTACCCCGTGCTCCGTGGATACATCAGCGTCCAGCGCAATTCGGCACCCGGCATGAACGCTAGATTGGCCGGGTTGTACGCAATGGCCGAAACATCATCGCCACCCGCAATGGCACGCCCAGGAGCCGGCACGTAAGGTTGGGCCTCTGCCGTTTTCGCCACCGCAAGAAGAGGGGCAGCCGCCAAACAACCCATTACGAAAATTTTGATTTTCTTCATAACGTCGACAATGTTCGCAACGTTGCCGCCTCGGCGTCGTACGTCTTGCGCACTTCATTGAGCGCCATACGCTCGATCATTCGCGACAACACTCCCGCTTTGACCTCGAATTCCCCGACCACCCGCCGTTTCGTTCGACCATCGGGGGCTTTTTCCAGCTGGTATATCCCGGACGAACGCATGTATTTACGATATTGCTCGCGCGGCGAAACCGACCAACTCGACGCGTGATCCGATAGCCGATACACACTCGTCTCTTCCCAGCTCATGGCTTCACGCGCTACGTCGTGTCCCCGAAAAATAGGCAATGGGGCATTGGCTTGAAATCGAAGCACGCGCCGAAAAAGCCCATGCTCGATCACGTGCTCCACAATCTCGATCGATTCAATCAAGGGGGAAAGAGCCCGCGCCATGAGCACGCCCAAATCCGGCGACAAGACAGCCAATTCGACCGCATCAAGCGGTGCATCGAATTCGTGGGTGATTTCGAAACGCAATCCAAACCTCCCAGCAAATCAAGCCTATCCCAAAATTCCGCGCGCCCGCGCAATCGCCTCGATCTCTCCACGACGATGCTCGAGCTCGGCCACATCCTTCACTGGCAAAAATCGCGCCGCTACCCCATCTCGCGGAACTCGCAACATCACCGGCTCGAGAGCCGTCGTTATCTCGTTGACGATCCGTTCGAATTGCACAGCCTTTTGTGCTCCAACCTTTTTCTCGACCTCGACATACGTCCACTTCAAGTCGAGTGCCGCCAAGTTCGCAGCCTGCACCAAAAACGTGTTCGTGCTGAACACCGGCATCGTCGCCACATCGAATCCAGCCGGCAAACGCACTTCTTCCGCGATGATGCGCCGACCATTCCAGCGCACCGGACCTCCACCTCGATCCGTCCCCACCTTGCTCACGACTTCCACCGTCAGCGGTCCGCCATGTGCGAGATGAAAACCAAGCACCGCCGGATCAACCGTCGCACCCAAGTTGTCGAGATTGGCAATCCAAACCGTCTTGCCGCCTCGCCCAACGAAGCGATCGAGCAGCCCACTCGCCTTCAGCGCATCCGGCAAATCTCCATGACCCGTCGCATACACGCTCGGCTCACCATGTTCGTCCCGGAACAAGTGCCCTTCTTGCGTCAAACGAAGCGCCACACATTGCTCGAATGTCGCCACTTCTCCCGCTGGGTTTTTCTGGGCCAACACTTCCTGAATCGGACCATTCGTCGCTTCGCTGGTCATCAGCCAAAGCGGCGGACGCAAGCCAAGATCGCGATGAATCGTCTCCATCTCCAAGAGACGCATGTCCAGAAACGTGTGGCCCGGAAGCGCTTCCACGAGCGCTTTCACAACCCCACCCATGCGCGTCGCCATTCCGCCAGCAAGCACACACAACGCCACTTCGCCCCGTGCAAGAGCCTCGCGACCGAGTTTTTCGTTGTGGGCATGCTCGGACGAACCAGGTGCTGGCAAGTCGACGACATCTTCTGGACGCGGAGGTTCGACCGTGCCCGGAAGCTGGTTTCGAGAAGCGCGATCCCGACCTACGAGCGCCGACCATTCGAGCAGACGCTGACGATCGAAACCTCGAGCGGAGAGCCTTTCCACGAGGGCTTGCGGCAGATTGGCCAGATCTTGGTCGAGTGTCACCTGTTTCGTGAAAGCACGCCCCTGCGTGCGCGGCAACAGATTCTCATCGGGCTTCATCCGTTGAGGACCATTGCCCAGACGTCGTAGAGCGCGTGTGTCCAGACAGCAGGAGCAAACCCGCGAAAAACGAAGATGGCGGTGAGCACGAGTCCGCAGACCGCGCGGAAGATGAATGATTGCAGGTCGAACGAATCACCCAAGGCGCCGACGTAATGCCACGCGGAAAAACCCACGGCCGCCACACCGGCCCAGAGCAGCGTCAAGATGACTCGGCGCAAACCTGGGCTAAACAAGGCTTTGAGCACGAGGGCCCCAAGGCCGAAGAAACCCACGCGAAACGCGATCTCTTCGTAAAACCCCGCACCCATCGACATGATCACGCCCGAAAACACACTGCGCGTTTGAATGTTCGGGGCGAGCGTCAACGAGCCAACAACATACGATGCGGCAAACCGCATCAAGATTGCATAAAGCGTTCCTTCGAAGGCGATCAGGACAAACCGCTTTCGTTCGAGCGCTTTTTTCTGCCCCGTTGCGGCCAGGACAACCACGAACGCCACGCCAATCGCCAGCGTCAAACCCGCGTATCCAAGCAAGCTGTGTTCGGCGAGCGCCGTCAGTTCCTTCGTCACCGGATCGGCCGCATTACGCACCGGCAAGAAGACCACCCCGAAGTGGTAAAGCAGGAAGATCGGCAGCGTGAGGCCCAAGTCCGTCCACGCGTCACTTTTTTCCGGGACGTTCGAGGCAGGATCTTTCGGGTCAGAAGCTGCTTCAGCCATCAGGACGGCCTCAAGCGATACACGATGACCACGACCTCGATCACCCAGATCGAGATGTTCATCATGAAGGGTACGTCGCGCAGAATCTCTTGCGTCGGACTCTCGGCCTTGGGGCGACTCACGACGAGTTGCAAAAATCGTATGACCCCAAAGAGTGGGTGAATCGTCGTGGCCCAAAGATAGGGGTTTTGGAAAAAGCGCTGCGTCGCGTGATCGAGGGTGTACGCGAAGTACGTGGCGATCGTGGCGATGCCCGTTGCAGCGAGGGCAAACGTGAGAACACGCGGCGAATATGCTTCGAGGGCCGCGCGTTGTTTGCTCGCGTTGGCTCCGGCGAGTTCATGGCGGCGTTTGCCGAATCCCAGGAAAAGCGCAAGGAGCGCCGTGCACCCGACCATGTAGCCAGAGATGGGCGTGTTCGTGCCGAATCCACCAGCGAGCACGCGCAAGACGAAACCCAAAGCGATGCATCCGACGTCGACGTAGGCAATCTTTTTGAGCCCAAACGAATACGCAATATTGAGGACGAAATAACTCGCGGCGACGGCAAGAAACTTTGGAGGTCCAAGCATTGCGCCCCCAAAAGCGATGACGAGCAGGCCCACGAGCATCGCCTTGGCAAGCGCGAGCGGGACTTGGCCACTCGCGATCGGGCGATGACGTTTGACGGGATGAACTCGATCCGCGTTCGCATCGACGATGTCGTTCAGCGTATAAACAGCCCCGGAGAGCAGGCAAAACACGCCAAATGCGCCGATTGCACTCTTGATGATCGATGGATGCGTGAGGTGTTTGGCGAAGACGACTGGAGCCAGGACAAACGTATTTTTCACCCACTGGTGTGGGCGAACCGTGCGCACCATCCCGCCGATGCGCCAAAAAAAGCTGCCTTTTCGAGCAGATGGCAAAAGCGGCGGCGGTTCCGAGCCGAGTTCCGGCGGCGAGCCACCTTCTGCACCTTCTGCACTTTCAGCTTCCCCCGCGGCACGCGCGGCCTGCGGTTCATTAACACTGCCTGACGACGTAACGATTTGCTCCACTTCGCCACTCACACGGCCCAGGTTGAACTGTTCTGGCCCCAGGTCGCCTAAACGCCCTTGGCCAAAGATCCCATCCGAGCCTGTTTCGACCTCGACGGCGGAGCATACATGCCGGCCCTGGGGTGGGCCATTTATGAGCATTTCTTGGCGGACGGCGGAAACCTGCGCCAACTCGCTCTCCCGCGATACTGCCGAGATCGGATATTTTTCACGATGTTGACCGCGGCATTTGAACTTGCCGTGCTAGCATCGTCCGCGATGACGTCGGCGCTCTCGATCGCGCGGGAGTCAACGCCCGTGCTCCAGGAGCTGCGCTCCTCGGTCGAATCTGCTCTTGAAGGAAAACCCGATGCGGTCGAGCTTGCGCTCATCGCACTTTTGGGTCGAGGGCATGTCTTGATCGAGGACGTTCCTGGTGTAGGGAAAACGACACTCGCCCGCGCATTGTCCAAAGCTGTCGGAGGAGAACTCCGGCGAGTGCAGTTCACGAGCGATCTCTTGCCGAGCGATGTTCTCGGCGTGAGCGTCTACGATCAGCGCTCGGGGCAGTTTCAGTTTCGGCAGGGACCGATCTTCGCAAACGTGCTTTTGGCCGATGAAATCAATCGCGCCAGCCCGCGCACGCAGTCCGCGTTGCTCGAAGCGATGAACGAAGGTCAGGTGTCGATCGATGGGGCCACGACAAACCTACCTGATCCGTTTTTCGTGTTGGCCACGCAAAACCCTCAAGATTTCGCCGGTACTTTTCCACTTCCCGAATCGCAACTCGATCGCTTCATGGTGCGGATTCGTCTTGGATATCCACCGGCACACGTCGAGATGCGGCTGTTTTCCCAAGGCGGTGATGGGGATCGAGTTCGGGCGGTCAAACAGGTGCTCGACCCTCAACAACTCGTCAATTTGCAACGCGATGTCGACAAGGTCGAACTCGATACATCGCTCGCGACGTACCTGCAGTCGGTTCTTGCCGCGACGCGAGCGAGTCCGACGTTGTCGCTCGGCGCTTCGCCACGTGCCGGGATCAACCTAGCTCGGGCTGCGCGAGCTCGCGCGATGCTGCACGGACGAACCTACTGCATCGCCGACGACATTCATGATCTCACGGTGCCGACATTGGCTCATCGCATTCGTCTCGCGGCGCATGCCGAGGGCTACATGCCGAGCCGTGACGAGTGCGAAAACGCGATTCGGGACATTGTTGCGCGGGTGCCGGTCCCGCTCTGAAACGAGGCGTGAATGGCAGCGGATCGGACGCAGGTCGAAGCCGCCGTCCAACGGGTCGGCACCTCAATACGACGCGTACCACCTCGCCCTGAGCCACCTCCGCCTCGAGCGGCCAAAGAGGATCCGAACACGCCCAAACGCCACTGGGCCATTCGTTTGCTTCGGGCCTTTCTCCCATGGACGTGGTCGTGGAAAGCGCCGCGCAAATTAAAGTTCACGCGTGAAGGAAAATATTACGTCGGCATCACCCTCGGCGTAGGGTTTGCCGCGATAAACACGGGCAACAATCTTCTGTATTTGCTGCTCGGAATGCTCGTGTCGCTCATGCTCGTGTCCGGCGTGATGAGTGAGCTGTCGCTCCGCGACTTGACCGTGACGCGACGTTTGCCCACGCGAGCGCAAGTCGGACGCGCGCATCTGGTGGAGATCGAGGTCTACAACCACAAGAAACGCGTTCCGTCGTACGCCATCGAAGTCGAAGATTTACGGGCCGGACAACCCGCCGACAAACGCTGCTTCTTCTTGAAAATCAGCCCATCGAGCGCGCAGGTCGCGGCCTATAGACGCACGCCCGCACGCCGCGGGCGCGATCGGCACACGGGCTTTCGAATCGCCACACGCTTTCCGTTCGGCCTTTTCGAAAAATCTCGCGAGGTCAATTCCGACGGCGAGCTCGTCATTTATCCCGCCGTCGATCCGGTGCGTTTGCCCCCGGAAGAACGCGGACGCATGGTCGGCGGCGTTGGAACTTCGGGACGAGGCTCCAGCGACGAGACGTACTGCTTGCGACCCATGCGCGATGGCGACGATCCGCGCGACATCTACTGGCGCAAGAGTGCCATCCTGGGACAAACCGTCCTGCGCGAACGCGCGCGCGAAACACGCCCCGATACTCGACTCATCATCGACACCGTCAAACCCAAAGATGCGGGCGATCAATTTTCGCAAGGCTTCGAGAAGCGCATCCGTGAAGTCGCCTCGCGCGCCGTGGCGCATATCAAGCGCGGCGACGGCGTGATTGTCCGGACAACCCGCGGAGACGAGAGTCGCGGAGATCGTAACGTTGGTGCCGATCGCATTTTGCGCTTTCTCGCGCTGCTCGATGCCGTCGACGAAGCGACCCTGCAGCAAGGTACGGCCAAGACGAACTCCGACTCCAAGAGCGACAAAAAAGACTCGAAAAAGAACGGGAAGAAGGAAGGGACGAAATGAGGTTTGGACTCGTCCATCGCATCATGACGGATGCCCTCGCGGTGCTGGGCATCTTGGCCCTTTTGGCGAGTGGTCAATTCGGTGCGTGGGTGAGTGGATCTCTGATCGTCGGTCTCGTCTTGGCGCTCGCGATTCGTGACGTTTGGGAGCGATATCCGGCGCTGAAGCACTTCGACACGATCACGCTCATCGGTGTTCTCGCGTTGCAGATCGGACGACTCATGTTCGATGCCAATGCGAACGTGCTCGACGTCGTGATCGAGTTTGCCGCGGCGCTACAGATCATTCGTCTCGCGACGCGTAAGGGAGCAGCGCACGACCAACAGGTCATCGTGCTGGCGCTTTTGCATCTGATCTCGGGCACGGTGCTTGGAGGAGGACTGGGGTACGGCCTGTGTTTCCTCGGCATTCTCGTCGTGGCCCCCGGAGCGCTGGTGCTGAGTCATCTGCGGCGCGAAGTGGAAGGCAATTACCGACAAGGCGCACGAGATCGCACGGGTTTGCCCGTGGACGTGCCGCGGATCTTGCGCTCGCGTCGCGTGGTTGGACGAACGTTCCTCGGAGTCACGTGTTTGCTCTCGATTCCGATCGTCATCTTCACGGCGCTTCTTTTCATCCTGTTTCCGCGCGTAGGTTTGTCCCTCCTGCTCCTCAATCGATCGCATTCGGGGCGGTACGTAGGTTTTTCTC
The DNA here is from genome assembly GCA_035437985.1 of Polyangium sp. (in: bacteria). GTDB lineage: Bacteria > Myxococcota_A > Polyangia > Polyangiales > Polyangiaceae > Polyangium. Next base: position 1,750 of record DAOMZH010000026.1, on the reverse strand, counting down.
CGCGCGTTGACTTGGGTGAAGTGGGGGTTTTGCGGAGTGATCCGACGTTGGCGATGCGCATCGAGATGCCGAACATGGGTGAAAAGCCAGCGGAGCGCATTCCGCTGCACCTTCGAGGCACGGCGCTCGACGCATACGATGGAAGAACGTGGACGCAGAGCGACACTTCAAAGCGTCCTGCCGAACTCGAAGCGTCGATCGTGCCGCTCGATGAGCGTTGGCCGGATTCGAAGCTCGATCCGGTGATGAAAATCGACCTCGAGCCCATTGATCCGCCGGTGATTTTCTTGCCGCCCACGGCCACGGGCATGCGCATCAGGCCGCGCACAACGGTAGGTTCGGACAACCAAAACGTGGTTCTCCGTGGACCCGAAGGTGAGCACCGTTATCAGCCGATGGATGACCGCGGGTTGAAGTACGAGGTGTTCCTGTCGCGCCGGAGTTTGCCCACGTTCCGACACTTCGGCAGCCCTGACCGTGCGCGTTACTTGAAGCTTCCGCCCAACATGCCCGACCGCATTCGCGAGCTCGCGGCGACATGGACGAAAGACGCAAAAACGCAGCTCGAAAAAGCCCAAGCGATCGAGATGCATCTGCGCACGGATTACAAATACGACCTCGCTTCGCCGTCGGGGAAAGACCCGAACCCGCTCGATCATTTCCTCTTCGAATCGCGTCGCGGACACTGCGAGTTTTACTCGACCGCCATGGCGATCATGTTGCGCACGGTGGATGTTCCGACGCGCAACGTGACGGGGTTTGTCGGAGGCACCTACAATCGTTTTGGTAAGTTTTACGCTGTGCGCCAAGGTGATGCGCACTCGTGGGTCGAGGCGTATCTCGACAACTACGGATGGTTGACGTTCGACCCCACGCCGCCTGCCGATGCTGCACCGAAGAGCGAGATCGTCGGCATGTGGGCCTATTTGCGGGACCTCATCGAAGCGACGAGTCAGCGGTGGGATCGCCACGTCGTCAGTTACGACCTGAGCCAACAACTCAGCTTGTTCAACAGTTTTCGCAAGTACCGGCGCGGAGACAGCACTCCGACAACCCCCTCGGGTTCGCGAAATCGGCGAGCGTTTGTCATCGCGCTTGTGGGCGTGGTGGCTGCTGGAGGCGTGTATTTTTACCTGCGGCGCAAGAAGCTGCGGGCAATGGCTACGGTCAAACCCGGCGATGCACGTTCGCAAAGCGCTCTTCTTGCAACGGCCCTTTACGAGTCACTCGACGTGGCGATGGGCGTTCGCGGAATTGCTCGATCCCCAGGCACTCCACCGCTCAAGCATGCCGACCTGCTCACTTCGATGGCTCATCCACTGGCGCATGAGATTCACGATCTGACAGCGATTTACATCGAATCGCGCTTTGGTGGACGAACCTTGAGCGATGACGAGCGACGAGCTTTCGAGAAACGAGTGCGGGCGTTGCGAACACTCAATACGCAACAGCCGAACTGACGTCGTACGTTCACGACGAACCTAGCCTAAGTCGTTCAACGCGTGGTCAATGTTCCGGGACGACACAGTCATTGGAGTTCCAACGATCGTGCCGTCGAGCGAGACGACTGTGGGCAACTTGCGCGTACTGCACATTTGGATATGTGGTAGGGAGGCGATGGTTGAGCGTCGAGCGTTCCTGGCATGGCAGACTGGACGCACGTGTTCGGGGGATTGCAGCAAGAATTCGTAGAAGGTGTTGAACAGAGATTGCCAGCGAAATCCGGGTTTGTCCGCCCCGGGAGGGTTCG
>DAOMZH010000025.1:0-31314 GCA_035437985.1 Polyangium sp. (in: bacteria) | reverse complement strand
TGAGGCGAGAACGCAGAGGGGATAGGGAGAGGGATGTCTTTTATCTTACTTCTTACTCGTACTCTCAACTCTCCTAACTTCAACTTCAAAGAATCGTGGGACTGGGAGTGGATAAGGTGGAGACGTGGAGAGGATGAGGAGGGAGGGGAATAGCAGGCCATCTTGGACAAACAGAAGGTTTTTCCTTTACCCGAGGCAGTAACTTACGTGCTGCAAGCCTGTGACGCCATTGCGGAAGCCCATGAAATCGGGATCCTCCATCGCGACTTGAAACCATCGAATTTGTTTTTGACTCGCCGGCCCAATGGAAAACCCTGCGTCAAAGTCCTCGATTTTGGCATTTCCAAGGATTTGAATCAGGGTGGCGACAAACCTTCCAAATTGACGGCAACCGGCAGCGTTCTGGGAACGCCTTGCTACATGTCGCCGGAACAGATGCAAGCCCGACCAACGGACAATCGGAGCGATATCTGGTCCTTGGGCGTCATTCTTTATGAATTTGCGACAGGAAAGTTGCCGTTCCCGGGAGAGACCTACGCATCGATCGCCGGAAAGGTCATTTATCAAGCGCCATTGCCGCTCACGCGCGTGCGTCCCGGTTTGCCGCCGGAACTCGATGCTGTGGTATTACGTTGTTTGGAAAAGGAGCCAGAAAATCGGTTTGCTTCCGTTCGTGAATTGATGGCTGCTTTGGAACCGCTCGCATTGCTTGCTCCGCAAAGTGTTCTCACAGCTGCGGCGCCCGGTGCGGCCAGTTCCCTGGACGACGCGAACAAAGAAACGATTCTCGACAAAGATACGGCTACCGCGAAGCTTCCGGTCAGCAAAGGTGCAGAAAAATCGGCATTGCCCGCCAGATCGGCGGATTCGAAATCCGAATTTGATCAGACAGGGCATGGGGCAACGAATTTCTACGCAAAACGCGCCATCGACATTCAAACTGGAAAATCATCGAGATCAAAAAAGCGCTCGGGAAATGCCGGCCTGATTCTCTCAGCGCTGTTTGCGCTCTTGGCCATTGGCCTCTTGGGATCATTATGGATCTATCGCGATCAGGTCCGTTCTTCGATTCGAGGATTCAACGATTCGAGCACGAGCGCCAGCGTTCAACCAGGCGAGGAAATGCAATCGCCCGAAAACCTCGCTTCCAGCGCACCATCATCGTCTATTGCGGCACCGCCAGTCACCGCGAAAACGAATAAGTCCGTGCCCAATCAAACGGCGCCCAAGCCTCGGGCTTCGGCAGCTACGTCATCCTCCTCGGTCGCGCCGTCGTCGTCTGTCAAGGCTTCGTCGCCGGCCGACAGGCCATCGTTACCCGCAGGCATATCGTCTTCGTCGCCCTAGATCCGCGGCACAATTACTTCGCTAAAGCCAACGAGACCCGTTCTATTCAGAAAAACGTTCGTCTTGGGCGTCAACTGTCCCAGGCGCGTCGTGCTCATCAATATCAGAACCAGAGTGTTCAGGCTGGGGCGACGTTCCTTCAATCCTCTCTTCCGCGCGCATACGTTCAAGTTGCTCGGCAATGAACTTGCGATCGCGGCGAATCGTATCGAGGTCGTCTTTTTGTTCGCTTTCTTTCGGCAATCGAGCATGCACGGCTTTTCGGTCGAGTTTTACCGTGTCGGCGTCTCCCATTTCGCGCATCAATTCCAATTGGTTGTGCACTGTCTTCGAGTCGTACTTTTTCGTGTCCGCTTCGAGCAATGCAGCGATCTGGTCATTGTTCGCCATCGTGTAAAGCCCACTCGGATTGGCCGGGTTGACGAGTCGTTGGAGCAATGAGTCAGCGTCACGAATGTCGTCTACAATGGCCAACCTCGTGGTCGTTTCTTGCGCGAGTTTGTCGAAGCCTAATGGATCGAAATCGTAGAGTGCGTGGTCGATGAACAGCACGGCTGGTTTGTACAGCGCCACGTCCTGACGAACCGTCGTCAATGAGGTTTCCGCCGCACAGAAACCCCGCGGTTCGATGACTTCGCAAGCTCGTTTCAACAATGCATCAGATGCGCTAAGGACAAAGACGTCTGGAGAACGGAGGACCAAAGGCAGGGGTGTTGTCGATCGTTTAGAAGTCATACGACACCATTTGTTTCGAGATGAGTTGGGCGATGGATAGGAGCACGAAGAGTGGCAGGACGCGAAGGAAAATTGTTGAGAACCTGACACCAACGTATAGATGATATCTTTGAAGACATCAGATGACGTTTATCCAAGCGCGCGGAGCGCTAGGTCCGTAGGTCACGGCAAATCTGACGAACCCATTAGAAATACATCCACTGCGCGGGCAGCATCTCGGCCTTCGCGAATGGCCCACACGACGAGCGATTGCCCCCGGCGCATGTCCCCTGCCACGAATACTTTGGGGTTCGACGTCCGGTAATCGCGCGAATTGGCTTGCACATTGCCTCGCGTATCCAAGGCAATGCGTAATTCCTCGAGCAATCCAGTTTTTACGGGATGCAAATACCCCATCGCCAACAGCACCAAGTCTGCCGGCAATTCAAACGCGGATTCAGGATCGGGCTTCGATACCATTACCCCACGCTCGTCCTTTTCCCAATCGAGCCGCAATGCGTGCAACGTCCGCACGTGATCGTCTTGTCCCGAGAAACTCGTCGTGGCAATGGCAAAATCCCGCGAGCAACCTTCTTCATGGGAAGATGACGTGCGCAATTTCATGGGCCAATAGGGCCAGACCCGCGGCTTGTCTTCGTTGTCTGGAGGTCGCGGCATCAATTCGAAATTCGTGACCGAGAGCGCTCCTTGACGAATCGCCGTTCCAATACAATCCGAGCCCGTATCGCCTCCGCCAATGACCACGACGTTTTTTCCCGTCGCCAAGATTTGTCCCGTTACATCATCGCCCGCTATCCGGCGGTTTTGCTGCTCGAGGTACTCCAGAGCGTAATGGATTCCGCGAAGATTTCGGCCTGGTACGTCGAGTGGCCGAGGGTGCTCGGATCCACCGGCCAACACGACGGCATCGAAGTCATTCAGCAACGAATTGGCGGATAGATTTACGCCGACATGTGTTCCGGTCTGAAAAATCACTCCTTCAGCCCGCATTTGCTCGACGCGGCGATCGACGTGCGATTTCTCCATTTTGAAATCCGGAATCCCATAACGAACAAGACCGCCGATGCGGTCTTGTTTCTCGAATACCGTCAGCTCGTGACCCACACGCGCGAGCTGCTGCGCGCACGCAAGGCCCGCGGGTCCCGAACCAATGACGGCGACGCGTTTCCCTGATTTTCGCGTCGAAGGTAAAGGCTGAATCCAACCTTGTTGCCAGCCATGATCGACAATCGATTGCTCGATCGTCTTGATCGTGACGGGTTGATTATCGATATTGAGCGTACACGCGGCTTCGCATGGGGCCGGACAAACTCGGCCCGTGAATTCCGGAAAATTGTTCGTGGCGTGCAACGTATCCAGCGCTTGCCGCCATTTTCCGCGGTAAACCAGGTCGTTCCAATCCGGAATGATATTTTCGAGGGGGCAGCCGTGTTGGCAAAATGGAATACCGCAATCCATGCAGCGGGCGCCTTGCCGCCGTACTTCGTCGGGGGCCATGGGCAAAACGAGCTCGCGATATTGACGAATTCGTTCTTCGACAGGAAGCACTTGAGCTTGGACCCGCGGAATTTGAAGGAATCCTTTGACATCACCCATGGCTCAGCACCTCCGCCGCGCGTGTGCGCGCTGCACCCGAGTTTGTCGAAATGGATTCCTCTTCCGCCGCGCGCTGGGCGAGGGCCCGACGATATTCGTGCGGCATGACTTTCACGAATTGTTTTCGATAGATATCGAATTGATCGAGGATCGTTCGCGCGAGCGCGCTACCTGTGTAGAAGAAATGTTTTTCGATGAGGTTTTTTAGAATTTCAGCGTCGGGACGGTCCAGATGCAAAACGGCATTCGGACTTGGAACTTCGCTGATCGCCTCGAGGTCGACGGTCGTGCGATTGCACCGCAATGCGAATCCACCCGTGCGATCGAGGACGTACGCGACGCCGCCACTCATGCCCGCCGCGAAGTTCCGCCCTGTTTCACCGAGCACCACGACCGTGCCGCCCGTCATGTATTCACAACCATGATCTCCGACACCTTCGACGACGGCTGATGCTCCCGAGTTGCGCACAGCAAACCTTTCGCCTGCGACGCCGCGAAAATAAACTTCGCCGGAGATTGCGCCATAAAGCACGGTATTGCCCACGATGATATTTTCTTCGGGCACGATGGGACATTCACGCGGCGGATAGGCGAAAATTCGACCCCCAGACAAACCTTTGCCCACGTAGTCGTTGGCTTGTCCTTCCAGCTCCAGCGTTATCCCTCGCGCCAAAAACGCGCCAAAACTATTTCCTGCGGTTCCGCGAGTGCGAATCTTGATGGTGTCATCGGCCAAACCCGTATGTCCATGCAATTTCGCCACGCGTCCGGAGAGCATTGCGCCTACTGCGCGGTGCACATTGCGAATCGGCACATCGAACGCGACGGGCACTCGATTGACGAGAGCCGGGGTTGCTTCGTCGATGAGGCGATGATCCAAGGCTTGTTCGAGGCCGTGTTCTTGGGGTTCCTTATCGTTCCACCGCAAAGAGACGTCGCTCGTGACGTCTGGCCGGTAAAACACGCGGGAAAAGTCCAATCCTCGAGTTTTCCAATGTTCGATCCCGGGCTGCAAATCCAGCATATCCGAGCGACCAACCATTTCGCTGAATGTGCGGAAACCCATCTGCGCCATGAATTCTCGAACCTCTTCGGCGACGAAAAAGAAATAATTCACGACGTGTTCCGGTTGTCCGGAAAACTTCTTCACGAGCTCCGGTTCTTGCGTCGCAATGCCCACGGGACACGTATTCAAATGGCACTTGCGCATCATGATGCAGCCTTCCACCACGAGCGGCGCGGTTGCAAATCCCATTTCATCTGCACCGAGCAACGCGGCAATCACGACGTCGCGCCCGGTTTTCATTTGTCCGTCCGCTTGCACCGCGATGCGCCCACGCAATCGATTGAGAACGAGGGTTTGTTGCGCTTCCGCCAGGCCAATCTCCCATGGGCCCCCCGCATACTTGATCGACGAAAGGGGAGCCGCTCCCGTGCCCCCATCGTGCCCCGAAATGGTCACGTGATCGGCATGCGCTTTGGCCACTCCGGCAGCAACGGTGCCGACCCCCATTTCGCTCACGAGCTTCACGCTGATGCGCGCGCGAGGATTGACGTTTTTTAGATCGTAAATGAGCTGAGCCAGATCCTCGATGGAGTAAATGTCATGATGCGGCGGAGGGGAAATCAATCCTACTCCAGGGACCGAATGCCGAATCTTCGCAATGTAGCGCGAAACCTTGTGCCCCGGAAGTTGCCCACCTTCTCCGGGTTTGGCCCCTTGCGCCATTTTGATCTGAATGTCTGCGGCATTGACCAAATATTCAGTTGTCACGCCAAACCGTCCGGCGGCCACTTGCTTGATCGCCGAACGCATCGAATCGCCATTGGGCAGCGGGACATATCGAGCCGGATCTTCGCCGCCTTCCCCCGTATTCGACTTGCCTCCCATCCGATTCATGGCAATGGCCAACGTGGAATGAGCGGGCTGGGAAATCGATCCCAGCGACATGGCTCCCGTGGAAAAACGTTTTACAATTTCTCGAGCCGATTCGACCTCGGCAAGCGGAATTGGGTTTGGCGCAGTCTTGATCTCGAACAAACCACGCAAGGTCATCGAGCGTGCGCTTTGATCATTGATGAGGCGCGCATATTCTTTGTACGTCGCCACATTGCCCGAGCGAGTCGCATGCTGAAGTTTCGCAATCGCGTCGGGCGTCCACATATGCGCTTCGCCCCCGCGCGCGCGATAGGCGTAATCGCCCCCCAAATCGAGAGTTCGTTTCGGTAAAGTCGAATCACCATAAGCCAATCTGTGAAAATGAGCTGAATCTTCAGCGATTTCCACAAGTCCTACGCCTTCGATGCCCGTGGGGGTGCCGGAGAAATATTTTTCGACGAACGCCGACGCGAGCCCGACGGCCTCGAATATCTGCGCCCCGCAATAAGAATGATACGTGGAGATGCCCATTTTGGACATCACCTTCAACAGACCTTTGGCAATCGCCTTGATATATCGAGTGCACGCTTCTTGTTCGCTCATGCCTGTCGGTAACAAATCACCAAGCGTCGATAACGTCGCAAGCGCCACATTGGGATGAATGGCCTCGGCGCCATATCCCGCCAGCAATGCAAAATGGTGCACTTCGCGTGCGGAACCCGTCTCCACGCACAAGCCCGTACGGGTGCGTAAGCCTGCGCGGACCAGGTGCTGGTGCACGTAACTCACGGCGAGGAGGGCCGGTATGGCCATGAGATCCTTCGAGATTTCGCGATCCGAGAGAATCAAAATATTTACGCCACCTGCCCGAACGACGTCTTCTGCATCGGCGCAGAGTTTGGCGAGGGCAGCCTCCATGCCGCTGGCTCCCCATTGGGCCGGATAACACATGGAAAGAACCACCGAATGAAAATGTCCGCGGGTCAATTCTTCAGCTCGGCGCAGTTTTTCCATGTCCTGAAAAGTCAAAATGGGTTGATTGACTTCCAGGCGCATATTGGGCCCGCTTTCGTCGAGGGCCAAAATATTCGGCCGCGGACCAATGAACGAAACGAGCGACATGACCGTTTCTTCGCGAATCGGATCAATCGGTGGATTCGTCACTTGCGCGAAAAGTTGCCGAAAATAGGCATAAAGTGGTTTCGAGCGCGTCGACAGAACCGCGAGGGGAGTGTCATCTCCCATCGAACCGATGGCCTCTTCTCCGTGGGCCGCCATTGGCGCCATGACGAGCCGCAAATCCTCTTGCGTATATCCAAAGGCTTGCTGCCTATGGAACAATTTGTCCATGTCGGGAATGGGCACCGAATCCGGCATCGGAAAATCTGCCAATCGCAATTGCGTGCGATCCAGCCATTTTTGATATGGGCGGTGTTTGGCGAGTTTCGTCTTGAGCTCTTCATCCCCGATGATCCGTCCTTCAGCCAAATCGATGAGCAACATTCTTCCCGGCTGAAGACGCCATTTTTTCACAATTTTACGTTCTGGTATGTCGAGCACCCCAGCTTCCGACGCCAAAATTACGTAATCGTCATCCGTGAGCAAATACCGAGCTGGACGAAGACCATTTCGGTCGAGCGTCGCCCCAATTTGTACTCCGTCCGTAAACGCAATCGCGGCCGGGCCATCCCAGGGCTCCATCAATGCCGCGTGGTATTCATAAAATGCGCGCCGTTTTTCGTCCATCAACGGATTATGCGCCCAAGCCTCGGGAATCATCAGCATCATTGCGTGGGCCAGCGAATATCCACCAAAATACAAAAGCTCGAGAGCATTGTCGAATGACGCCGAATCCGATTGCCCGTCATAAATCAGCGGCCATATTTTTTGCAGTCCGTCTCCGAGCAATTTCGAAGCGATGTTTTGTTGCCGCGCGCGAAGCCAATTCACATTTCCCCGAAGCGTATTGATTTCCCCATTGTGCGCAATGAGCCGAAATGGGTGCGCCAAATCCCAAGATGGAAATGTATTCGTCGAAAAACGCTGGTGCACCAAAGCGAGCGCGGATTCTACCTGTTCGTCCTGCAGATCCACGTAATATTCACCCACTTGATGGGCCAAGAGCATACCTTTGTAAACAATCGTCCGCGCCGAAAATGAGGGCACGTAAAACTGATTCGCTCGCGAAAGCCCCAAAGCTCGAATGGCATGTCCAGCGCGTTTGCGAATGATGTACAGTTTGCGCTCGAAAGCTTCGACATCCGGAGTGGACAAACCTCGCGCCACGAAAATCTGACGAACGATGGGCTCACAAGCCTTGACCCCTTCGCCCAATCCGTGAGGATCAACAGGTACGTCCCGCCAACCGAGAACCTCTTGACCTTCAGCCACGACGGCTCGCTCGACTTCGTGTTCGCACGCCGCCCGAGCGCCCATGTCGCGCGGCAAGAACATCATCCCAATGCCATATTCACCAGGTTCGGGTAATTCGATTCCGAGTTTGCCCATCGTGTGCAAGAAAAACCGATGCGGAATTTGTAATAAAATTCCGGCGCCGTCGCCTTGCAGTGGATCCGCCCCCGTGGCCCCACGATGCGTCAGATTTTTCAGGATTTGCAGGCCCTGCCGAACGATGGAGTGACTTTTTTTGTCCTTGATATGGGCGACAAACCCGAGGCCGCAAGCGTCGTGTTCGTAGGTGGGATCGTATAAGCCTTGGCGCGGCGGACGTTGCTGATGATTCACGGCTGTTGACACCTATGGCAAGAGTGGACGTCCATTTCAATGCTGTTCGACTGGAGCGGACACATTTTCCATTCGTTCCTCGCGCCGCTCATAATGCGCGCCTCCGTCGGCCGTGGCAAACGCTTCTTCTCCGTGCATCGAAGCGTCCAGTCCTTCACTTTCGTCGTCGCTCGATGCCCGCAGACCGACAGTTCGTTCCAGGAGTTTAGCCAAGCCAAACGTGATTGTTGCGGCGTACGCTGCCGCAATGAAAACCGACAACAATTGTTCGCCAAAAACAGCGAATCCGCCACGCAAAAGACCATCTTTTCCGGCTGGATTTCGAGCTGTCGTGGCGAGTACGCCCGTGAGCAATGCGCCCGCTGCGCCTCCAACTCCGTGAATTCCAAAGGCATCGAGGGCATCGTCGTATCCAAATCGACCTTTGGCCACGACCGCGACAAAACACACGCCACTGGCAATGACCCCAATCGCCAATGATTCCGCCGGTCCGACATATCCAGCCGCTGGCGTGATTGCCACAAGCCCCGCGACGAACCCCGAAACGACACCCAGCGTCGAAGGTTTGTTGTGACGTACCCATTCAATCGCTGCCCAGCAAAGGGCTCCGGAAGCTGCAGCTACATGCGTATTGATCGCCGCGAGCACGGCGATTTCATTCGCGGCCAGCGAACTTCCCGCATTGAATCCAAACCAACCAAACCACAACATTCCGCCGCCGAGGAGCGTCATCGTCAAATCATGCGGAGGGGCCTTGCGTCGCGGATATCCTTGTCGTTTGCCCAAGACGAACGCGAGCACCAAAGCGCTCACGCCGCTCGTCAAATGCACGACCGTTCCCCCAGCGAAATCCAGCGCGCCTCGAGCAAATAAAAACCCTCCTGGCGCCCAAACCCAATGCGCCACCGGGCCATACACGAAGAGCGACCATAACGCGACGAACAGCACATAGGCCGAAAAACGCATCCGTTCCGCAACGGCTCCCGAAATGAGCGCGGGCGTAATCACCGCAAACATCATTTGGTAACCCATGAACAGTAAATGCGGAATGGTTTGTCCGTCCCGAGGCTCGAAACCTACGCCCCGTCCCAACACATGATCCAAGCCCCCAATCAGTCCACCATGGCTCGGACCAAATGCAATGCTGTAACCAACCACCACCCAAAGCACACTCACCAGCCCCATCGCGAAAAAGGAGTGCATGAACGTGCTCAGGACGTTCTTCGAACGCACCAACCCACCGTAAAAAAGAGCGAGACCCGGACCCATGAACATTACCAGCGCCATCGAGACCAGAATCCAAGCCGTGTCTGCGCCTACAATTTTCGCCATGACGCAAGGTGTAACAGAGGAAGTGTTTCAAGAACGTTTCCGGGAAAAGAAGAACCGTAGAAAATGACGCGGTGAGTCGGATTGCTTTTGAGGACGTTTGGGATCTTGGCCCACGCCACGCTGCGGCTGCTTCGTCAATGGTTGAGCCAAGAAAAACTGCAATGCTTCAGGTCGTGGATCGCGGCGATAGGCGTTGTTCGAGATATGCGCGAGCAACTGCATTTCCGTGGGCGACGATTCCCTCCAATTCATTACGCGCGCCCCACATGCGCTGAGGCATGTCGAGCATTGTGGACAAACACCCAGCGGAGAATGCGTCGCCAGCTCCCACCGCAATCGGGATGTCGAGTTTGACCACGGGCACCGACACGCTGCCTCGTGAACTCCACGCTTGGGTGGGTTGAGTACCACGCGTCAGGATGAGGATCGCGTGATCCTCGAGTTCCTCACGAAACACTTCGGGATCATCGATTCCGAGGAGCTGCATGTCGTCGACGCTGAGCTTCAAGACATCAGCAGTTTTCAAGAGTTCGAACGGGTTTGTCTTGGCTACAGCGTCGGCACGCCACAAACGCGGACGCAAGTTTGCATCGACAACCACGACACTTCCTGCGGTGCGGGCGCGTTGCGCTGCGCGGGTGAGCGCATGGATCGCTGTACGATCGGGCAAGAGGTTGGAGAAGTGCATGATGCGGCACTTGTAGTCTCCTTTGATTGCTTGGCGAAACGCTTGTCCTTCTTCATCTGCAGCGCGATATGCGATAGCGACGGCAGGATCGTTGGAGATCAAAACAAGTCCCGTCCGCGCCCTCATTTTGACCACGTTGTGCACGTCCACGCCTTCGCGTGCGATACGTTCGACGAGCGCCGCGCCCAGCGCGTCTTCCCCCACGACGCCCACGACTCCCGCCCGAATGCCCTGTTTGACCAAGTGGCGCGCCACGTTCGTCGCGCTTCCTCCTGGCTCGAACGAAACATGGTTTGCCGCGATCAGCGGTGTTCCCGCAGGTACATGGAGGTCCCACAGCATTTCACCTACGCATAAGATCTCGCTTCGTGCGTCTTGTCCGTTCATGTTCGGATGCGATTCCATCGTTTCGAGGTGGTACGGATGTGCATGGACTGATATCTTGTCTCGACAAATTTGGCGCCTCGAAGGTGTTTGCCTTCGGGGCGTCGCTCATTTGGAACCCCGGCCTGTGGAAAACTTCTGGAGGGCTTGGGGGAATCCGGTGAACATGTGACCACGCAAAACCCTCAACGCCGCGGAAAGTCAGGCCAAAACGAACCACCGCCCATTGCTGGTCGGGTTCCGCCGCATGACTTGGATGCCGAAGCTGCGGTGCTCGCCGCGGTTCTTCTCGAACGTGATGCACTCGATCGCGTACTCGAGCTCCTCAAGCCCGAACATTTCTACAGCGATGCCAATCGCCGCATTTACGAAGCGGCCGTGCAGCTCGCGACCGAAGGTTCACCCGTTGATGTTCAAACGGTCGCGTCTTGGTTGCGCAGTCGCGAGTGGATCAACCAGGTCGGAGGCGCGAGTTATCTCGTGCAGATCGTCGACGCGACGCCATCTGTGGCCAACGTGGGTGCGTACGCGAAAGTCGTGCATGAGAAGTGGCGAGTTCGTCAACTCATCGGCACGTGTCAGCGCATTTCTGCGGAGGGATATGGCGATGTTGGCACCGTGCAAGAGTTCATCGATGGTGCCGAGCAATCGATTTATCAGTTGGCTCGAACCGCTGAATCTTCGAGCGTTCAGCCGCTTTCGCAGGTTCTGAAAACCGTCTTCGAACAGGTCACGGCTGCTGCGGAACGTGGGGATCGCATCACGGGTATCTCGACCGGTTACGAACGGATCGATGCCAAAACAGCTGGTCTTCACGATGGTGATTTGACGATCGTCGCGGCTCGTCCGGGCATGGGAAAAACCTCGTTCGTCCTCAACATTGCGGTGAACGTGGCGTCGCCGCGCACCGTGCGCGCAGCAGGTCCGAACGAAGATGGCCATGGTTACGAGCATCAAGAGCCAGGGTTTGGCGTGTGCGTCTTCTCGCTCGAAATGCCGCGAGAACAGCTCGCAAGCCGCATGGTTTGTTGCGAAGGTCGAGTGGACATAGGCAAGCTGCGGCAAGGGTTTCTCCAGCCAGACGACTGGCGCCGGCTGACGGAAGCAGCGTCGTACTTGTCGCAACTGCCTATCTGGGTAGATGACACGCCAGCCATCAACATCTTGGAACTGCGCGCGAAAGTCCGGCGGATCCAGGCTGAATACGCACGTCCTGCAGCGGATGGCCAACCTGCACGGCGCATCGGTCTCGTCATCATCGACTATCTCCAGCTCATGCGTGGGCGCGAGGGAGCCCAGAGTCGCGAACAAGAAATCAGCGAAATCTCACGGGGTTTGAAGCAACTCGCGAAGGAGCTTCGGGTGCCGGTGATCGCGCTGTCGCAGCTCAACCGCGCTGTCGAAACGCGCAATACGAAGGACAAACGCCCTCAGCTCAGCGATCTTCGCGAGTCTGGCGCCATCGAGCAAGACGCGGACATGATCATGTTCATCTACCGCGACGAGTATTACAACCCGCAGGAAACCGATCGGAAAGGCATCGCCGAGATCATCATCGCGAAGCAACGCAACGGTCCAACGGGCAAGATTCTCGTTCGATTTGCGGCGTCCTACACGCGTTTCGACAACCTCGCGCCGGCTGACTACCCGGACATGCCCGACGACGAATAAACTCCCAAGACTTTCACCTCTCGCGCGTCGGAGACGCCATGCCGATCGACTTCGTTCGTGCCCTTCGCGGTCTCGTCGTTGCCAGTTCTTTGGGATGCGTTTTGGGCGCGTGCAGCGAACCTTTGCAGAACGGTGGGGTGGTGGTTTTTGGTGGAGCGAGCGCGCGTTTCGATGCGATGTGCCGCTTTCGTCGCGGCTCGGAAGGGTCCGCGAGTTCCTGCGTTCCTGCTGCAAGCGAAGCTCCGCGCGCGACGGTCGTGCGCGTAGCGAGTGAAGGACAACTTTTCAAAGGTTCACGTGCGGAAGGATCCGTGGGGGACGTGCTCCTCTCGAACGGCGAGATCGCGATCGTGTTTGGCGGATCAAACAGCACAAAACCTGGAGTAATTGTTGATGTCGTCGACATGCATATTGGTCAAGACGAACTTGGTTCGTTGTCGACCTGTATCGCCGATGGTGCGGACTGTTTGCCCCTCGGTCCTCCAGAGATGGGTCAAGAGCGTGATGGCTCGGCGTGGGTCGAAGTGCGAGTTGCCGGTCAAAAGCCCTTCGACGCGCGAACTCGTTACATCCTGATGCCCGGAGCGCGTTCGCTTCTCGTCTCGACAATTGTTTCATCTCAAAGCATCGAACCTGTGAGTTTGTCGCGGATAGGCGACCTCGTGGCCTGGGGTTCGGCGCAGCAAACCGTGCCAGAGGGCGAAGTTCCGGCCTTCGTGGCCGGAATTGGAACGGAAGTGGCGTATGCGATCATGTCGGCGGATGATCGTTCGAGCGTGACGGTCGAAGCGAGGGAAGGGGCGACGTTGGTCCGTCATGCGCACGATGTTGCAGTGAGTGCCGGGCATCCGCTGCGCCGTGATCGAGCTCTCGTGGTGGCGCCTCGTGGGGACAGTTTGGGGGTCTTGACGGAGATGGCGCTGTTGCGGGACGGGCAAGCGCCTGGGGCGATCGACGTCAAGTTTGTCGGGACAGATGGTTCGCCCGTGGTGCCTCCGGCGGGAGGTCGCGTGCGTTTGCTGACGCCTGTTTTTCCGGTGGTCGGGTATCTCACGGTGGGTTTGTCGCCGGACGGTCCGGGGGTAGCGGGGGAAGCGCCCGCGGGCAAATATGAAATTGATTTCGAGGGGACGGGGCGACGTGCGGCGGTACGCGTCCCGGTCGAGGTTCGTCCGGGGGAAGTGACGCCGGTGACGTTGACCATTACGAATCAGGTGGCGGAAGCAGCGCCTTGAGTTGGACGGGAGCAGCGGAAGGTTTTTGGGGCGCCGTTTCGCTCTCGATATCCTGTACCACCGAGTTTTCCGATTCGGGTCGATATTTGCGCCTACGCGCTTGTACGTATTTCGTTTTGCATGCGGCTCGCGGTATCATCAAGTCATGCCGAGCCATAACCTCGATGACTTCTGGCAAGAGATCATCGGCGAACAGATTCCCTCTCA
This sequence comes from Polyangium sp. (in: bacteria), assembly GCA_035437985.1. Lineage (GTDB taxonomy): Bacteria > Myxococcota_A > Polyangia > Polyangiales > Polyangiaceae > Polyangium. The sequence goes on along the minus strand of DAOMZH010000025.1, from coordinate 17,495 downwards.
AATCCAGCCTTCTGCTTATTACAAAGTCGAACGATTCTTGGGTGGTGGTGGCATGTCCGTGGCGCTTTTTGCCACACGATTGGCTCCGGACGGCGAGACCCCAGTCGTGCTCAAGGTCCTCAAGCCGCAACTTGCATTTCGTCAGGATCAAACAGCTTTGCTGGCGGTCGCCAAAGAAGCAGTTGCTCTCGGGCGCCTCAATGATCGTGTTCCGACGACTCCGTTCGTCGTTCGTTACATCGATAGCGGTAATTTGCGTGTCGAATATGGAATGACTTCGCTGCGTTTGCCTTGGGTCGCCATTGAATACGTTCATGGTGGCAGTGAAGGCACCACGCTCGAAGAACGAATTTCGCGGAGTATCGAACGCAATCGGCACGCGTTTGACCCAGAACGTGCGGCCCAGGCCATCGAATGCCTCGTTCAAGGTCTCACCGCCATTCATGAAATGGGAATCATTCATCGCGATCTAAAACCAAGCAATGTCCTGTGTTCGGGATATGGCGAAGACGAAGTGCACAAAATTGCGGATTTCGGCATAGCTCGGGCCGTCGGAATGCGTGCAACCTTCGGCGCAATGCAGGTAGGAACCCTCGGATATGCGTCGCCAGAACAATTGCTCCTTCAATATTTGTCTCCAGCGAGTGACGTATTTGGTTTGGCGGGAGTATTTTTCAATTTACTCACCGGAGAAGACTATTTCGACATCCAGGCGCAAAGCGATGGGGTGAGTTTGGCGGAGAAGCCCGAGCGCAAGCGGATCAGCGAAACTGCGTACATCCATCCCGATCTTCGTGACAAACCATTGGCTTGTGCCGCCATTGACGTCGCATTGGCCAATGCTACCGCCTACGAGGCCACGCGGCGAACGTCCAGCGCTTCGCTGCTCGGACAAATGCTCGTTCCGGCCTTGCGCTCCGCGGTTAGTCCAAACCGTTTTTCCGGGACGGGCCGAGGTCAAATCTCGCATCGGGAAATTTCCCAGGGAGCTGGCTATATTTGGACGACGCGTCGCCGCCCCGATGAAGATCGGGTCATGCGTCACGCCGCGTGGGATGGCGGCGAGCGGTGCATGATGATTACTTCGGAAGGGGTGGTGTATTGGGATGGTATCGAGGTTCGTCCGGTCAATGTGCCGGGGCTCGGAACGACTGTCGTCCCTCATTTCGTCATGCGTGTCGACGCTGGAGTTTGGCTCGTTGGTGGCTCCGAAGCGACCGTGGCCTTGTGCTCGCGTAACGACAACCCCCGCATTTTTCGCGGTCCCGATCCGAACGTCACGTTTGTCATGGCTAGTGGCGATATTGACGACCTCATTGTGTTCGTTGGTTTGTCCGAAAATAAACCACCGGCGCTTCATACCCGCATTGCCGGGCGATTTTTGAAACCAGCCCAACTCGACACCGCCAGCTCCATCACGTCACTGAGCCGCCTCGACGATTCCCGTTGGCTCGTCACGGGACGAACCACCAACGGCGAAGGATACGTCGTCATTTACGAACCATTGCAATGGGAAGTGCACAAGGTCGACGTTCCGGCATGTCGAGCTTATCTCGGTTCAGCGGCGCAACGAAATTCGGAGGTTGGCGTCGTCGTGGGTACGAATGGCTGCGCAGCGCGTTTGGATCAGGAAAAGGTAACCCGGTTGCAGTTCGAGGCCGAGCCGGATTTGTCAGCTGTGGCGATCGATACTGCGCAGCGAATTTGGATGGGAAGCTCGGGAACGCTTTGGGTTCAAAAGGATCCGGGCGAAGCGGTCAAGGTCGCGCATCGTTCGACGTGGCCTGCTCCTTTTGTGGCGATTCACGCTGATCTTGACCGAGTTCTTGCCATTTCCGCGGCCGGGGGCATTCTCGAGGGGAGGGCCATTGCTCGAGAATAATACACTGCAAGGAACGGAGTGAATTGTGTCGACGAATGACGAGGATCATGTTCCGTTGGCTCCTCCGTCGATTCCGCGGGACGTACAAATCGTCACCATGGATCCAGCGGACAAACCGAGTCCTTCGGACCGCACGGCTCCCATGTTGACCCTCGTTTCCGGCACTGTCGTCGCTGGCAAATTTGCTTTGATTCGACAAGTGGCAGCGGGTTCGATGGGCACGGTTTTCGAGGCCCATGACACGCTCGTCGATCGCGTCGTCGCGCTCAAACTGATGCATCCGCATTTGAATTCCAATCCGGATATCGTGGCGCGCTTTATTCGCGAAGCGCAAGCAGCGGCGCGTATTCGACATCCCAATGTCGTCGCGGTGCTCGAAATGGGGCAACGTCGCGACGGCACGTTTTTCATTGTGCAAGAAATGCTCTTGGGCCGCACCCTACACGAATACATTCAAGAGTGCGGCAAACTCAATCCCGCTGACGCATTGTCGATTGCTTTGCCCATCATGGGCGGACTCGCCGCAGCCCACGCATCGCGGATCGTACATCGCGACGTAAAACCTGAAAACATCATTCTTTGGCACGCACCTTCGGGAGAACGTGTTCCCAAGCTCATTGATTTTGGGGTCGCGAAGTTTCCAGTCGACAATTCCAAACAGCAATTTCAGGCCACTCATTTTGGAACGTTGCTCGGCACTCCGCATTATATGTCACCCGAACAATCCTACGGAAGGGTCATTGATGCGCGCACGGATATTTGGGCAATGGGGGTTGTGCTTTTTGAAATGCTCACGGGCAAACTTCCCTTTCCCAGCGAATCATACGAAGAGGTCTTGTACCATATTCGTACCCAATCGCCTTTGCGTATCGAAGACGTCGTTCCCGAGGCGGAAATGTTCGGACCCATTATTTCGCGCGCGTTGCAAAGAGCGCCCGACGCTCGATTCTCGTCGATGCAACAAATGCGCGAAGCCCTGGAAGGTCTGCGCCTCTCCGCGCCACATGTCCCGTCCGCTCCGGAATCAAGGGGTTTGTCCGATCTTGCCATTACGTTGCCGGCTGCCGTTCGGGAAGCCGTTGAAGAAATTGCGCTCGAGGATGCCGATATCGAACCAGCTTCGCTCGATGAGCCGCCCACATTGCGGGCTCCGTCTCCTTCGCTCACCGAAGAAGCCGCGAAAACCCTGCAATGGATGCAGCCCAAGTCCGAATGGCGTTTTGGCCAGGAAGGACTCGACTCCCTGGCGCTCGGCAGTCATCTCGACATGGCGGAAAATGCGCTCAGCATCAATGCTCTCCGACCTGCCATCGAATTCGCGGACGTCGGGCTTTTACATCCCAGCTTGACCCAAGAACGTTATGGCAAACTATGGCTCGTCCGCGCAATTGCCCAGAGGTGGCTCGGCGAATATGCCGAATCAGCGCGGTCTGCCGAGGAAGCAATGAAGCGCCTCGTTCCGGGAAGTACGGGTTGGCATGCGGCGTTTGGCCATTTGATCGTGGCGCAAGGGCAACTCGGAAATCGGGATCGCATCGTCCGTGCCGTCGACGAACTCCAAGCTGTCGAGGAAGAGAGCGATACGTCGAGTCCGGCATTTGTCGTGAGTTTATGTCGTTTGACCGTTTTTACCCTGCGGGTGGGGCTTTTGGCGCTCGCCCGAACGATTATCGATCGCGCCCAGGCCCAAATCACGAATCGAACGGATCTTCCACCGTTCGTGCATGCGTGGATATCGGTGGCCCGCGCCGAGTTTGCCCTCCATGACGGAGATTTGACGGCGCATTTGCGGCACGTTTACGCCGCGGTGGAGCGATTCACGTCGGCCGGCGATTTACGAAACGCATCGCAGCAGCGGGCGAATATTGGTAATGCATTTTTGCTTCTCGGTGGATATCAACATGCCCTGTCGGTCTTCGAAGAGACGATTCGCATGGCAGCTCCCATGCTTTTGGATTTCGTAGGTTTGGCGCGGGCGAACTTGGCCGTTGCGCATGCCCATTTGCAACGCCTCGAAGCAGCGCGTACTGAAATCGACACGGCATTACGGCAAGCGCGAGCCCAAGGTCATCGTCGAGCCGAAGCCATCATCCTTGTTTATTTGGCGCGTATTTTGGTGACAGCCGGTGATTCCGTCGGGGCATCCAATGCCGTGGCCGATGCTGAGCGCGCTGCAGAGCAATTACCTTCGATTCGGGCCTATGCCTTGGGGGTCGCCGCGACCATTCGTCTCGAGCGTCGAGAAATGCAGAAAGCGGAAAAATTGGCCCAACAGGCCATGCAAATCATCGATCAATTGCATGGAATCGAAGAAGGTGAATTCCTCGTGCGCCTGACATATGCGCAAGTGCTCCGCGCGCGTGGTTGCGAGCTCGATGCCAAACGCATCATGAAGGAGTCGCGCAGCAGATTGCTCAAGAGGGCCGAAAAAATTAGCGAATCAGCTTGGCGCAAGAGTTTCTTGAACAACGTGCCCGACAATCGAGAATTGTTGCGAATTGCAGAAAGTTGGCTCGGGCCGGTGTGAATCTTTAGAGAATGGGCTTGACGCTGGTGGTAGTCTGAGCTTCCCTCCGCGCCATGGATGCGAAGGAATTTCGTCGTTTGGGGCATGCTCTCGTCGACTGGGTCGCTGATTATCGCGAACGCATGGACCAATTGCCCGTGATGAGCACGGTAAAACCCGGCGACGTCCGCTCCTTGTTGCCCGCTTCGCCGCCTGCGGTCGGTTCGCCGCTCGAAGCTTTGGTGCCCGAGCTCGAACGCGTCGTTTTACCAGGAATTACCCATTGGAATCATCCGCGGTTTTTTGCCTATTTCCCCTCGAATACCACCTATGCTTCGATCTTGGCCGACATTGTCATATCGGGGCTCGGGGCCCAAGGTATGAGTTGGCAAACGAGTCCTGCGGCGACCGAAGTTGAAGAAGTCATGATGGATTGGTTGCGACAAATGCTCGATCTTCCAGCGACTTTTACGGGCGTCATTCAAGATACCGCCAGCTCGGCCACCTTGTGCGCGCTCATTTGTGCCCGCGAGCGCACGAGTGATCACGAGCAAGTACGTCGCGGATTGCAGGCGGGCGGCGCGCCACTCGTCGTGTACGCGAGCGATCAGGCGCATAGTTCCATTGAAAAAGCCGCTCTTTTGGCCGGGTTTGGCAAGGAATACCTGCGCTTGATTCCCACAGACGACGAGCATGCATTGCGCCTCGATTTATTGCAAAAGGCGATTGAAGACGATATTCGCGCGGGACTTCGTCCGTGTGCCATTGTGGCCGCCGTAGGAACGACGGGGACGACAGCCATTGATTCCGTACAGGATACGGCCAATTTAGCCCAAAAATATGGCGTGTGGTTACACGTCGATGCGGCCATGGCGGGCACAGCCATGATCCTTCCCGAATGTCGCTGGATGTGGAGAGGCATCGAAATGGCCGATTCCGTCGTGCTCAATCCGCACAAATGGATGGGAGTGGGATTCGATTATTGCGCCTATTACGTCCGCGATCCGGAACATCTCGTGCGCGTGATGAGCACCAATCCCAGTTATTTGCGCACGGTCCAAGACGGCGAAGTCAAGAATTATCGCGATTGGCACATTCCGTTGGGCCGACGATTTCGCGCCTTGAAGTTTTGGTTTGTCGTATTTGAACAAGGCGTCGCTGGATTACAAGCCCGATTGCGTCGCGATCTCGCGCACGCGCAATGGCTCGAAAAATGTGTCAAATCCGCCGAAGATTGGGAAATTCTGGCGCCCGTACCGCTTCAAACCGTTTGCATTCGCCATCGACCCAAATCGCTCACGACCGAGGAAGACCTAGCCGCGCACAATCTCGGTTTGGCGCGACACCTCAATGCCGCCGGACGCGTCTATTTGACGCCTTCGATCCTCAAGGGAAAACAAATGATTCGCGTCTCCATTGGCGCGGAATTGACCGAACACCAACATATGGTCGAACTCTGGGAACAACTCCAAGCTGCCGCCACCAAAACCGATGTCCTCCGCATCCCCTGAAGTTTTACCCTTCGAACCTGCGTCGGTAACGCGAGCTGCCGAGCTTCTTCGGGCTGGGTTTGTCGTCGCGCTACCCACGGAAACTGTTTACGGCCTCGCGGCACGTGCGGACGATGCTGCAGCCGTTCGACGCATCTTCGAAGCGAAAGGTCGTCCTTCGACAAACCCCCTCATCGTGCACGTGGCCGATGTCGCCGCCGCCCGCGAGCTCGTGACGGATTTTCCACCCGTTGCCGAGCGCCTCGCAGCTGCTTTTTGGCCCGGTCCGCTCACGCTCGTGATGCATCGTCGCGCGGGTGTGGTCGTCGATGAAGTAACCGCAGGAGGAGACACTGTTGGGGTGCGTGTGCCTTCCTCTTCCGCAGCGCGCGCAGTGCTGCTCGCTACGCGCCTTCCGCTTGCTGCGCCGAGTGCAAATCGATCGCTCTCGATCTCGCCAACCACCGCGGAACACGTCGTGAAGTCACTCGCTGGGCGGATTCCTTTGGTCCTCGATGGTGGGCCTTGTACGCATGGAATCGAATCGACCATCGTCGATGTCACGCGCGTGCCCGCTGTTTTGCTGCGACCGGGAGCAGTTTCGCTGGACGCACTGCGGGTGGTCGCCGACGTGGCCGATCCGGGAACGATCGTTGTTTCGTCTGACAAACGAGCGCCGTCTCCGGGCACCTCCGGGCGACATTACGCGCCAAGGGCCAAAGTGATCCTTGCTGCACCAAGTGTTGTTCTCGACGAACTCGAACGACGACGAGCTTTGGGTTTGTCCGTTGGGGTGTTGTCGTTCGTGCCCGAGCATGCTTGGGGCGCGCCTGTGGAGATCGTGGCTGCAGATCCGGATGCTTATGCGGCCGAGCTTTACGCGGCGCTGCATCGTCTGGACGACTCGGGGTGTGAGGAAATCCTCGTGGCGACACCGCCCACGACGTCAGCGTGGCTCGCGGTGCACGATCGTTTACGTCGCGCTGCTGCTTCCGAGTGACGGCGTCGAGAGCTTGTGCCAACATCTCGAAGGCTTTAGCGATTTCGCATGCGTTCACCGACTGTTTCCGCATCTTGTTTCTTGGCCGTGGCTGCGGCGACGTCCATCTTGCTGCCGGCGACACCTTCGCGCGCAACGCTGCTCGAACAACCTCCAAAGCTCTACACGTTCCGCCTCGACGACCCCGCCGTTGCGCATCTCGATCTGCTGCGCTCGTTCCTCGATGCCGAAATCGAACGTCCTGGGCCCTTTCGGCGTTACGTCTCGGGACGGTTTGGCCGATGGAACGACAAACCTTGGATGCCTCTGCAGTGGCGGCCGATGCGCAGCATGTCGGAAGAGATCGATGTGCCAAGCGCGACGTCCGAAGGTGAACACGGAAGCGCGCATATCGTTGGGGAAAGTTGGCCCATTGGGTTTTTTATGGGAACCAGCGCCGAACCGTTGCGCATGATTCCGGAAGTCCCGATCGCGTGGGCTGCGATGGAGGCGAATGATCCGCTACCGTTTCTCACGACAACCGGAAGTACTTTGAAGTCCAACGGATACGATTCGTTGTGGGCTCCGAAGTCCAAGCCCGTCGTCGATTGGCGTTGTCGTCGTCGACCGGTGCGTTTCGTGCGTGGAACAGGCGAACAGGACGTGTTTCCCCTCGTGCGGTGTGATGGATCCGTAGCTCCCGAAGCGCTCGATCGACTCTCGCTCATGATGCGTCCTCCGCATGTCGAACGACCTACGGGGCTTTTACCGGACGAACCCGATCCCGATGCTGCGTCACATGGCGAGTGGGTCGCCGACGTTCGTCTTGCCCATCCTCGTCTTTTGTGGGCAATTCAGCGACTCGCAGACGCATTTCCGTGGCGCGCGATCTACGTTTACAGCGGTTATCGTCCGGGCGCGCTCGTGGCCGGCACGAGTCATCACAGCCTGCATTCCGCAGCGCGAGCCGTAGACATCCAAATCCAAGGCGTGTCGAATACGCAGGTTTTCGAGGTTTGTCGCAAGCTCGATGATGTTGGTTGTGGCTTTTATCCCAACAGCAAATTCGTGCATGTCGATGTTCGTCGCCCTGGAACGGGTCATGCCGTTTGGATCGATGCGTCGGGGCCGGGTGAACCGCCGCGATACGTCGATGCTTGGCCTGGCGTTTTGGCGCAAGGCGGAGGATTTATTTGGGGGCCCAAACGAAATGCGCGCTCGGCACCCGATGGCGATCCGCTTTCGTGCGTGTCTGGTGGCGTGAGCACTCCGTCGTGTATCGTTGCTCCGCCGGCACCTTGATCCACCTCGACCGCGCTGCTGATCTCGGGTGATTTCCGCTAACATCTGAGCGTGTTTGCACTTCGTTCTTCTTGGCGTTGGTTTGTCCTGCCCCTCGTTTTGGGCGCGTTTGCACCTGTTGCATGTGACGATGACGGTCGAATCGAGCTGGTTCTTCCTCCGGGCAAAATTCCCGACGGCGGAAGCTGGCCCGACGCCGACTTGGCCGATGCCGCCGTCGACGGTGATGCGGCGCTCGACGATGCTGCAGATGCCGGAGTTTCTCGGGTGCTCGTGGGTGTCACGCCAAACCCTCGAGGTGACGGAACACCTGGGATCGGGGATCTGATCGAGGCGCGTCTAACGGCGATTGCTGCGGGATCTCGGGCTGTGGTCGTGCGGCGAACACCGGCGGAACTGACGACGACTACCGCTTGGTCGCAACTCGAATCCGAAGCGAGTATGTACGGGAAAAACGGAATCGCGGTCAATTTCGTATTGGCCGTCGTTGACGGAAAAACGCGCGGAATCGAATCCGAGTTGTCTGGATTGTCCTGGGACGATCCGGTGGTATTGACGGCGATGCACGAGCGGATTGATCAAGCGCTCATGCACCTTGGAGCAACTGCGCACTATTTTCTCGTGGGTCGCGATGTCGATTTGTTCTTGGCCACGCACCCCATCGACAGACCGGCCGTGACGGTTTTTCTTTTGGATCTGCTTGCCTACGTTAGGACAAACCCACTTGCTCCGCCCGGCATGCAAATTGGAGTGGGATTTTCGTTTGCTGGAGCGACGACGCCGGATCCTTCGTTGCCCGATGTGCTCGCGGCCAGCGACGTTGTAGCTTGTTCGTATCTTCCGGGATTGGGGACGGAAACGGCAGGTTTGGCGAGCAATATCGCGGCGGACATGGACATTTTAGTGGCGAGCGTCATGGGCAAGCCGATCGTGGTCGAAGCTCTTGGATATCCATCATCGGACGTCGTTGGCGGATCGGATGCCAAGCAAGGGTTATTTCTCGAGACATTTTTTACGGTTCTTGGCCCGCGCCGGAGCAATTTCGTATTCGTCAATATCGAAGGGCTTCACGATCTCGCGCCGGGACGTTGTGCGGCACGAGCAATGTTCGAGTCTCAAGCGGCAGATGGAGTATGGGCGGCTTATCGGTGTTCGCTGGGTTTATTTACTGCGGACAGCCAACCAAAGACCGCGTGGCAAGTTTTCGTGAATGGGGCAGCCGCATTCGCCTCGCCTTGAAGTGTGGTGTAAGCTGAAGCGAAGTTGACGAGTGCCCGGGAATGATTCCGGGGTAGAGGAGCGGACGATGGGCGACGCGAACAGTTTGGTCGGTAAGATCGCGGCGATGCAGGATTATGCCCTGTACCGCGACCTCTCGTGGGAAGGGACGTTCGAGCAATACCTGGAAATCGTGCGCAAGCAGCCGCAAGTCACGCGAAACGCGTTTCAGCGGGCCTACGACATGATTATTCGCCACGGTACGGAAGAATATACGGACAACAAGAAAAAGCTCGTTCGGTACAATTTCTTCAAGGATGAATACTACGCGGCGCAAGATGCCATTTACGGCTTGGATATTCCGCTGATGCGGCTTGTGCACGTGCTCAAAGCGGCTGCCGAAGGGTATGGTCCGGAAAAACGCGTCATTTTGCTGCATGGTCCTGTGGGTTCGTCGAAGTCGACCATTGCGCGACTCATCAAAAAAGGCATCGAACATTATTCGATGACTCCGGATGGTGGTTTGTATACGTTCGATTGGGTCAATTTGGACGACGTGGGTATGGCGGGGGCCGAGGGGGCTCGTTTTCGTTGTCCGATGCATGAAGAGCCATTGCGGTTGATTCCTCCCACGTGGCGGCCGAAGGCGATTCGGGAGCTGGAGCTTTCGAATTCGACATTTGCGGTGCGGGTCGATGGGGATCTCGATCCCGCATGTCGATTCATTTTCAATCGGCTGATGGAGCGATATGGAGGGGATTGGGGCAAGGTGATGCAGCACGTGCGCGTGCGGCGGCTCGTGCTCAGCGAAAAGGATCGCGTGGGTATTGGGACGTTTCAGCCGAAGGACGAAAAGAACCAAGATTCGACCGAGCTGACGGGTGACATCAATTACCGCAAGATTGCCGAATATGGTTCGGATTCGGATCCGCGGGCTTTCAATTTCGATGGTGAATTCAACATTGCCAATCGCGGGATTGTCGAATTCATCGAAGTGTTGAAGCTGGACGTTGCATTTCTCTATGATCTTCTCGGCGCGTCTCAAGAGCACAAAATCAAGCCGAAGAAGTTTGCCCAGACGGACATCGATGAAGTGATCATTGGGCACACCAACGAGGCGGAATACAAAAAGCTCCTGAACAACGAATTCATGGAAGCGCTGCGAGATCGCACGATCAAAATCGATATTCCGTACATCACGAAGGTTTCCGAGGAGATCCGGATCTACGAAAAGGACTTCAATCGGGAGAAAATTCGCGGCAAACACATTGCTCCGCACACCCTCGAAGTCGCCGCCATGTGGGCGGTATTGACGCGGCTCGACGACCCGAAAAAGCACAATTTGTCGATTGTGCAAAAAATGAAGCTGTACGATGGCAAGGTTCTTCCCGGTTATACGCAAGACACCGTGAAAGAATTGCGCAAAGAGGCTCATCGCGAGGGTATGGAGGGAATCAGTCCGCGTTATGTGCAAGACAAGATCTCCAATGCGCTCGTCAATGACATTGGCGAAGGCACGATCAATCCCTTCATGGTGCTTTCCGAGCTCGAAAAGGGTTTGCGGCACCATTCACTCATCACGAGCGACGATCAGCGCAAGCGTTTTGGAGAATGCATTGGCATGGTCAAGCGCGAATACGATGAAATCGTGAAGAATGAAGTTCAGCGTGCCATCAGCGCCGATGAAGACGCAATTCAGAAACTCGCCGCCAATTACATCGATTCGATTAAAGCCTACACGCTCAAGGAAAAGGTCAAAGATCGATTCACGCGCGAAGACGTCGAGCCGGATGAGCGATTGATGCGGAGCATCGAAGAGAAAATCGAGATTCCCGAAAACCGCAAGGATGATTTCCGACGCGAAATCATGAATTACATCGGGGCCTTGGCGGTCGATGGAAAACGATTCGAGTGGCATACGAACGATCGCTTGCGTCGCGCGCTCGAATTGAAGCTTTTCGAGGATCAAAAGGATGCAATCAAATTGCAGACCCTGGTTTCGAGCGTCATTGACAAGGAAACGCAGGAAAAGATCGATATCATCAAGACGCGCATGATGAAATACTTCGGCTACAACGAAGTATCGGCGCGAGACGTGCTCGACTATGTGGCGAGCATCTACGCGCGTGGCGACGCCAAATAGCGCGTAATCAAAGGCAAATCCGCACCTACCCGAGGCGAATGGCGCCCTGGGTAGGTCGGCCTGACGCCCACGGCAAACACAGTGCGTCAATTGAGCAGTGCGCATCTGTTTTCGCAATTCCCGCAAAACCATTTTCGCGCACGATTTTTATGCAAAAAGGTTTTTCAGCGGTGGATCTTGCGTTATATCTTTACGCATGCGTCACCTAGGCGCCCTCGCTACAACGTTTTTCCTTCTGTTTGCCCTCGGGTGCGGTAGCTACCTCGGGAGTGCACAACGTGCCTACCAGGATGGAAGGTACCTCGAGGTTGCTGAAAACCTCAGCAATCACGAGGCGGAGGTGTCCGCGCTCGAGCCTGCGAAGCAAGCTGAATACGGGTATTATCGGGGTTTGTCCCTGATGAGGCTCGGAGACAATGATGGTGCAAGTCATTGGCTCGAGTTTGCCGCGCAGATCGAGAAGAAGCGTCCGGGTTCTTTGCTCCCCGCGCAGCGTCGCGAGATCGATGATGCTCGGGACAAACTCGCCAAGAGTGTCGAGTCGGAGTCGCCGACGACGGAAGTGGCCTTACCTGCACGCACGGCAAGCGACACGCACCCGTAGACATGTTTGGGCGTGCTCGTTTCGGGCAACCGAGGTGGAGCGTGTCGAAATGGCGACATCGCCATTGAGTTGAACGACGACTGTTCAACACCCACTAAGCCGAATCAAATAGTAATTGACGTGTCGCGTCATTGGTGACGTGATTATTTCCGTTCGCCGCCTTCTTGCTTTGGTTCCTGATATCGCGCGTTTCGCTTATTATCGTCAATCTTCGAAAGAGAGGATTGGCGAAGTGGAAGCAGAAGCGGCAGCAGCGTCCGAAGTAGAGTTTCAGGTGAGTACGCACCGATGTCGATATGAACCGCCGGATATCATTCGAATTTGGTGGATTGGCAATTGCCGGACGGATGATTTCGAGCAACTGTTCGTGCATACCGATCGCTTGACACCCAATAAAACGATATTCGTTGTAGCTGATGTTTCCCGCCTCGAGACGATTGATCCTCCGGTTCGCAAAATGGTCGGCACGGATCCGCGAATGCAACGTGTTGGTGGGGTGGCTATGGTGGGCGCCTCGTTTCACATCCGGGTGCTCATGGGAATGCTCGCGCGCGCCGTGAATTTCTTGCACTTCAGTTCAAAACCAAAGGTGAATTTGAGCTTCGTGGGGACGGGGCCCGAAGCGCTCGCCTGGATTGTCCGGGAACGCGAGCGCCTGAATTCGAAGTGAATGGTGGCCCAATCAATCGCGCGACGAAGGATTTTCGATTTTCGTTCGCAATCGGGCCACGGTTTGTTCGAGCGACGTAACCGTGCGCCGCAAATCCCGTAATTCGTCTTGTGTCACCAAGCCAAACGATTTTGCGACGGATTCTTTTTGCTCGGCCGTAAATGTTTGCACACGCCCAGGCATGCTCATTGCCAGCATCACGAGCTTCATGAATCTTTCGTCTTGCATCAGTTTCGCAACCTGAGGATTGGTCGCGAGCTTCATTCCTTCCGACATGAGGCGATCTTTGAGCGACATGCTGCCGAGCGTAGCAGTATGGGCTATCGACGTCATCACCCAGGTCGGCATTTTCCCTGTTCGCGCTGATTCTGCGGCATTGTGACGGTCTGCTCATTGCGCGATCGAAGGTCTTCCAAGATCATACGGCTCGTGTACCCTGGCGACGCCCCGCGACTCCTACTCCCTTGATCGAGGACCGTTTCATGCTTCGAACCGCTCTTCTTCGTCGATTCGTTCTTACAGTGATCGGTGCGTCGATGTCTTATGCTTCCACAGCGTTGGCGGACTCGACGGACGAGCCCAAAGCAGCTGATGCGCCAACCGATAAGTCTGCTGTGGACAAGGAAGCTGCTCAGCCTGCCCATGATATTTTTGACACGACGGAAGATCCGACGAAGTCTTACAAATACGTGGGTGCGCGATATCGTCACGTCATCGTTCCGCAATTCGTCCTCAATCTATTCACCGATGGCGGAGCCACGACGCACGTTCCCACTGCCGGCGCTGAATTCGGTTCCCGTCGTGATCATGTCGAATACATATTTTCACTCTCGTACGCCGATTATTCGACGTCTGATTTGCTGTTCAAAGGCAAAGGGCAGATCGAGCAAGCATACGAAAGAGTAAATAGCGATCTCGGTGTGCTTTTTGGCAAGGTGGAAATCCTTTATGAAGTGCCGCTCGATAAGAAGAATCGTTTTGCATTCTTGATCGGTGGAGGGGTGGGTCTTGGTGCCGTCATTGGCGATCTTTATAGATCCCAGGTTTATCCCAAGCAGGCAGATGCGGACCCGGCGAAAGCCGATCAATGGGCCCTATGCTCGAAAAGATTCGTTCCCGACGCCCTTTATTGCGCCGATGACAACGACCATTATGGAAAGTATACGGAGCCGAGCTGGGCCAGTGGCGGATCGAAACCATTCGTGTTCCCCTGGATTGCGCTTCCACAAGTCAGTTTTCGGTACAAGCCCCTACGCATGATGCAAGCGCGCGTCGATTTGGGGCTCGCCTTGAGTTCCGGCTTCTACTTCGGCGGAAGCATCGACTACATTCTCTGACGCTTGCACCCAGGGGGTATCACTACCTTGCTTCTTCCGCCTCGATACGAGCCCATTGCTGCACTCGGAAAAGGTGGTGGTGGTGAGGTTTGGTCGGCCAAAGATCGGGCAACCGGGGCCGATGTGGCCCTCAAGATCCTCGCTGCCGATGCCGACGAAGCGGAAATGCATGCGCTCGTGCGCGAGGCCATTGCGATGTCGGGCCTCGAAGGCGTTGGCGTTCCACGCGTGCTCGGATTCGGGCGTTTGCCTGATGGCGCACGCACTTACCTCGTACGCGAGCTCGTTGCCGGCAACTCGCTCGCCGATTGTCTGGAACAACCTACCGAACCTCTCGTCGTCCTCGCCGCGATCGCTCAAGCTGCCGAGCAACTCACGCATCTGCATCGCGCGTCGCTTTTGCATGGCGATTTGAAGCCAGCCAACATCATCGTTGGTCCGGACGGACGCGCAACGCTCGTGGATCTCGGCCTTGCAGCAACCCTGCGTGATGGTGGGCAACTCCCGTCAGGACTCACGCCCCGCTACGCCGCGCCAGAGCTTTTTGCCGGAGCTCCACTCACGGTGCGCGCCGAGGTGTTTGCCCTCGGAGTTACGTTAGGTGAAACCCTGGCTGTCGTGCGTTCGGCGCTCGATCCCGCCGTTGCCCGCGCGCTCGACGATGTCGTTCGACGCGCGACAGACCTCGATCCTGCGGCTCGTTTTCCCAGTGCCGATGAAGTCGCGAGCGCCATTCGTTCCGCCGCGGGACTGCCAGCCCACGATGTCGATCGCCCCGTGTACGCCTGGCCCATGCTCGGGCTCGATGCTGTTTCCAGCGCGCTCGATGCCTGTGTCGAAGCTTTACCCTCGGGAGGTGGACTCATCGTCACGGGGCCAAGCGGCGCAGGAAAAACGACGCTTTTGCGACGACTTGCTTGGTGGCTTGGGGTCAATGGGCGAGCCGTTGCCTGGATCGAAGCTTCCGTTGCTGCGGATCCCGGACGTGCTCTCGACCTCGAATTAGCTGCATTTGCCCCAGATTCTACGCCGTTTGTCCTCGTAGACGACGCCGATTGTCTCGACGTACCGCACCTCCAGAAGCTGGCTGATGTTCGAGCATCCGGAGCGCGTTTGGTGGTGACCTTCGACGCAGCCCACGTGGTGAGTTTGCCTGGACCAACGTTTGCTTTGTTCGGCGTTCCGCCGCTCGAAGAAACGTCAGCGCGTGAGCTGGTTCGTCGAGCCATACCTTCGCTTGGTGACGTCGTGGCCGAACACGTTGCGCAGCGTGCCGGACATCTACCGGGAAAGATTAGGCAAATCGTCGAGAACATCGCGCGCGCTCCCGTAGCGAGCACAGCCGATGTCGATCGCATTTTGGCGGAGCATCGTGACCGACGCACGGATCGCGAGAGGGTTGTCGATCTGCTCGACCGGGGACATTTCGAAGAGGCGGCCGAGGTGCTCGAGCATTTGGTCGACGATCCCACGCCGCTCATGGCGATTGCGCGGGCTCGTTTGTTCACCAATCGTGGCGAACCTCGACGAGCGATCGAAGAACTCGAACGAGTGCGGGATGAAGTTTTGGAAGGAGAGGACGTCGAGCTCGCAAGTTCGTTTTGTCTTCATGCATCGCGGGCGCTCTTGCGGGCAGGTGATCATGCTGCCGCGGAAAAACTAGCCGAAGAAGCGCTCGTACGGACGGCGATCTCCGACGATGACGACGAGGTTCTTTTAGAAAAACCCGACGGTCTGCGCTCGCGGGCGGTGCTCGCCATCGCTGCGGATGCTTTGGCGGTGATGGGTTTGTCGCAGAGTTTTGCGGCACGACATGACGAGGGCAAACGGACGCTCGAACGATCCGTGCGTCTCGCGCGGGTGCTCGGACAACCGCGAATTCTCTCGGTGGCGCTGGGATCTTTGGCTTTTGCGTTGCAACGTGATGCGCAGCTCGACGCGGCGAAATCAGCCTACGAGGAGGCTCTTGCCGCTGCCGAACTTGCTGGAGATGCGGGCAGTGTGGCGACGACACGGCTCAACCTTGCGGGCATAGCGAAGACGCAAGGCGACATTGCGGCGTCGGTGGTGCATCTCGAAGCAGCCGTCGACATGGGGCAACGCTCGGGTCGGGTGGCGACGTTGCGGCAGGCTTTGCTGAACCTGGCGAACCTCGATTTGTACTTGGGTCGTTTGGCGCATGCGCGAGTTTCGATTGACGAACTCGGACGGCAACGTGAGGAGCTCGGTCCACATTTGCGGGCGCAGCTCTTGTCATTGGAGGCGGAGCACGCCAGTTTGTCGGGGAAAGTGACGGCCGCAGAACGTCTTTGTGCGGCGTGCGCGGATGCATGGGAAGCGCTGGGACGCGGGGAGGATGCTGCGGAGGCGCGTCTCGAGCGTGTGGTCGTGGGCGCGACGGTGCGTGGTGCGGATGCGCGTGTGCTCGATGCGGAGATTGATCGGGCAGCGACGGCGCTTGGTGGAGGAGCTGCGCATCGCCCGTTGTTGCTCTTGGCCAGGGCGCGGGTGGCGGTGCTTCGAGGCGACGAGCGTGCAGCAGGCGCGGCATTTGACGAAGCGTTGGAGGTGGCGCGTTCGTCCGGACAACGTGACTTCGTCGTGCGAGTGTTGGATGCGCGCGCGATGTTGCACGAGGACGGGGGCAAACCCATGTTGGCGCGGCGCGATCGCGAAGCAGCGGTCGAGGTCCTCGAAGGGATTGCGTCCCTTTTGCCGCGGGACTTACGTGAGGTTTTTTGGGACGAACCTCGGCGCCGGAGCTTGCGTAGTGCGTGTTTGCCGGTGGTCGTGCCGATGGTGCCGGTGACGTCGATGGGCACTTCGTCGACGACGACGTCAGCAGTTCGTCACCTTCCGACGGATGAACGATTGGCGCGAATTCTCGAGATCAATCGAGCAATAGCGGGTGAAATTGATCTGGCGCGGCTCCTCGACAAAGCGACGGAGCATGCGGTTGCCTTGCTTGGTGCCGAGCGTGGGTTTGTCCTGCTCAAAAGCGGATATGGCGCGCAAGATGTGACCGGGACTGGCGGAGGGTCTTCGACGGGAGCTCTGTCCGTGCATGCATTTCGAGGGCGGGATGGTGACGATGTGCATGGCCGATTTTCGCAATCGATTGCGGAAAAGGTCGTGCTCACGGGGGAACCCATTGCGACGGTGAGTGCCCGCGAAGATGCTCGAATGGCCGATTATGTGTCGGTGCATCAATTGATGTTGCAATCGATTGCGTGTGTACCGATTCGAGCGCGTAATGGGGCGGTGATTGGCGCATTGTATTTGGAAACGCGCCTCAGTCCTGCGGCGGGATTTGCCCAGGAACTGCCGACACTGGGGGCACTTGCCGACCAAGTGGCGATTGCGA
>DAOMZH010000024.1:1728-31739 GCA_035437985.1 Polyangium sp. (in: bacteria) | reverse complement strand
GACCCCAACGCGCTTGTCCTCGGTATTCGCGACCTCGTTCTTGCTGGAGCTCCCCGCCCCAATCAAATATCCAACCGCATTTCCAATTTTTTCCTCTCTTTGTTTACAGGAAAAACCCTCGCCGATACCCAATGTGGTTTGCGTCGTTATCCCCTTGCCGCAACCTTGGCTTTGGGCGGTCGTGATGATGGTTATGCGTTCGAGGCAGAAATCATCATTCGCGCCCTCGCTGCAGGAATGCCCATTGTCGAAGAACCCATCGACGTCATTTATCCGCCAGCCCAAGAGCGCATTACGCATTTCGATAGCGTTCGCGATCCTGCGCGAATCATTCGTCGTGTCCTTTCCACCATCGCCGACGTTCGTCTTCATTCCGTGCGTATGCCGCCTCCGATTCATTCTCCTTCCAATTCCACCAACATTCCCCGAGATCTTTCCCCTGGACGGATTGCAGATCTTTGAGCGAGGCGTCGATTGGCAGCGCAAGGCAAAATTCATCAACGCCAAATCCTGCGAAAAGCCCGTCTTCGTCGCGTATTTTGGATCGTGGGCATTCTTTTCGTCCTTCCAATTCTTGCGCATGTCCTCGTTCTGCTTACGACATCCATCGAACCACCTCGAATTGCTTCTGTTTCCGGCGAATCTACCAGTAGCAGCAGTGGCGTAAGGGTCCTCGATTCATCGTATGCCCGAAAACGTGGCGGAATCCTCGAGGTCCGTCTTCAAGGCACCCCAGAAGAAATCGGCTATCGACAAGCGCGCCTTTTGTATCCCGAAATGGTCGCCAACGAAGGCACCCTTCAGGATCAATTTCGCCATTTCGTGCCCATTCCACCATTGCGATGGCTCATCATGGACCTCTCGCGTGTCGAATTCCGCCAGGTCGATCAGGGTATGTCCGAACTTCGCCGTCGTGAAATCGCCGCCGAAGCCCAAGGGTTTTCCCCGGACCCATTTGCGGATCTTCTCCCTAGTTATCATCGCTTCGTTTTCTTGCATTCTTTGTATGATATCGCCTTGTCTTTCGAGCATTCGCCGCTCATTGGTTGCACCAGCTTCGCCCTGGGTGACGGCGCATTCGAACAAGGTCATACCATATTGGCGCGGAACTTCGATTTCGAGGCTGGAAGCATTTTCGACACCGGCAAAGCAGTTTTTCTCGTCCACGAACAAAACGCCATTCCGTATGCCTCGGTCGCTTGGCCAGGTCTCATTGGCGCATTGACCGGCATGAATGCCGAAGGTTTGAGCCTCGTCGTTCACGGAGCTCGCGCCCGAATCCCAAGATCCATTGGCGAACCCGTCGTCCATACCACCCGCGACATTCTCGCCCATGCCCGCACGACGGCCGAAGCCATTGAAATCGTCCGCAATCGCCCCGCAATGGTCTCGCACCTCCTCATGTTCGTCGATGCATTCGGCGATGTCGCCATCATCGAACGCGCCCCCGGCGAACCTATTCACGTTCGTCGCCAACGCGGCAAAGTCCCCCTCACCAATCACTTCGAAGGCCCCCTCGCCACCGACCCAGCCAATCGACGCGTCGAAGCCACCACCTCCACCCGCCCAAGAAGAATGCGCCTCGATGAATTACTCGAGAAGCTTCCGACCGGTTCCAACGTCGAAAGCGCCGTGGCCATCTTGCGCGACAAGAAATCCGTCGGTGGAGTCGACATGCCCCTCGGCCATCGCCGTACCATCGACGCCATCATCGCCACTCACGCCGTCGTCATGGACGCAACCGCACGCGTCATGTGGGTCAGCGAAGGCCCACATTTGCTCGGCCGATTCATCCGTTTCGACCTCGCTCGTCTTCTTGATCCCAAATACGATCCCAATCACGACGAACCCTTGGTCACGCTGCCCGAGGATCCCGTATTGGGTTCACCAGCATTCGAGACCTGGAAACAGGCCGGCGCGCAACACCCAGGAGAAAACTAATGCATCGACGCGACCTCTTAAAAGCTGCTGCCTGCACAGGCGTTCTCATTCTGCGTCCGTCATTCGCCCTAGCTGATGAAGTGAGCGACGTGCTCGCCGACATCAAAAAAGCGCGCGCCGGTCTCAAGACCCTCGTCGGCACGTTTGTCCAGGAACGCACGATTGGTCTTTTGGCCACCACCGTCAAAAGCGACGGCGAAGTGACGATGGTTCTTCCTGACAGACTGCGCTGGGAGCTTCGTCCACCGGATGCCGTTACCTATTGGATTGGGCCAGAAGGTTTTTCATTTGCAACCCCTCGCGGCTCCACCAATGTCGGCAAAGCAGCTGCTGGACGTTTCGGCGCCGTCCTCGGCGACCTCATGATCCTGCTCGGCGGAGACCTCGAAAAGCTCCGAACACGTTATGAACTCTCCGTTCCGAGCCGCAAAGACGGCGTAACCCTTCGCGCAGTACCCAAAGCCGAAGATGTCAAGAAGCACGTGCGACGAATCGAGATGCGTTCGGGCCCCGAACTCTGGACCATTCGTGAGATCACCATCGAAGAGCAAAGTGGTGATCTGAGCGTCATCCGCTTTGGAAAAATGGAGCGTGACGTTCATGTTGATCCGTCGAAAATGGTCCCGCCAAAATCGTGACAAATGCTGATAGGATGGGCGCATGAAAAAAGATTGGCTCTTCGTCAGCTCCACTCTTCTTAGCGCCTTGCTCGTTGCTTCAGCCTGCTCTTTGATCAACGCGCCCAGCGAAATCATAACCGCAAACGAAACTGGTGGCTCCGGTGGCGGCGGCATGGTTTCCGTCGCTGTATCCTCTTCGAGTTCGTCAACGTCCTCGAGTTCGAGTGGCATTGGTGGCTCGGGTGGGGGCATGATGATCTGTCAACCCTCGTCGACGATGCCCTGTTATGATGGCACCCCGGGGACGGCAAATGTTGGCACCTGCCAAATGGGCGTCGCGACATGTCTTTCCGATGGGACGGGTTATGGCCCATGCGACGGACAAGTCACCGATATCGCCGAAAATTGTGATACGCCCTTGTTCGACGAAAACTGCGACGGACTCGAAAACGAAGGTTGTCCGGGCCAACATTTGGGCATTGTCGCTGCTGCTCCCCCTGGTTATGCCGACGACGTGCGCACTTATCTCATGGCCACGGGATCCTTCGAGCTAATCACCATCTACGATGCTTCGGTCGGGACGCCTGCATTGGCCGATTTGCAGACGAATCAATCGGTCCTTGTTTTTTCGGACAAAGTATTCTTCGACCCGATAGCTCTAGGTGATGTTTTGGCCGATTATTACGACGGAGGAGGTCGCGTCGTTCTCGCGATATTCTCCACCGTGGGCTCAGGCACCCGGGTTCAAGGTCGATTTGGCAACTCCGCTAATCCGTACATGATTACGGACACGACCGCTGGCCTAACGACAGCCGCCGACGATGCTTTGGGTACGGTGATTGAGCCGCAAAATCGCCTCATGCGCAACGTTGCCGCATTTAATTACAAGGCCAGCGTCAAGTCGCAAGGCGGCGTCATCAACAGCGGCGTCGTCGTCGCGGAATGGGCCAGCGGATTGCCCCTCGTCGTGCGCGGCATGATTGGCAATCGCAATCGTGTAGATGTGAATTTTTACCCGCCTCAAACGCAATCCGCCATGACGGCTTGGACTGGCGACGGGGCAATCATTTTGCGCAATGCAGTTCTTTTCTGATAAAAATTCGCGACCAAATGCTATCGTCGATGAATGACCACCCAAACATTCACGAGATTGGCTTCGCTTGCTGCATTGTCTCTTTTCACCGGCACCGGTTGCGGGTCGACCGACCCTACGCCACCCGATGAACTGCCCCCCATTGCCCCTATCGACATCCAAACCGACAAAGGCCCCGTGACCGGCGCCGTCGTCGAGGACACCAGGGTTTTTCTCGGCATTCCATTTGCTGCTCCACCCGTCGGCGATCTCCGCTGGAAAGCACCAATGCCTCACGAACCTTGGACCACACCGCTCGACGCCCGAACCAAAGGCCCAGCCTGTTCGCAACTCAGTCGCCTCGGACCCATGCTCGATTCCGCCTCGAGCGAAGACTGCCTCACCGTCAACGTTTGGACCCCACAACGCGTCGCCGCTCCAGCTCCGGTTCTCGTCTGGATTTACGGCGGAGGTTTTACCTCGGGCAGCAATCGCGAACTGGCATATGACGGCCAGGTTCTCTCCGAAGCGACTGGCGCCGTCGTCGTAAACCTCAATTATCGCTTGGGCCCCTTCGGTTCACTCGCCTTGTCCGCCCTTGAAAAAGAGGACCCCGCGCACCCGTCCACCGGCGCCTATGGCCTCGAAGATCAACGTGCTGCATTGCAATGGGTCCAAAACAACATTGCTGCGTTCGGCGGGGATCCCAATCGAGTCTTGCTTTTTGGAGAATCGGCCGGCGGTATCAG
Source organism: Polyangium sp. (in: bacteria) (assembly GCA_035437985.1). GTDB lineage: Bacteria > Myxococcota_A > Polyangia > Polyangiales > Polyangiaceae > Polyangium. The sequence goes on along the minus strand of DAOMZH010000024.1, from coordinate 27,357 downwards.
CACCTGCATGCAAATCGTTTCACCTCAAAGCAAAGGACTTTTCCAAGCTGCAGTCATCGAAAGTGGTCCCTGCGATAGCGCCACGGTCAAGGATAAAGCATTGGCCCAAGGAGAACAATTCGCGACTGCCCTTGGTTGCGACACCGCGACCGATGTATTGGCCTGTTTGCGAGGAAAAACTCCCGAGGAAGTCATTACCGCTTTGCCCGCAAGCACCGATCTCATTTTTGGCGATGGAGCCAATTGGTTCCCAGTCCTCGATGGCTGGAACCTGCCGGACAAACCCACGAAATTGCTCGAATCCGGCAATTTCAACAAAGTGCCGACCATCATTGGCGCGAATGCCGATGAAGGAACCCTGTTTTTCTTCCTCGCCAAGACCAATATCGCGGATGACACTGAGTTCGAAGCATTCGCCGAAAAACTCGTTCCTGGTCACGGCAAAGAGGTCGTTGCCCGGTATTCGAGTACCTCGTTTGGAACAGCCCAAGACGCCGCGCTTGCCGCCGTCGGACATGCCGGGTTCATTTGTCCCGCCCGACGTGCTGCCCGCGCCATTGCCAATACGGGCACGCCCGCGTACCGTTATCACTTCACCTACGCCCCTCCAGGAGCCCTGTTTGGGGACCTCGGATCGTTCCACGCAGCGGAAATCAAATTCGTTTTTGGCATTCCGTCACAACTCGTGCCCCAACCCCTCAGCGACGAAGAACTCGTCATGTCCAACGCCATCATGGGTTATTGGACCGGGCTCGCCGCCAAAGGCGACCCGAATAGCAAAGGCGCATTCGCCTGGCCGAAATACGATGCAACCAAAGACGAAACAATGAAGCTCGATTTGACGCTCTCCACCGAGGCCCATCTGTTCAAGGAAGAATGCGATTTCTGGGACGGTTTGGAAATCATGACCCCATGAATCTCAAATCGCCATAGCTCAAAGCATGCTCACCGGATCCACATCCACGACGACCCGCACTCGATTATCGAGATCCCCAAAGGCGGCCATTGCGGCAAGTGCCGCCTGACGTAATGCGCGACGATCGGCAGACCGTAACAAAACTCGAAATCGAAAACGACCCTTCAAACGCGCAATCGGTGCAACCGCTGGCCCCAGCACCTCCACCCTCCGGGATGCTCCATCCGGCGACGTTTTGGCGTGGGCTGCAATTTGGCCCGCCGCCCGACGCGCCACTTCCTCGTCGAGAGCATCGATTCGAAAAAGCGTCAGCCGTCGAAATGGCGGATAACCAACTTCAGCCCGATCTCGAATCTCGTGATCCAAAAAGCCTTGGACATCGTGCTGCATTGCAAACCGAATGGCCGGATGTTCCGGTGAACGCGTTTGAATGATCACCCGTCCCGGACGATCCTTTCGTCCAGCTCTTCCGGCAACTTGCACGAGCAATTGAAAACCGCGCTCGCTCGCCCGAAAATCCGGTAATGAAAGTGCCGCATCGGCATTGAGCACTCCCACGAGCGTCACCGTTGCAATGTCATGGCCTTTGGTCACCATTTGCGTGCCCACCAAAATATCGATTTCTTGAGCCCGCATGCGGGTCATGATTTCTTCGGCTTTTAGCCCATCTGCGACATCACGATCGAGCCGCGCAACACGAGCAGTTGGAAATGCCGAAGCGATTGTTTCTTCGAGCCTTTCCGTACCGAGCCCTTCGAGGACCAAAGCTGGGGATTGGCAAGACGAACACGCCGAAGGCATCGGCCCTTCCCAATCGCAATAATGACAACGCAGCCTTCCTCCGCGAGATTTATGATACGTCAGCGCCACCGAACATCCCAAACAGGTCGCGACCTCTCCACAACCCTCGCACACGACGCTCGGCGCAAAACCGCGGCGATTCAAAAAAAGAATGACTTGTTCCTGCGCCGCGAGCGTAGCTTCGATCGCTCGATGGAGGGGCAACGAAAGCAATTTGTCACCCGTGGGCCCCGCACCAATGCGTCGCAAATCGACCGTCGAGACCATCGGAAGTGTCGCTTCCTTGTGCGCGCGCTCGGGCAGGCGCAATTCCGTGAGTTTGCCACGACGCACCAAATCGACCGTTTCGAGTGACGGAGTGGCGGATCCGAGGAGCGCCACTGCATTCGCACGAAATGCCCGCAGCAAGGCCATGTCCCGAGCATGGTAACGCACGCCCTCTTCTTGCTTGAAAGAACCATCGTGTTCTTCGTCGACAATCACCAGCCCCAAATTCGACACTGGAGCAAAAATCGACGAGCGGGCACCAATGGAGACGAGCACGCCTCCTGAGCGCAGACGTTTCCACATGGCATGGCGGTCTGGTTCCGACAAACCACTATGCAGAACTGCCAGATTGTCGCCAAAACGCGCGCGAAAGCGGGCGACGAATTGCGGGGTGAGCGCTATTTCCGGCACCATCACGATTGCTGTTCTTCCTTGCGCCAAACACGCCGCAATCGCCCGCAGATAGACTTCCGTTTTTCCCGACCCCGTCACCCCGAACAGCAAAAATGCAGATTGTTTTCCGGCCTCGAGCGCCCTTTCGATTTGCGTCGTCGCTGCCGTTTGCGCGTCATTTAATGCCGGAGGGGCATCACGCGGTTCCGGCATGGCAAAAAAAGCATCCCGAGGCGCCTCCCGCTCCTCGACGATCACCAGACCCAGCGCCGCCAAATTTTTCACCGCATTACGCGCATTACCGAATTGATCCTCGAGCCGCGCCACCGGCGCTTCCCCATTCGCTCGCAATAACGCCAATACCGCCGCCGTTTGTCCACGTAATTTTCCGGGTTCCTCGACGACGTCCGTTGCCCGCGCAAATGCAATCCGCCTCCCGCCCACCTGCTTTACCCGCCCAAGCGTCCCGACCAACTCCCCTTGCGCCTGCATTTCGCGCACAATCTCGCGCTCCATTGCCGGCAACGCGAGACGCAACACTTCCCCAATGGGTGCAAAATAATAAGCCGCGAGCTCCTTGAGAAAGACCAATAGTTCGGCGGGAAGAACCGGTTCGGCATCGACGACCCGCACGATCGGCTTGAGCCGCACTCCTTCGGGCGCAGCACCCTCGCTTGTCGCGAGCACGACACCGAGGACTTGTTTGCGCCCAAATTCACACAAGACGCGCGTACCGGGACGAACCTGTCCAGCCAGCGTTATGGGCACTTCATACGAGAATGCCCGCGCAAGCGGCACAGGAACGGCAACTTCACACATCAGCGGCATGGGATGGCCCAGACGTACCAGGTTTTCGGTCGCTCGGCACGGACCAGATTGAAAAAAATGCGTCTGCTCTCAGGTCGAGGTGCGCATGTACCGCTGCAGCTCCTGTCGCACGCGCACCGCTTCCGTCGCCATGCTGGCCAACGTGCCGCTCAACGTATCACGATTCTCGGCTTTCGCTTCGACCTCGAATTGCCGACAGAGGTCCGAAAATGCAAACGCCCCAAAATTCCGCGAAGAAGACACCAGCTGATGCGCCGCGCGGCTCGCGTCCTGTAGACGCCCCTCCGCAAGGCTTTGCCGGCAATCACCGAGCAACTTGGTGCATGACTCAAAAAATTCCGCAATGAGCTGTTCGAATTCTCCAGGATCGTGAGCATCGAACATGGCTCGCAATTCTTCGAGCGTTGCGGAGTCAATGGCGTTTTTCTGTTCGGTACGGCCAACGATCGGAGCCGGAATTTCCGGCACCCATTCTGATTCCGTGATTCGCGTGCTTCGTTTCAAAGCCGCTACCAGCTCGCGCGCTTGAAATGGTTTGGCAAGGTGGTCATTCATTCCTGCCGCGAGGCACTCATTGCGATCTTGAACTGTCGCATTCGCTGTAATGGCAATGATATACGGCTGGCGATCCTCAGAAATGATTTGACGAATCTTTCGTGTCGCATCGATGCCATTCAATTCTGGCATTTGTACGTCCATCAGGATGACATCGTAACGCTGCCGCTTCAAGGCATTGAGCACCTCGAGACCATTGGCGGCGACATCCGGCCGATAACCAAGACGTTCCAACGTGACGATGGCCAGTTTTTGATTGATGCGATGATCCTCGGCCAAGAGAATTTTTCGCGGAAATTCGGCGGCAACATTTTCTCCAAACGCCGAGATGCCGCTTTCGGCCACGACGTTGCCAGACCCTTTCCAAAAAATCGATATGAGTCGTTCGGCCAAGACGGACGATTTGACCGGCTTCGCTAGAAAGGCCGCAAAGAACTCCATCCCCGATTCTTGTGGTCGCCAGCCAATGGACGTCAACATGACAAGTGGCAATTGCTTGTCGAGGTGCCGAAGGTGCTTGGCGAGCTCGAGACCATCCATCACCGGCATATGCATGTCGAGAATAGCGAGATCGAAGGTTCGTTTTTCTGTAACCATTTGGATGGCCTCGGGGCCCGACGCCGTAGCGGTGGCAATCATTCCCCAGGCTTGGACTTGTCGGCTTAGAATTTTCCGATTCGTTTCATTGTCATCGACGATGAGCACCCGTTTGCCATCGAGGGCCGCGTAGCCCCGTGTTCGTGAGGGTCCATCGACATCTTCGACTTTCTTCATTTGCAACGAGAAGGAAAAAGTCGAACCTTTCCCAACCTCGCTCACCACCTCCAACGTTCCGCCCATCATGTCGACAAGTTGCTTGCTAATCGCCAGACCAAGGCCAGTGCCACCATATTTCCGCGTCGTCGAAGCATCGATTTGACTGAATGAACGAAATAAACGATCCATGCGATCTGCAGGAATACCAATGCCCGTGTCCGTGACGGAAAACTTCAAAATGCATTCATTGTTGGACAATGTGGCGACCGGTTTGACCGCTTCGATAGCCAAAATCACTTCACCCTTTTCGGTAAACTTGACCGCATTGCTGGCTAGATTCGTCAAGACTTGACGCAGTCGCGATGGGTCCCCCACGACCTTGTACGGCACATCTACGCCGACAAAACAGAGCAATTCCAAGTTTTTCCGGGTGGCATGCGCAGCCACGAGGTCGACGGCATTCTCCGCCGTCGACCGAAGATCGTAATCGATCGACTCGAGTACGACCTGATCGGCTTCGATTTTCGAGAAATCCAATATGTCATTAATCAACGCCAAAAGCGCGTCCCCACTGTCACGTATCGTGATCGCAAAATCACGCTGTTCCGCGTCGAGCTTCGTGTCGAGCAACAATCCTGTCATTCCAATCACTGCATTCATCGGCGTCCTAATTTCGTGGCTCATGTTCGCCAAAAATTCGGACTTGGCAATGCTCGCCGCCTCGGCTCGAATACGCGCCGCCTCCACCTCTTGCCGCGCGGTTTCCACCGCAAGCAGCGCACTTTCGAGCCCTTCGTATTTCTGACGCAAAGCCGCGACCATCGGATAGGCGAGCGCCGCCACGGCTACGAGCGTGACCATCGCATAGACCAATGGTAAACTCGGTCCAACGCGCAGAAAATATGCAATCGAACAACAGGTCACCACCCAAGCGGTGGGAATCAACGAGGCCGCCGTGCGATAAAAAAATGGCAATGCAAAAAGCGGCGGAATCGCGACAATCCACGATGGCAGCGGCCCCGGGCCATACGCACTCCAAACCAATGGTGGCAACGCAACCATCGCCAATGCCGAACGTCCTGGACCCAAAAGAAATGTCGGCCGTCGTCCCTTCTCCAGTTGCTTACTTATCGTAACGTTAAGCGCAATGTTGAGGGTGAAGAAACAAGCCCCAATGACACCCGCCACAACTCGATTTTCCGCCGAGAAAACCACCAACGCGGTCGTGATCGTCACGGGAACAGGCATTGCTTTGTCGAGCAACTGCGACGAGCCCGCGGCGAAGTCCATTTTTCGAGCTGCAATCTCCATTATTCACACAACCAGGCGGCGAGGCCAGGCTAGGGAGATTATGCTAACCGCACGCCCAGTCAATACGAAGATCGCACATGGCAGCATTCTCTGGGCTCGAGAGTGCACCGCAAAATTGTCCAGAGACGCTTGGCGCTCGACGGCTGAACGGTCCTCCGTGCATACCACGTAGCGTCGTCGTAAAAAGAGGATAGGATCTCGTGAAAACTCAGAACGACGGACCGCTCACGGCGAAAAACACGAGGCACATGACGACAGCCGCGGCGAAGAGCATCATTTGCCCCAAAATGCCACCTTCGCCAGATTCATTGGGCCTCGTTAATGGTCGCGGTGCGTCGATTCGTTTCTTGCGCCGCACACCGCTCGCCGGCACTTTGCTCGACACAGGTTGCGGATTCGAATCCGGCTGAGCGATTTCAGCGCTCTGCAAAACGTGGCGAATGGGTAATGCAATGGGCGTGAGCACAGCAACGGGACCACTTTCAATAGCTTCGACGATCCGCTTGTTGCGCTTTCGGGCGGGCATGAATTCCGCCGCGAAATGGTCGTGCAGAAACGTTCCGAATTCGCGCGGCGACGTGAGAAGTTTGGCATGGTACGCGTACCGCTCCAGGTCCCGAAGCATCGCCCACGCCGAAGCATAACGATCCTCGCGCCTAGGCGTGAGCGCCTTGTACACGATCGCGTGAAGCTGCTCCTCCGCCGGACAACCACGCAATGGCAACGTGGGCACCTCCGCGCGCCGCGCAATTTCCAGCAACGACTCACCGGCCTTGGCCTTGTACAACCGGCGGCCCGCACAAAGCTCCCATAACATGATTCCTACCGCATAAACATCCGAACGCGCATCCAACAGCTCGCCATGCGCTTGCTCGGGACTCATATATCCCGCTTTGCCTTGATACGCATCGTCGCCCCGCAAGTTTGTCCCGGCACGAGCAATCCCGAAATCACAAACCTTCACGCCCCCGTCGAATCCCAGCAAGATATTTGCTGGCGACACATCGCGATGAATGACTTGCAACAAGTTGCCCTGTTCGTCCCGACAACGATGCGCGTGATCGAGCCCCCGCAAAACGCTCGCAATCAAATACAAAGAATGAGCTATCGGAATCGGTACGCGTTGCAATGCCGCTCTCCGCAAGAGATCCCGCATGTCGAGCCCCTCGACATACTCCATTGCAATGTGGTAATCGTCACCGTCCCGCCCCAAATCTTCGACCCGCACCACATTGGGATGCTCGAAACACATCGAAATTCGGGCCTCCTCGACGAGCATCTCGACCGCCCGCGCATTCGTCGCCAAATCCGGCAAAATCTCTTTGATGACGAAAAGCTTTCCCGCCCCCGGATCCGTGCGGCGGCGCGCGAGATAAATATTGGCCATCCCACCATACCCAATCCGCTCGAAAAGCATGTACGGACCCAGGCGACATGGTAATCGCCGGCTCGCTTTGGGCTTTCTGCGGGACGACGGAACCTCGGAAGATGGCGACACAGCCGTCAACGTGGATGCGGTTTTGGTGTAGGCGAGAGCGGCACTCACAACTCTGCCCTTGCCACAGCCCTTTCGCTTGGGCCAAAAAACTTACCCAAATTATTTTCGTGGGTTATCGAGTAGGCGCAAGTAAGATCATGTCCTACATGTGCGTCTAGGCGAGTTTTGCGAATGCGAAGTTATGGGGTTGGTCACGGTGAAATCATTGGCATTCGCGAGGGCCGAAGGGGATTGTTTGATCGGTGGCGATGCCGAGGGTCATGGTGGATTGGTGTGTCGTACCCATATAAAAGTGGGTTTCTTCCGGCGTGCCGCCGACATTGGTCAAGTCACCTGGTCCTGTTTCATATCCGGCGGCGACGACGACAGCTCGGTTGCTCCCGGGTTTGCGCAGAATCATTCGCGTTCCTTTCGCCGGTCGCCCAGCGCTCGTCCAATACATATTTACGTACCACCCTTCGTGTACGACCGGAAATGCTGCGGGATCGCCGATACCTGCGCCATAAAAACCACCACCTTCGAGCGGAGCCCATACTTGCTCGCGGTACATGACGAGTCCCGTGGTGGCTTGAGAAAGAGCATAATGGGCGGTCAGTTCTTCCGTTGCGGTGGAGGGATAAGGAGCGGGTTCGGCTTGGGTCACCAAATGCGCCTCCATTACAATGGGTCCCGTCGCGGGCATGGCCAATGAATTGCCGCCATCATTAACGCGTGGCATGGTGCCGACTTGCATATCGCAAGCGCCTTTGGACGGAGCGATAAAACCAATATCGATTCCGAACGCGCCCGCCTTGGGCACGCCGCCGCTCACGTACGTATCCGCAATGATGTACACGTCGCCCGCGGGCACGTCTGCGCGCGTATGCAAGTCGCCTCGATCAATACACGAATTGCCATCGAGCGCCGAAACGATGTGCACGTCGATATCAACACCGCTTGCACTATACACGGCGGCGCTCAAAAACCCCGCTTCGGGAACGGTGACGCGATAAATGATTTCTTGACCGGATTCATTGGCCGTGGGTTTGCACGAATAGGTGTCGATATTGCTGACACCTTCCTTGCTCGTGTCCCGATCGTCATGAAATGGAAACGTCGTGACGCAGGTCATTCCTGGCGGACACGGGTCAGCGCCTCCGCCGCCCATTCCTCCTCCACCCATTCCACTTCCGCCATTTCCTTGTCCACCCATTCCCGCGCCACCGGAGCCCCCCATGGCCAATCCGCCGCTTCCGCCCATTGCTTCGGAGCCTCCGGCGCCACCTATTTCATTACCTCCGCCCCCTGCGGACGTCGTGCCGGGGAACGTTGCCTCGCAGGCTACGAGCGTGAGGACGAGCAGCGATGAATGCACGAATAAACGACGGTCGAAAGTCGAGCTCAATTTCTGCATGCCGCCACGATACACCGGGAGAGGCTCGCAGTCGAAAAAATTGCAGTTCGAAGCTTTGTGCAGAGCGGCGGACCAAGCGTCGACCACCTCGATGGTCAAGCTTGTTTTTTGCGTGAAACTGCGCTATACGGCGGATCATGAAAGCCGTCATGTGCAACAAGTTTGGCCCGCCGGAAGATCTCGTTATCGAAGAAAAACCCGATCCGATAGCCAGCTCGGGTGAGGTCGTCGTTCGCGTACATGCCGCAGCGCTCAATTTTCCGGACCTGCTCATCATTCAGGACAAATATCAATTCAAACCCACATTGCCATTTTCTCCAGGGGGCGAAGTCAGTGGCGTCGTGCATGCAGTGGGTGAGGGGGTTCATTCGGTAAAACCTGGTGATCGCGTCGTTGGGTGGGCGCCATTCGGTTGTTTTGCCGAGAAAGTCGCTTTTGCCGAGCCCATGGTCATGCCTATTCCCGACGGGATTTCGTTCGATGTCGCCGCGACGCTGCTCATTGCGTATGGCACGACGTATCACGCGCTCATCGATCGCGCCGCATTGAAGTCCGGAGAAACTCTTTTGGTTCTTGGTGCAGCCGGGGGCGTAGGATTGGCGGCCGTCGAAATGGGTAAACTTCTTGGAGCCCGCGTCATTGCGTGCGCATCCTCACCTGAAAAACTCGAAGTCTGCAAATCTCGCGGCGCTGAGGCATTGATTGATACGACCCGCGAAAACGTTCGGGAGCGCTTGAAAGTTTTGGCGCCGAATGGTGTCGATGTCGTGTACGATCCGGTTGGCGGCGCATTGTCGGAAGTGGCCCTGCGGGCAATGGCTTGGAAGGGGCGTTTTCTCGTCATTGGCTTCGCTGCTGGCGAAATTCCCAAAATCCCCCTCAATCTGGCCTTGCTCAAAGGCTGCAGCATCGTCGGTGTTTTTTGGGGTGCCTTCACGTCCCGCGAGACTGCACGTTTTCGCGAAGGTTTGGCCGAATTGTTCAGCTGGGTGCGCGATGGCAAATTAATGCCGCGCGTTGCGAAAACCTATAAGCTCGATGACGTGCATCAAGCCCTTCGCGACATGGCCGAGCGTAAAGCCATCGGCAAGCTCGTGCTCGTTACCGACGCAGCTGTGTAGCAATGACGCGCATGTTCTGATATCCTGCGCGAATGAACGCGCGAATCAATGCTTGTCTGGCACTTCTTTCCCTTCCAATTCTTGCAGCCGCCGGTTGCGGCTCGAAGGATGATGGCATTTTTGGCAACGGCCCCTCGTCGAGCGCCTCCGGCGGAGGTGGTGATGTCGGGGGCACTGGCGGTATTGGCGCATCTGGGGGCGCTGGTGCATCCGGGGGCGCCGGTGGTGCCGGCAGTGTTGGCGGAGCCGGCGGAGCCGGTGGAATGGGCGGCATGCCGGTTCCAGTGACTTGGCCGCAGCCTTGCGCAGACATTTATGACGAAAACATCGTGCCGCACTTCGATTTGACATTTACGCCCCAAGATTTCGCGGCATTGCAAAACGATTGCAACAACAACGTCCAGCAATATCGTCCCGTCAAACTCACCTATGGCTCCGAAGTCGTCGACGCCATGGCGCGGCTCAAGGGCAATTGGTCATGGGATTGCAATAAGATGCAATTCGTCGTTTCTTTTAACGAAGTCGACCCCAATGGCAGATTTCACGGCGTGCGCAAACTCGTATTCGATGCGCCTTGGTATGATCGCACATTCATGCACGAACGATTGGCCATGCCATTTTACAAGGCGCGTGGGCTCCCCTATTCGTGCGTGAACAACGCGACGATATCCCTCAATGGCCAGTTTTACGGACTTTATGCCAATGTGGAGCGCCTCGACAAGGAATATTTGCAGCGCAATTTCGAGGCCGCCGACGGCAATCTTTACCAGGCAGGCAATGAACTCAAGACCAATGAAACCATGCCGGATACGAGCGATCTCACCGCGCTCAATGCGGCGACGACGATTCCAGCACTCGCTCAGGTCATGGACCTGAACGAAGCAGTATCGGAATGGGCTGCCGAAGCGATGCTCCCGGCAATGGACAATTATTGGGCCGGCGTGGAAATCAATTACTACATTTACCACCATCCGACGCGTGGTTTCTTGTACCTTCCCTACGACATGGACATCGTTTTTGGCGATTCTGCATATCCCGATGGTTCTTTGTTATGGCCAGATTCGGTGAAGAGCGACCCGATTCTGTACGAACATCCGGGATGGAGAAAAGAGGACCGCGTCAAAATGGTTCTCTCAGATCCCGTTTGGTGCCAAAAATTCGTCGACGAACTCGTTTTGGCCCGCAATGTCTATTCACCCGCCGAGTTTTCGGCACGAGTCGACAAATGGAATGCGCAAATTCGACAAGCCGTGGGCATGGATGGGAACAAGCAGTTTTCTACGGCCGATCACGAGGCTGCGGTTGTCAGCTTGAAGTCGTTTTTCCAGGAGCGACTCAACTTCGTCGACAAATGGCTCGCCACCGGCGGTCATTGCCCAGCGATGTTTTAATCGCCAAACCAGTCAATGCTTCGACAAACAATAGAGAATCGCCTGGCGTGACGTCTTGATCGATTGCTCCGACGTTTCCGTGTCGAATGCATTGCGGGCTTTCTCGAGTTCCGTCGCGCAATTACCATCCACGAACTCCGGCCCATACGACGCAACATATTCGATTCCGAGCGCCAAAATCGCCGCTTCTTGATCCGGAAGCACCTCGACACGTTCACCATCGGCCGTCGCTTCGTGCGGCACCACCCACGCGAGCTCTCCTGGAATCGAGGCGCCTTTTACGGTATGCGCATCGATCCACACATCCTCCCATTTCCCCGATTCACACACGGTTTCGTAGACGTCCGTGCATTGCTCTTCGTAGTGCGCTTCGACGCATTGTGTTTCATAATATCCCGTGTCCACCCATTCGTCGGTCCATTCCACGCAATTGCCGTCTTCGTCGTACCCCGTACACGTCCTCTCCCAATAACCATCTTCGATCCATACATCGGTGCACGATTCAATCACCCAAACCGAGGAGCAACTCGTGCCCACGTAATTGTCGTGGCAACTTCCCGCCCGCCAAACCGGTTCATAATGCCCATTTACCCACAAATCACGCGATTGCGTCGCGGTTCGAGTCCAATACCCATCGAGCGCTTCACCTTTCACAACGGGTATTTTTCGTTGTGCATGCCCCGATTCCGTGAGAACCAAGTGCAATGACTCCCAAACGATTTCTGCAGTTGGGCGAATTTGGTGCGCGGCGTCGACGTTTTGATTCCAAGCCGTAATCGCGACATAATCGCTCCGAAGCACCCAATCAGCAGCATCGGAATGGATATCCACCCGGTGCTGTGCCGAATCGTCGACACTCGCCATGACCTCCGCCGACACAAGCCCAATATCGAGAAACGCCCGCACTTTGTCCCAGGTTCCCGCCACGGCATAAAGCTCGTCGGCGCTCGGACCAGCGTTCACATGGCGATCAAACTCGCTTGTCAATGTCTTCGCTTGTGTTTCCGCGGTTCCACTCGCCATCGTGACGTCCATCGTTTGGGCAAACGTCGCGAAAAATCCGGGACTGTGTTCGACGGGTCCTGGTTCGGAATCGAATGCGGAACACCCTCCGAGCAGCGGAATCAGCACGAAAGAAAGGGGGCGAAGAAAGGACATGGCGCTCCTGGTGAGTTGGGGTGCGAGGTCTTGATTGCAGACATCGTGCCCGCGGCGAGACTGCTCGGCAATGCAGATTTCGCGGTTTTCCCCGCCCCGCGTAGTCGCGCGTTCACGGTTGCGTGTGGAGATTTTCGTTCTTGTGCGCATCGTCCCAGTTCACGGTATGCTGGTAATGAATGTCGACGACGCATCATCGTCGCGGAGGAATGAACATGAAACGGTTGCTTGGGCTTGGAAGTGGTCTTTTCTTTGGGCTTTTGTGGGTGAGTTTCGTGGTTGGTTGTTCGGACGGGACATCGGATACGACGTCGTCGGGAAGTACCTCGTCGGGACAAACCCCATGGGTACCGTTCAAGGTCGTCGTCAACGAAATGCATGCGGTCACCGAGGATTGGGTGGAAATCCTCAATACGGATACAGTCGAAGGCGATTTATCGGGCGTGGGTTTGACCGATAAAGCAGTTGACGGCACGCCGCAACTCACCGACGTAATGCGCTTTCCCGAGGGGACCAAATTGGGCGTTGGTGAATACGTGATCGTCGTGGCCAATTTGAAGACGGCAATGCCCGGGGTTCAAACGACGTGTCTCATGTCGGGTGGTCCCGCGACATGTTATCAAGCGTCGTGGGGAATTAGCAGTGCAAATGGCGATCGAGTTTATCTGCTTTCGCCGACGGACGAAATCGTCGACGCAGCGACATATTCCGTCAATGCCGTACCCGACACGCAAAGTTTGTGTCGATTGCCCGATGGTTCGGGTGATTTCACGCCCTGCACGCCAACACCGGGCGTCGTGAATGCGGGGCCGTGAGGAGATGATGAAATACGGCGGCAACCGACAGTTGGATTGCCGCCGCATTGCTTGGCTTATCGCTGGTACACGCGAACGTAATCGACGAGCATTTGTCGCGGCCAGATGTTCGGGTCAACGCCCTGCGCGCCACCCCAGTCTCCCCCGATTGCCAGATTCAAGATGATGTGGAAGTTCTTGTCGAACGGCCATGCATCGTCACCTGTGTAATCGTTACGCGACGTATAATATTTGCTGCCGTCGACGAACATATCGATACGGTCGGGATACCATTCGAGCGCATACGTGTGGTAATCCGACGTCACTCCGCCGACGTTCGTCGCGGCCGTACGTTGCGTGTTGCTCTTCCAGTTATACGCCTGGGAATGCGTCGTTGCATGAATCGAATCTTGGTTGTAACCCACTTCCTCCATGATATCGATTTCACCGCATGCGGGCCAACCTCGGCTCTGGTTATCGGGCATCATCCAGAACGCTGGCCACGTTCCCCAACCGCCCGGAAGCTTGATCCGCGCTTCGACGCGACCATATTTCCAGCTCGCTCGTCCCTGCGTCTTGAGCCGCGCGGACGAATATTCATGCCCATTGTACCAATCCCGGCGCCCTTCGATCACCAAGTGACCATTTTCCACGCGCGAGTTTTCCCAGCGCCGATTGGTGTAATTCTGCAATTCATGGTTCACCCAGCCAGGGCCTTGCACTTCCCAAGTCCACTTCGATTCATCGATCGACGAACCATTGAATTCATCCGACCAAACGAGTCGCCAATCGTTCACCGGGGTCGTAGGTCCAAGACCAATGACGAGTTTTTCCCAGTCGCCAAATGCCGGGCCATAAGCAAATACGGGTCCACCGCCGCCATTCTCGGCCGAAACCCAACGTCCCGAAGTAATCGTTTGCAATCCGATCACGTCGCCATTGACGATCGTTCCGCCACCGTTTTGCTTGACAACCCGAAACGTTTCCCAATCGAGCTCGTTGTTGCTCGCCGCATTCAACGACGACCCGCCACCGTTGACGGCCATGAAATATTGGCCATTGCCCGCCTTGATGTATACCAAATCGCCGCTTTGGAGCGATCCGCCATTCTTGTCGACCAGCGTGAACTTCTCCCACGCTTGCGCTACCGTAGCCACCGCCAAGACCGCTCCGCCCCCATTGTTTTGAGCTCCAATGTATTTATTCTGGAGCTGCGTCTTGAACGTCACGTTCATGATTTGGGTCGAAAGCGCTTCATCTTCCGTCGAGATTTCTTCGTCACCGACGTCGTCCATCGTATCCACATCGCCGCAGGCGGCTGCGCCGAAGAGAACGACCGTCGAAAGGAGCAATCCGCTCACCTTTCGCCAACCAGAAACCGCCGTGGATGTCGTTTTCATGACCCTACCTCATGGCCTTTCGATTCTATCGTCCAAACTTGGTGGGGGCCCCATTTCCTCGAGGCCCCCGGAGTCTTCGTCGTTTTAGGTTTGTCTGCGCTATGGTGCGCCTGGAAAAACCGCGCTCACTTGAGCCCCAGGGAGACTGCATTGACGAGTTCCCCGTTCGCCGTGTCGCCACTGAGCTCCCAGAACATTGCCCCACCGAGGCCCTTGCTCTTGACGTAGGCCATTTTCGTGGCGAGCGATTGCGGCGTATCGTAGCTCCAGAATTCCGTACCATTAAACGTCCAGAAAGACTTGGTGTCGGGATGGTAAAACCCTGGATGTCCCTTCGCCTTCAAAACCTTGTAATCCTCGATGCCCGCTTCGTACATTGCCGGAGCGGCTCCACTGGCCGGTTGGTACAATCCCTGATTGGCTCCACCTACGCCCGTCCAGCCTCGCCCATAAAACGGCACGCCAAGAACCAGCTTTTGCGCCGGCGTTCCGCCTGCGAGCCATTTGCCAATCGCCTCGTCGCTGCTGAAGCGTAATGACTTGGCCGGATTCGACGGCGCATTAAAGAGCGGTGAATGGAAGTTCGTCGTGGATTCCCAACCGCCATGCATGTCGTATGTCATCACGTTGATGAAATCCAAGTATTGGTGAATCGAACCCACCTGAATCTTGTCGATGAGCGCCGGACCTGCAGGTGCCGCAATCGACAAAGCCAATCCCGGACGAACTGCATTGAGCTGCGAGCGGAATTCCGCCAGCAAAGCCGTGAAGTTTTGTGTATCCTCAGGTCGATAGTTGCACGTATTGCCACAAGCACCCGGATATTCCCAATCGATGTCGATCCCGTCGAAAAGGTTTGCCCACCGGCTATCCTTGATGAACAAATTCACGCATGAGCTTACGAATGATGCCCGATTCGCAGGCAATGCCGCATCCGAGAATCCCGCCGACCAGCTCCAGCCACCGAGCGAAATCATGACCTTGAGCCCAGGATATTTCGCCTTGAGCTTGCGCAATTGATTAAAGCTGCCCCGCAATGCGCCCGCATCCCACGAATCCGCCACGCCATCGACGCTGTCAGCAGCGCTGTAGAATTTATCGTAATCAGCGTACGTATCGCCCAGCTGACATTTGTTGTTCACCACATTGCCGAAGGCATAATTGATATGCGTCAGCTTACCGGCCGAACCGCTCGTATCAATGTTTTTCACATGGTAATTGCGGCCGTAAACGCCCCATTCCGCAAAGTATCCAATGACCTTTTTCCCGCCAGCACCCGTACCTCCGCCGGCTCCCCCCGTACCTCCTCCCGCGCCGCCTGTGCCTCCGCCGGCTCCACCCGTGCCGCCTGTGCCTCCTCCAGCGCCGCCTGTGCCGCCTGTACCAGACGAACTGCTCGAGCTGCTCGAGCTGCTCGAACTGCTGCTCCCGCCGCCGCCCGTGCATTCTACGACGCCCCAAAGTGCCGGCACGATATCAGGCATCCACACCGAAAGGCTCGTATGCCCCTGAATGCATTTATAGGTTTTTCCCTTGTACGTTACGAGCGAACCCGTCGCATACGCGGTATCTGGGGCCCATGCAGGAGCCGTAGGACAAGCACTGAGGCTCTCGTCTTCCACGTCCACCGCTGATTCCTCGAGCGGTTCAGCCCCACAACCAACGGCAGAAACCATGAGTGCAGCGACGAACGAAAGCGCGGAACCGGAGAGATAAAGATGGCGGAACATGGCACGAACCTTTCTTTGGTTGAAGAAGGAAAAACCCAGGGCAACGAAACGATTGTCAGGACAGTCCAATGCGTTTGGACCTATCGCAATTGCTCGTCGCGAAATCTTTGGCCAGCGAACTTCGATTCACCGTTCTGCTTGCCTTGCTGACCCGTAAAGCACGCTGCGTGCCAGTCGCGTTCGTTTCACCAGAGCGAAAAGTTATGTCAAGCATACAGGTCACAAACGCAACACAACACACATTCAGGGTCGCTTCCAAAGTGGCTGGCACCTTGTAACCGCTCGAAAATAAACAAAATTTTGAAATTGCGTCGGGGCGATTGCCACAAGCATCACCGGGGGTGAACGAATCGATCCGATGGTGCCCAGGGATGATCAATTCGCTCATGTCCGAATGGAGCACCTTGTGCTGCAGCACAGCATCGCTCTAACTTGTAACAAAAATTGGCAAGATCAGATGCAACATTGGCCTGGAAACAAGGAGTCAATCAATTGGCACTATGGTAGGTCATTCTCGGAGGCCCGAGATCGTATGCTGAAAAATGGATTGCATAGTCGAAAGATAAACGTGCCCGCCTTTCCGCTCTGCAAGCAAACCGTCTCGAATCGGATGGGCGTCTACACGTAATTGTTTGAAATTGTTCAACTTATGCCCGTATCCAAGCTGGCACACCATTTGCTTGATGTGCGTCGGTACGGACGATGAGTACGGAGACGCAACATGACTCGCACTGAATCAACCACCTCTTCAATGTCTCATCGATTGACGTTCGAGTCGCCTGACACCTTATACATCGAGCTTGTCGGGCCATTAACCGTTGCTCATGCCCAAGTGCTGATCAAGACGATTCACGAGCTGGGTCAGCAACATGGTCCACTTTATTGGATTATCGACGTCGCTAAATTCTCCATGTCGGGTGAGCGCGTGCGTGATGTATTTCTCGCAGGTGGTCGCGAACGTTATCCAATTCGTGCGGGTATCATGTGCGGAGCGCCATTTGCCGTTCGGGTGGCCATGACCATGGCGCTGACTGCAGGAATGCGCATTACGCCAAAGAGCTTTTCATTTCCGTTCCGTTTCATGGCAACCGCCGACGAGGCGCGTGAGTTGATTGCATCGCAACGACGAGCCACGATGCCCCCGCCGGAAGGCAACGATTTTCAAATGGCGACTGCCGAAAGCTGAATAGAACGAATCTATGCGATAAGGATTGTTCTGCCCGTCTTCCTCGTCTCACGCTTCGTGCTTCGTCAATTGCGACCCGATGAGCATTCCAGTGTCAATGCATCGGTCAGTCGTCTGACCACCAAGTAGCCCAACACCACAATTATTTCTATTGCGCCAACGCGACCGTCTCGCTACGCTCGATCTAGGTTTGCCCGGGTACATCCAATGAGCGACGACGAATTCAGACAACTGGGCTCAGGTCCGCATCGCATTCGTATCGATGGGGATCTCGTCATGATGCGTTCCGTAGGTGTCATCATGCTCGAGGACTATTTGGCATTACGTGACACTTGTCGGCGGGTGCATCAGGAGCACGGCACCCTTTTCATCCTTTACGACAGCCGCACAGGTCAAGGAGTCGACCGAGAAGTTCGCCGGCACATGATGCACCCTACGCCAGACGAAGTGGCACCCGACGCCGCCGCTTCCTTCGGCACCAAGTTTTCTACACGTATATTCGTCAATATGCTCGATCGGGCGCTCGTTGCTTTTGGCAAAAAACCATCAGGCGTGGCTATGTTCGAGACCGAGAGCGATGCGCGTGCGCATTTGGAACGTGAGCGGGCGCGCCTTAAAAAAAGATGATTGCGGAATGATTGATTCCGGAAACCAGTCCAATGGTTTACCGCTTGATCCGTTCTTCGCCGCCGGGGTAACAAAACGATGCCCGCGGCGCATAAAATCCCCACGTGATTTCCAAGGGCAATCGGGGACGTAACGCATACACGGGATGCGACGGGTCGAGGAATTCCAGCGATTCAATCGACCAAGGCGTGACGGCTTCGGAGATATACGGGTAAATACCGCTCAGGAAATCGCTGCCGAGTTCCGTGAAATAACGCAATTGACCACGAAGTACGTCACCAATCTGGCCACCAACCCGCGCCACCGTGCGAATGATTGGTTTGTCTTTCGACGTGACCAACACTTCGAGTTTATCACCCTCGAGCGTCATGGCGGTTTGTCCTTCCGTCGCCGGTACGCCGCGCTCGCGTACATATGCGCGCATCTCTTCCGAAGAATTGAAATATCCTGTCCAGAAACGCCCCGGCGTCACCCCATCGGGTGCATCGAGACCCTCCAAATCGAGCCCGATGTACGTGAGTGAATACGCGCCAAACCCCGACGTTTGCTCGGGTCGATCGACGACGTATTGATTCATGAAAATCGCGGTGTTTTCTTTGGCGTCGAGACCTTTGGGCAATAACGCCCGCGCTGCTTTGGGATCCTCGGGAACCCATCCGAAATAAAGCATGCGGCTATTGATGACGAGTTGTGGCGGAACGAGCTTGCTTTTCATGGCGCCAACCCTAACTCACGTCCTGCATCCTCGTCAAGCTTGTAGGTAGCCGAAATTGTGCATGTTCATGGAGTCGACTAACGCGTCCCTATGGCCCTCGTTCATCACCGATTCAAGCGTCCGTCCCATCTTCACGACAAAGGTCCACAATGGCAACTCGTTCACCCCGAGGCAATCCCACACTGTCGGCATATGCCGCATCAATTGCCGCAAGAATCGTCGATGCGGTAGATTGGTCCAAGATATCCCGACTCTCGAGCATTTCGAGGTTCATGCCGCCAAAGTTTTTCGGACACGCATCAATCATGGGTAATGCGCGAATCCCAGGCTCCGCCGGAAATCGAATCGGCAAACCATGTGTTCGACATATCGTGGGTCGAGCTGCATAAGCTGCGCATTGCCCATTGCCTTCCAAAAGCGGACATGCCGCTTCTTCTCGTTGCGCACGTTCGCGAATCCTTTGTCGCACGTCAATCGGCAATCGATCCAAGGTCTCGAGCAGACGCGCAGCTTCGACGGAAGTAATGGTAAATCGGCGTTTGCAGCAATCGTCGCATCCCGCATGACACGTAATGGCCGGTCCCACGTGCTCCTTCGTGCGCGAGAAAAATGAATCGAGTTTGGCGAAGAGTTCGTCCAGGTGCATCAGCGGCGTCATCGCGCCTTACCTAGCATGCAACGCGAGCGACGTCATTCATCCACGGAACGGGGAGCAGCTTCGCGCGGAATCGTCAGCACAAACTCGGCAAATTCACCCTCTACCGATTCCACATGCATCGTACCGCGATGGGCGCCGACCACAATATCGTGGCTGATCGACAACTTTTCCTCGACGAGGATCACCCCCTCACCCACCACCCCGTCATCATCGCCAGCATTCGTTCCATTGCCATTCCCACGAGCGGCTTCGGCCTTTTCCAATACGTGACGAACTCCAGCCCGCTTTTATGGCCCAGCGCTTTTTCAATGCGCTCCAGTTCGACCGTGACCGATTGTTCCTGGGCCGCCTGGTTCTGCGCCGTGTCTTGCGTCGAGGCGACCACGTCGCCGAACGAAATCCATAACGTCGGCTGTTCCGACCCGCCAAACTCGTAATGCAACGCAATGGGCAAAACTCGCGCGTTTTTCGCAAGACGCGCTATTTCTCCAGCGCCTCGGCGAAACCCCAGCGGCCTCTCGTGAATCGGTCGCTCTGCACCTTGCGGAAATACCCAAACCAAATTGTTCGGCGTTTCGAGCAATTCGGCCGCATAACCAATCACCGCCGCGCCATCTTTGGGATTGCCCAATTCGACCCCGAATCCGCCCACCAAGCCAAAAAATGGCAAGCGCCGCAGATTCTTGGCATCCATCATCGCGTGTCCCGCCAGTCCCAACATATGCGTCGACACGTGCAGCGCCACCAATGGATCCCACCACGACGTGTGATTCGAAACGACGAGCACCGGTCCTTCTGCCGCCACTTTTTGCGCCGCATCCAGCCCGTGTACCCGTACCTCGCCAAACGTATTCCGAATTCGCGATCGCGCGTGACCCGAAAACCACGTATTGAACCAGTTCACCCGACGCGCTCGAATCATGATGAACAAGACTCCACCAAAAACTTCACTTCCTCGAGCGGCGCCGCTTCCGCAATGTCACCGCTCGGCAGCATTTTCGGCGTTGGGGACCATAACGCCCGAGCCAATAAGCGTAATTTTCGCGTCAAGGGCACATACGCTCGGCTCGACACCGAATCATAATGGTTCTTTTCGACCATTCGCCCAATCTCGGAATAAATCAACCGAGCCGCGTGAATCGACGATCGGCAATCTTTCGGCAACATCGCTATCCCTGCATCCGCCCGCACGTAAAGCGTGTCCGCATGGCGCAATACGCGCTCGACCACCTGTCCGAGTTTTTCGGAAAAAACCGGCCGAGCCAAAAATTGCGTCACGTCGATCTGGGCTTCTTCCAGCCATTCCAGCGGCAAATACACCCGTCCGTTCCGTGCATCTTCGCCCACGTCACGCGCAATGTTCGTCAATTGCATCGCCACGCCCAAATCACACGCCCGAGCCAACGCAATCGGGTCCCGCGTCCCCATGAGCAAACTCATGACGACACCGACCGTCGAAGCCACCCGCGCACAATAGCCGTGCAGCTCGTTCATCGTCGCATATCGTTTGCCCTCGGCATCCCAGGCAAACCCATCAATCAATGCGTCCATGACCACCCGCGGCACATCGTGCTTGCGCGCCACGTCGGCAAACGCTCGATCCACCGGCGACTCATATGGCGTGCCCGTGTACGCCATGCCCAACCGATTTCGCAATGCCTGCACCGCATCGGGATCCTGCGCCTGATCGACCACGTCGTCCGCAATGCGACAGAACGCATATACGGGCACCGTTGGCTCACGCACCCGCCTCGGCAAAAGCAGCGAAGCCGCAAAAAAGCTCTTCGACCCTTCGCGCAAAAGCTTTTTGCATGTCGCGAGGTCCTCTTTCGAAGCCCACAAAGTCGATTCCGGCACGAGGTTTGTCCTTACTGATTCAGCGCAAATCGTTTGCATGAGGCACCACGCTGTCGAGAACCCGCGCTGAAGACAGAACACCCGGCAATCCCGCACCCGGATGCGTCCCGGCACCGACGATGTACAATCGTTCCACGTCTTCGCTCTTGTTGTGTGGCCGGAAAAACGCACTCTGCGTCAGCACCGGCTCCATTCCAAACGCCGCACCTCGAAACGAAAGCAGTCTGTCCTGGAACTCCAGCGGATGCGTCACCCGCGATACGACAAGCGATTTGTCGAGTCCCGGCAATAACGTCGACGCCAAATATTGCTCGATTCGCTTTCGATATGGTTCCGCTTCCTTGGTCCAATCCGTCGAACCCTCCAGGTTCGGCACGGGCGAAAGCACATAAAATGCCTCGCAACCCTCCGGCGCAAGCGCCGGATCCGTCGCCGTCGGTCGATGCAAATACAAACTGAAATCATCCGCCAACACATGCCGCGTGAAGATGTCTTCCAATAGCCCCTTGTACCGCGGACCAAGCAAGATTGTGTGATGGGCAACTTCTGGATATTTGCGGTTCGTCCCGAAATACCATACGAAAAGACCCATGGAATAGCGTTGTTTGTCCAGACGCTCGTTCGTCCAGCGATGCCGCACGATTGGGTCCACCAAGTGCCGATACGTCCACGCCGAATCGCCATTGGACACCACGATGTCCGCCGAAATGATTTCGCCATTCTTCAGTCGCACTCCTTTTGCCGTTCGACCTCGCAGCAAAATCTGTTCGACTTCGGCATTACAACGCACCGAGTTTCCTTGCTCTTCGATGAGTTTCACCAGGCCGCGCACCAGCGCCCCCGTGCCTCCGATCGGAAAATGCACGCCCCACTTGCGCTCGAGAAACGCGATCAACGTGTAGATCGACGTCGTCGAAAAAGGATTCCCACCTACCAGCAAGGGATGAAAACTCATCACTTGCCGCAAACGCTCATCCTCGACATGTTTCGCCACCAAACCATAAACCGAACGATAACTTTCGAGTTTCATCATGTCGGGCACGATCTTCGCCATGTCCCAAAACGAACCAAATGGCACATGCGCAAGCTGCTCGAAACCCACGCGAAAAATACGCTCGCTTGTCCGGATGAACTCTTCGTACCCCGCAACATCCCGCGGGGACAGCCGCTCCACCTCCCGCCGCATCGCATGTTCGTCGCCCGTGTAGTCGAACAACGTGCCATCGTGAAACCGGATCCGATAAAACGGCGTCACCGGGCGCATGTCGATGTCGTCGCTCATCCGCTTGCCCACGAGCGTCCAAAGTTCTTCGAGGAGCATCGGGGCAGTGACGACAGTCGGCCCCGCATCGAATGTAAAGCCATCGAGCTTGTGGACGTAGGCTCGGCCACCTGGGGCATCGAGCTTCTCCACGACGGTAACGCGATATCCGCGAGATCCTAGACGAATCGCTGCGGCGAGTCCGCCGAAGCCGCTTCCAATAACGACCGCATGAGGTTTGGTGGTTGAACCTTGCATGGCGTGAGTATAGGGTCTGTACTATCTTTGAACAAGGTTTTCACGCAAGCCGAGTGTGTTTGTCGTGACGACCGGATGGTGAGTTGTCAATTGAGCCTCTATCGCATTCGCACAGTGAGTGAATTGACGGGCGTCAGCTCTGCGACGCTGCGTGCGTGGGAGCGCCGATACGGTGTGCCTGCGCCTTCGCGAACGGCATCGGCCTATCGTCTTTACAGTGATGAAGACGTCGCACTGATCACGAGGATGCGGGATCTCGTCAAGCTGGGCACGGCGCCTGCGGAAGCGGCGCGTGCGCTCCTCGGCGAGCCAGTGATTGGAGCGACAAACGGGGGATATACAGGGGGTCTAGGGGGGTTTGTCGAGAAAGATCCTTACGTGGCGGCGACCGATCGCATCGTCGAGGCGGTCAGACGTTTCGATCCGGATGGTCTCGAAGAAGAAGTTTCCAAGGCCCTCACGCTCGGGCCTGCGGTGGTCATCTACGAACGTACGATCGGTCCGGCGCTCATTCAGATCGGTGATCTCTGGCATTCCGGCGATGTCACCGTGGCCCAGGAACATTTGGCCTCCAACGTTCTTGGCGCGACGCTCGTGCATCTGCTGCGTTTGGCGCAACCTTCGGATGCGATGCGCCGCATTGTTTTGGCTTGTTTCGCCGACGAAGATCACGTTCTCGGTTTGTATGGTGCTGGTCTTCGTTTCGCCTCGTGGGGCTATCGCACGCTCATGCTCGGCGCGAGCACACCGCCTGCAGCCGTAGCCCGAGTCGTCGATGCTTTGGCCCCAGATATCGTGGGTCTGAGCGCCACGATGATGGTTCCTCCACCACGTGCTCGCGAGCTCGTCGATGCCTACGCAGATGCGTGTCGCGCGACCCCGTGGCTCGTGGGTGGAGATGCTGCCGAGACCATGCGTTCGTGGATCGAAGATCGAGGCGGACTATGTGTCGGTCGCGACTTGGCGGGAGCTCGACAATCCATCGAAAAAGCAGTGCTCACGAACAAACGGCAACGAGCCATGAAGCAAGACTGATTGTCTCGACGCACGGCTCGTTCCACATCATCGACATCAGCCAACCTGTTCGCCAAGCAAACTCACGAGACGCTTCCGTGAATCGTTACTCATCGCGCCTTCAGCAGCAAAAAGCACACGTCCATCTCGACCAACGAGGATGACGTTGCTCACGCCCTTCTTGATGCCATACGCCTTGCGAAATCCGCCGTTCCAATCGCAGTAGATCGTCGTCTTCTGCTTCTTCGATTCTTCGCGAATCGCGTCCTTGACAAACCCCTTCGCCGGCCACCAATCGTACGAGCTCACATCCGCGATGGCCGCAAGAGCGATCTGCGTCTTGTACTTGTCGCCTTGAGCCAACTTCGCCAGGTCGTCCTTCAGTGACTGATTCTGCTTTGCCGAATCACGGTCTTCGTACACGATGAGGATCGGTTTGCCCTTGAGCGACTGCAGTTGCAACACCTTCCCATCTGCATCCTCTACGCGAGCGTCAGGGGCAGATGTCCCTTCTTTCAAGAGCGCGTGCGAAGGGCTTGGAACGAGTGCCGCCGCTACCGCAGCTGCTGCAACCAACTTCGAAGTTTTTCCGCTAGAACCCATCGATGCTTCTCCCTGTCGTCCGTCTCGAGACGGAACTTGATGGCCAAGCTTGTCTATTCTTTGTACAAGGTTTTGATACGAGGTGCAACCTTTGTTTCGTGTTGTCCGGTCGGATCATCCTTGACGTGGCCAGCGTCATCGACTCGATTGCAACGTTGTGAGTTCGGCAATCGCGGAGAATTTTTGGACAGGGCGAGCGGAACCAAATCGCCAGCAGCTTGACGCTAACACATCGTCCGAAATGCTCGTCGCAGCATTACGCAAGCTTCTTGGTGAATTCACCCCCGAAGTCCAGGACCAACTGGAGCAGACTCTCGTCTGCGCGCAGCCAATTCAACAAACTGCACGAGCCTGGCGCGCTTGGGAATCTCGTGTTTCGTCGAGCGTCATGGTTGGCGCAACCCCGGAAAAACTTCGTGCCGAGTTTGCGCGCCAAACCGCGTATGTATTCATTGTTCGGCTGCTGCTCGTCCGTATATGCGAGGACAAGGGACTTTTTGTCCGCAAGCAAGACGATGCTCCGCGTTACCTCGATTATGCCTCCGGACGCTCCTACGAATACCTCACGCCCATGGCCTACGAATGCGCGCAAAACATGTATGCGCATTTTTATGGCGCGGCCGACGTATTCGATTGGTATCGAATGGACGACAAAATTCTTCTTCGCGCATTGGTTGTTCTCAATGCGTTCAATCTCGAGAGAATCGATACCGACATCATTGGCACGGTGTATGGCCGCTACCTCCAAGAAGGCAAACACGAACAAGGGCGTTATTACACCGCCCCAACGCTCGTCCGCACAATGCTGGACCAAGTAGGATATGTGCGTGGAGCCATTGCCGACAGGCGTATTGCCGATATTGCCTGCGGCTCCGGAAGCTTTCTCGTCGAGGCTTGTCGACGGTTGCTGGATAGTTTCCGTGAAGCGGATGGCAAAATTCCCACCAGTCGAATCGAGACTGCCCTCGAAGAGGTTCGAGGGGCGCTTTACGGAATCGATCTCAATCCATTTGCCTGTTATTTGGCGGAAACCAATTTGCTCATTCAAGTGCTCGATTTGGTTCGACAAGCGAAGGATGTCGGTCAGAACATCGTCGTCCAGCGATTTTCCATTCATTGCGCCGATTCGCTCGTCGTC
>DAOMZH010000024.1:0-1628 GCA_035437985.1 Polyangium sp. (in: bacteria) | reverse complement strand
TCAGAACATCGTCGTCCAGCGATTTTCCATTCATTGCGCCGATTCGCTCGTCGTCGCCCCCCTATTGTTCCCCTCTGATGCCGTCGACGCGGAACTCATCAAGGCTCGCAAAGGCGAATTCGAGAATGGTTTTGATTTCTTGGTGGGAAACCCGCCTTATGTGCGCCATGACGAAAGCGAAAGCATCGTTTCGTATCTGGGACGAATCGAGAAAGAATCGTGGTTCGAAACCAAGCACATGAAATGGGACCTTTACGTCCCGTTTGTCGAACAGTATCTCCGACTCTTGGCCGATTCCCCCAATGCGCGCTGCTGTCTCGTCACGATTGAATCGCTCGGCACGGCTCCTTATGCATCCAAGCTCCGCGCCAAGCTCACCGAACAAGCAACGGTGCATCGCGTACTTTTTACGGAAAAACTCGAGCTTTTTGCCGATGCGAAATGGCAAGACAACATCGTTTTTACATTTTCACGCGGAAGGCCGCCGGCGCAGCATATCGTCGAGCGTCAAATAGCCAGGGGTTTTGCGGACGATGGTTCCATCGCGAGCGAAGCATTGGATCAACTCACGCGCGATGAACTCGCCGCCGACCGAGTTTTTAATCGGCGCGACCAAGTAACCCTCGACCTGTCGAAAACCGCGCTGCTCGAAGAGCTTTGTTATGTGAGCAAAGGAATGGTTCTGCACGCGAACGAGAGACTTGCGAAAAACGAGACAATCGCCGTATCGAGCTTTTACGACCCGGCGCGATTTGGGGAAGAAATCGTCGAAGACCTGGGAACTCGAGGTAAACGTATTCGCCACAAATCGTTTACGCGTGATGATTTGGTCGCGGACCATCGCGATGAGCTCCATTCTCGACGCTATCTTGGTTCTCGGGAGGTCAAACGGGGAGGGCTTGGCCCGGTTCGCTGGATCGAGTTTGGCGAAGCAGCACGATGCCCTTCTCGCGTCGACAGGCCGACGTTTCCTGAACTTTTCGAGCGACCCAAAGTCATGTTTGGCGAGTTTACCGGCATAGCCGTCGATTCTGGAGGCGAGGACGGATTCATCATCGTCTCTCATGCCGTCAATGTTGCTGTTCGCTGGTGCCTGCTGGCGGATATAGAGAATCGGTCCATCGCGAAGGCGAAAAGGGCATTGGGAAATCGGCTCGACGCCAGTCGCTCGTCCAACCTGAGCGAATGGTATTTATGCGCGTTGACGCAAAGCGAACCGATTCAATGTTTTCTCCAGGCCAACAAACGCTCGATGAAGGAACACGTGTATCCAGAGGATATCAAGTCCATTCCCATCAAGCTGCTTCCGCCCAAGCAGCAACGACCATTTATCGACCTGGCGAAACGTCGCCACCGCCTTTGGGACGAGATTACCGCCCTCGAATCACGTGGTTTCGACAAAAAGGCTCGGCAAGTTACGCAACTTTACAAGCAAATCGAGAAAATCAATGCGGACCTCGATCGCCTTGCCTGGCGTCTTTACCGGCCGCGAAAAGATAAGGCGGCTCGTGACGATGACTAGTGTTACTCTGCCAAATCGAGGGACATGTCGCTTGGTGAGTGCTTGATTTCACGGCGCCGCGGTGGGGCCCCGCTGTTTGAGCCCGCGAAGCGGGCGAGTTCGGGGC
>DAOMZH010000023.1:10682-31957 GCA_035437985.1 Polyangium sp. (in: bacteria) | reverse complement strand
GGATTGGGCTTGCCCTTGACGACGACGTCTTTGATGTTTTCCAGTCGCATGATCACATTCTCTACTTCGGCCGGAAAAACCTTTTCCCCGCCCACGTTGATCATTTCGCTTTTGCGACCGAGAAATCGGACATACTCGCCATCGACTTCCACCATATCGCCCGTATTCATCCAGCCTTCGGCATTAAAGGGGCTTGGCGCATTCAGGTACCCAAGCATCGCCGAACGAGCCTTGATCCACAAGATGCCGTCGACGATCTTCGTTTCGAACCCTTCGCCGCCCACTTTGACCCACAACGAATCCGAATTCCTCGACTTCGACCGCAAAATGCCCAATTCGGAAAGACCATATGTCTGCTGGAGACGCACCCGAGGAAAAACGCGGTGCAATTCCTCCAGCGTACTGCTCGGCATCATCTCGGTGCCATAGGTGATCAACGTCAAGGCCGAGAGATCGTAATGCTCATAGGCTTTGGAAATGAGCAAAAGCTTTAAAAAGGTCGGCGAAGTGGGCAAAGCCTCGACCCGATGACGAGCGATGGCCTGACAAACCGTATGGGGATCTCGCCGCGCTACGGAAACGACCGTGCCCCCGTTGGACAAAGTGTAAAAGAGCGTGTTGATGCCGCCAATGTGATCAAAAAGCAAGAACGTCAACGTGCTGATGCGCTGCCGCTGCGTTTTGAATTTTTCCAACAGGGCGTCGAAATCATGCAGAGCAGCTTTGCTCTTACCGGTCGAGCCAGATGAAAAAAGAACGAGCCCGGCGGCGATGTGCGTTGTCAGCTCCAAAAGCAAGGCATTGGTCGGGCCGATGTCGCGCTTTTTAATGCGCCACCCACCTTGGCCGTCATTCACAAAAATGACCTGCACCTCGGCAATGTCGAAAAATTCCTGATGTTGTGTGTGCACGCTCGAGGTGAGGGGGACACAAATGGCGCCGTAATCAACGAGGGCGAGCAGAAGGGCACACGCACGCGGCGTGTAATCACTGACGATCGCGACGATTTGTCCGGGTTGGAGGTCATACTGTCGAAATTGGGCCCGCCAATCATCCACCAATGCGAGCAATTCGCCGTAGGTCACCCGCTCTTCGTCTCGGACAAACGCCAAATCGTCCCGCCAACCTGCCATTCGCTCAAATAACCACTGAATCGTCATATCGTCTCATTTCCCGTGCGCGACTACAGCGACGCCTGCATCCACGCTTCGGTGAGCCCTTCGGATCCCTCGGCCTCCCAAAGAGGAGCGCGTTCAGGGTGATAACGTGATCCGATCGGAATCGAATACAGATCCTCATCGACATACGAGCGCTCGCGTTCGCCTTCACGCTCGAGCAGCCGCCGGAATGCGTGGAGGGCCGGGGACGGTTGATTTTCGTGTTCATACACGCGCCCGGCGAACATATCGATCATCTGCTCCCGGTATCGCTCGTGCACGCACAGAGCAAACGCGAGCGGATGCTCCCAGAATGTATCGATGACATCTTCGAGAACGTCGATACCTTTTTCGACGAAAAGCTGATGGCGCGCAAAAGGATTGGGCAAAGCACGACCTTCCCCCGCCAAATACGCACACACCGCAGGCGCTGCAAATTGCGCTTCGCGAAGCGACCCCGACAAACCGAACGAAAAGATGGGATCGACGAAGCGGTGCGCATCCCCTATGCACATGAATCCTTTGCCGCAGAACTTCTTGACCTGGTACGAATAATTGGGAATGACGCGGACTTCTTCCGTCAGCTTGATTTCGGGCAAGCGGCGTGCGAGTTCGGGGTTGAGCTCGTGCAGCTCGCGCACCAAAAAGTCACGTTTGCTTTCGCCCTTGGACGTGAAATACGCCGAAGGCGCGACCACACCCACGCTCACATTTTCGTCATCGATCGGAATGAACCAAGCCCAATGGTATTTGCTCTTGTAGAGAATGATCGTATTGTCTTTGTGCGTTTCGCGGGTCGTTCCGTTGTCGCGAATCGCGCCTGTGACCTGGGAAAAAATGGCGATCTGTTTATCGTACGAGCCGACATACTTGGGTCCGGTCACGCCCCCTTGATTGGCGAGCCACGTCGCTTGCCCCGAACAGTCGAGTAGCACGTCGGAGCGAAGTTCTTGGGTGCCGCCATCGCGCACGTGCACGTACGCGCCTTGCACGACACCGTCGTTCACAATCGCTTTGGAGCCTTTACCCGTAATCAACGTGGCCCCACGCGCCACGGCGGCGTCGAGAAGCATCTTATCGAATGCACTGCGCCGCACTTGCCAGGTTTCCCACTCGAGAAGATTGCCTTGCGCATTACGCCCCATGACGGGCACGAACCAAGAGCTGCCGCCATTGGGTCCGTAGACGGTCACGCCCTTTTTGACCGGATGCTTTTGGCGGTACATATCGGCCTCGAATCCGAGTTCGCGCAGCACTTGACCCGCCGCGCCGGTCATCGATTCGCCGATATGGTAGCGGGGAAAAGACTCCATTTCGACAATGGTCGGCTTGACGCCCCGCTCGAGCAAAAACATCGCACTGGCCGCACCGGCCGGACCGCCACCAATGATGAGCACATCCGTTTTCATGTTCCTAGAGCCCCAAGAATTTGGCAATGATATTGCGTTGAATATCCGATGTTCCCGAATAAAGGGTTCCGCCAAGGGCATCGCGGAGGTCCCGCTCCACTTCGAATTCGGTCGTATACCCATAACCGCCGTGAATCCGAATCGCATCCAGGCTCGACTCGACAAAAACCTCGCTGAGGTGGAGCTTGGCCATGGCCGCCTCCAGATGCCCAGGTTTGCCCTGTTTCTTGAGCCAAGCCGTTTTGTAGAGCAGCAGCCGCGCCGTCTCGAGCCGCACTTTCATTTCGGCCAGGCGATTGGAAATGCTTTGAAACTTGCCAATGGGCTGGCCAAATTGTTTACGCGAACGAGCATACGCCACGCACGCTTCGAGTTGCCGTTCCATGACCCCGACATGCGAGCCCAAGATGCATGCGCGCTCCCATTCCATCGAATTGTTGAAGATCTGCGCGCCAATTCCTTCGGGCCCCAACCGATTTTCCGTGGGAACGAAGCGATCCTGCAAAATGAGCTCGCCCATGGGAGCCGTGCGTAACCCCATTTTGCCAATATTTTTTCCAACCGTGAAGCCCGGTGTCCCTCGTTCGACGAGAAACGCGCTTATGCCCCAACTGCCTCTCTCGGGCGCCGTCGATGCAAAAACGACCGCCACATCCGCGACGGGGGCATTCGTGACGAACATTTTCGTTCCGTCAATCTTATAGCCTCCCTCGCAACGAATCGCGCGCGCGCGCATGGCAAAGGCATCGGATCCGGATTCAGGCTCCGAGATCCCGTGCGCGCCCATCCATTCCCCGGAAATCAAACGTGGAAGATAACGTGTTTTCTGAGCGTCCGTGCCAAACGTCAAAATGGGGTGCTGCACCGCCCACATTTGCGCGTTGAGGGCGAAGAGCACCCCATTGTCCTTACCGCCATAGCCGAGACCTTCCATGACGAGCATGGTGGTCAGGATATCGGCATCCGCACCACCATAACTTGCTGGAAAAGGCAGCCCCAACACTCCAAATTCAGCACACTCGGACCAGGATTTCCTCGAGAAACGCTCATCACGATCGTGTTCGATCACGTTCGTGCTCAACGACTTCCGAGCAAAGCGGATCGCAGCGTTCTTCTGCTCGAGTTGCTCGTCACTCCACGCAAAATCCATGGATCGGGTTCCGTCGAAATCAGACTACAGTCATTGAACATTACATTGCTCCGATCGGTGCGCGCGCAGTCCGTCTTCGGGCAATGGCCGGACCTGTTGGCAACCCTCGTGCCACGCCGTCGGTGCAGGTCAGCTACAGCCTCGGACGCGGAACATCGTCATGATGCGAGACGAATGGGCAGCGGGCTCATTTGATTCGAAACGGCTCAGTTGAGCCG
This sequence comes from Polyangium sp. (in: bacteria), assembly GCA_035437985.1. Lineage (GTDB taxonomy): Bacteria > Myxococcota_A > Polyangia > Polyangiales > Polyangiaceae > Polyangium. The sequence continues at coordinate 28,023 of DAOMZH010000023.1, read as the reverse complement.
GGAAAAACGGATCATTTGATCCGCGGCGAATCCGCTCCCCTGCACGACGGTAATGGATTCATTTGGAGGCCGGTCGTCTTCTGGCTGGGGAGGCACGTGGCACGTGGATTGCCACCGGGCCGCCACTGGCCCCCGTGTTTTACGAAGCCATACGGGCACCATGGCGCACGCGGTTGAAAGGGCAGTCACGCTGTGACTTCAACTCTCGAGGAACCGATGTACATTCTGGGAATCAATTCTGTCTATCATGAGTCATCCGCATGTTTGCTCGAGAATGGTAAACTCGTGGCGGTTGTCGAAGAAGAACGATTCAATCGGGTCAAGCACGGTAAAGAGGCGCGCGTCGATAACCCGCACGAGTTGCCCCAGCAGTCGATTCGCCATTGTTTGAAAACCGCTGGCATTACGATGGCCGACGTGAGCTACGTCGGATATTCCACGAATCCACACTATATTGCGACCCGCGCGGCCAGCTTGCGCCAGCAGGGACTCATGAGTCACTGGACGAGCTGGGAAGATCAAGAGAAGATGTTGCGTTCGCTCGCGTTCGTGCCCGATGAGTTGCGTAAACTGGGCTTTCGGGGCGAATTCATGTGGATTGGGCATCATCTTGCGCATGCTGCTTCGGCGTTTTATGCTTCGCCATTTCAGGAAGCGGCCATTTTGGTCATCGATGGCATTGGGGACGATACCGATACGGCCGCGTATTTCCATGGAGTGAACAACAAGATTCGCACGCTGCAAGTGGTCTCTTATCCGCACTCGCTGGGCTTTTTGTGGGAACTGATTTCGCTCTTTTTGGGTTTCAGTCTTTATGATGCGGCCAAAATCATGGGGCTGGCATCTTATGGCGATCCCGCGCGTTACGCTCATGTTTTCGAGCAACTCTTGCGCCCGACTGCGGACGGAAAGTTCGAAATCGACAATGACATTTTGCGCTTCGAAAAGATCGTCTATTATCCTGCGTCCGCGGACTTCTCGGGCGTCGAACGGCTCTTGGGCATCAAAGCAAGGCATCCACACGACGAACTCACGCGGGATCATCAGGACATTGCGGCGGCATTGCAGCAAAAAACGAATGAACTCGTTCTGCACATCATGGACCACTTGTATCGGGAAACCGGTTCCAAGAATATTTGTTTGGCCGGCGGTGTGGCGCTCAATTGCGTGACCAATCGTTATGCTTTCGAGGCGGGACCATTCGAACAGCTCTATGTTCAAGCAGGGGCAAACGATGCGGGAACGGCTATGGGGGCCGCGGCGCATATCTGGCACGACATACTCGGCAACGAAGCCCGACAGCCCATGCTGAGTCCATACACAGGACCAGCCTTTACGAACGCCGACATCGAAGCAGCATTGCAAGCCCAGGGCTTGAAATACGAACGACTCGAGAATATCGAGCAAACCGTGGCAAAGTTGATCGCTCGCGAAGCCGTGGTCGGTTATTTTCAAGGGCAGATGGAGTTTGGCCCGCGCGCCTTGGGAAGCCGAAGCATCCTGGCCGATCCACGTAATGCCAACATGCGGGAGATCCTCAACCACAAGGTCAAGCACCGCGAATATTTCCGGCCCTTCGCGCCGAGTGTCCTGTACGAGCAAATCAATCATTGGTTCGAGATTGCCAAGGAAACGACGGCGGCCGATTTCATGCTCATGGCCTACCCAGCGAAAGATGCCGTCAAAGACAAGATTCCGGCCGTTTTGCATGTCGATGGTACCGGTCGCATTCAGACGGTCAAAAAAGAACTCAGCCCACGTTACCACCAAGTGATTAGCGAGTTTTACAAGTTGACCGGCATTCCGCTCGTGCTCAATACCTCGTTTAATGATCAGGAGCCGATCATCTGCACGCCGGACGATGCGATCAATACCTTTCTCAAGACCAACATCGATTACCTGGCGATTGGTGATTTCCTGGTGCGCAAGGATGATCAATCTTCGCACGAGCCTAATATTTCGTGAGTCTCCTCGAAGCTCTTCACAAGGAAGCGGGGCCAGAGCGCCATCGCCTCATGGTGGCCGCAGGTATCGCGGGTGTGGCCAATGCGCTCCTGCTGGTCAACCTCAATGCAATCGCGCACGCCCCCGAGGCTGGTGATGGTGGTGCGCTCTATTTTTATGCCGTATCCCTCGTCGCGTACGTGATGAATGCGCGGTACGCGAACCACCGGACGACAGAGCTCGTCGAATCGGTCATTCATCGTCTCAAGGTGCGTATCAGCGAAAAAATCGCCCGCATCGAACTCGATGCGCTCGAAAGGGTAAAAGCTGCCGAAATTTGCGATCGCATCACGGAAAACTCCGCTGTCATTTCGGATCGTGCGGGTTTGATTGCGACGATGTTGCAATCCGTGGTCATTTTGGCGTTTGCCATGCTTTATCTCGTTTGGCTCGCGCCTGCGGCATTTTCCGTGGTCGTGCTGGCCTGCGCAGTAGGAGCCATCAAGTTTCTGGACGTGCGGCGCGACTTCGTCGGGCATTTGCGACAAACCTTCGAAGTGCGATTGACGTTTCTCGATGGAATGACTGACCTCCTCACCGGATTCAAAGAGCTGCAATTCGGAAGGCGCCGTCGCCAAGACGTTCGCGAGCATGTTCTGCAGGCTTCGGATGCATTGCGCGCGGTGAGCATCCAATCGAACAGTATGTTCGCCGATGGAAAACTCGTTGCCGATGCCATTCTTTTTGTCGTGCTTGCCGCGGTCGTGTACACGCTGCAGCAATTCGTTCATCTGGATGCGTCGATGATGGCGCGTATCGTCGCGGCGGTCATGTTTTCATGGGGGCCCTTCATGGGTTTGATCTCCGGACTCATGCCCTACATCCGCTCGAATATGGCGCTCGAAGAAATGATGGCCCTCGAAGCAAAACTCGAAAAGGTCGCCCGAGAAGCCGTTCCGGTACCCAATCCGCCCGACCCCTGGAATGCTCGCATTCGAACGTTGAAGGCGACCAACATCGAATACGAATACGCCGGGGCGGCAGAATCATTTCGCATTGGGCCCATGAATTTGGAGATGATTGCCGGTGAAGTCGTTTTCATCGTTGGCGGCAATGGAAGTGGCAAATCGACCTTCGTCAAGGTGCTCACCGGCCTGTATGCCCCCACCAGCGGTTCACTCGAAGCCGATGGCATCCCAGTGTCTCGCGACAATATCGTCGCCTTTCGCGACAAGGTGTCGGCCATATTTACTGATTTTCATCTTTTTGCCAAGCTTTACGGATTCGTGGATATCGATGAAACCGCGGTGCGGCGATTGCTCCTCCGAATGCGGCTCGAAGGGCAGACCTCTTTCGCGGGACGAGCATTCACGAAGCTGACGTTATCGACGGGGCAAAGAAAACGCATTGCCATGATCGTGGCGTTGCTCGAAGATCGTCCGATTTGCATGTTCGACGAATGGGCGGCCGATCAAGATCCCGAATTTCGACGCTATTTTTATGAAGAACTCCTTCCTATGCTGCGACGAGAGCGCAAAATGGTCATCGTCGTCAGCCACGACGACCGGTATTTTCATTTGGCCGATCGTATCGTGACGATGGAATACGGAAAAATTCGTTCCATCGAGCAACATCGACATGCTTCGAGGGCCGCATGACGACGATCGTCCAACTCATCGCTGAAGAAGCCAACGCCAAGCATTCGAGACTCATGGCCACGGCTGTTTTGGCCGGCCTTCTCAACGTTGGCGCTTTGATACTCGTCAACGCGGTCGCGCACGCCCCGGAATCGGCGTCTGCGACGAATTTTTTGGCATTTGCCATCGTCGCCGGAGCATCCATCGTGGCTGCGCGTATTTCGGGACATCGCACGGTGGCGCTCATCGAGACTGCACTGCAACGCATCGTCGCGCGAATCGTCGGCAAAATCGAGCGCACCGAGCTCCAGCGCCTCGAGCGTATCGGTGCGGCGGAGATTCTGGATCGAGTCACCGACAATGTTTCTGTCGTCTCCATTGCCTCGAGTTCCATTGGGGCCATTTTGCCCTCGTTATGCATTCTCGCGGTTGGGGGCCTTTATCTTCTCGCGACGTCGCCTGCAGCGTTTGCCTTTCTTTTGCCGCTCCAGCTCGTGTCGGTCTATTTGTATCGCTCGAGAAATGCCTTGGCTACGCGTCTTTTGAAGGAAGAAGGCCAAGCCCGTGTGCGACTTCTCGGAATGCTCACGGACCTTTTGCGTGGAGCCAAAGAGATTCGGCTTGGTCGCGCCCGAACGGACGACGTGCTCCGCGATTTCAAAAGCAATTCCAAGGATCTCGGCCGAATCAATGCCAAAACGAATCAACTTTTCGACGACAATACGCTGTTCGTGACGACGAACCTTTACGTGGTTCTTGCGGCGCTCGTTTTCGTCATGCCCAAACATGTCCCGATCGACAGTACGCGGCTCTCGACATTGATAGCGACGATTCTTTTCTTATGGGGAAGCGTGCAAGCGGGTCTCGGCGTGTATTTGTATTATGTCCAATCGAACGACGCGCTCGCGAACATCGATGCTCTCGAAAAACGCCTCGAAGGAGCCCTGAAGCAGAGTGACTCGGAAGCGCGCCGTTCCGATCCTTGGCAGGGGCGACTGGGTCCGATCGAATTCGTCAACGTCGAATACACGTACGCTGCGGATGGCGGAGATACCCAATTTCATGTGGGTCCGATCGACATTACCATCGAGCCCGGCGAGGTTTTGTTCATCGTGGGTGGCAATGGCAGTGGTAAGTCGACGTTGCTCAAAGTTCTCACGGGCCTTTATACGCCCACACGGGGCAGTCTTCGCGTGGGAGACGTCGTCGTCGATGCGCGGAATGCCGAGCATTATCGGGAAATGATTTCGGTCATCTTCGCCGATTTTCACTTGTTTTCGAAAGCGTACGGCTTGCTCGATGTCGACCCCGAAACGGTGCGCGTGCTGCTTCGGGAAATGCAGATCGAGCACAAAACATCCTTCGAGGAAGGAGCATTTACCCAGCAAAGGCTCTCGACGGGCCAGAAAAAGCGGTTGGCCATGGTCCTAGCGTTGCTCGAAGATCGACCCCTGTTCGTCCTCGACGAATGGGCAGCGGATCAAGACCCCGAATTTCGCAAATACTTTTATGAGAACATCATCCCTGCGTTGAAGCGAAGAGGGAAGACGGTCATCGCCGTCAGTCATGATGATCGGTACTTCCCTTGCGCAGATCGCGTCCTGACCATGGAATACGGCCAGGTGCGATCGCTGGTGAGCACCAGAACGTCGGTGGGCGGAGACCATCCCACCGAAATCATCAGTGGTCTCGAGGGGGCAACGTGACATCCCATTTTCATCTTTTTGCAAGCAGTGCGGTCGGGTCTGGAGCCGAGGATCTTGCCAAACACCTTTTCTTGCAGATCGTCGTCATCTTGTGCGCCACCCAAGTGGTCGTGTGGATTTCGCGGCGCTTTCTCGGACAAACCAATGTAGCCGGAGAGATTCTCGCGGGGATCGTCCTGGGCCCGAGTGTGCTTGGAGCACTCGCCCCCGACGTTTCGAAAACCATCTTTCACCCGTCCACTTCGTCGATTTTTGTGGGACTCGCGCAACTCGCGCTCGTTCTCTTGATGTTTCAGATTGGGATGGAATTCGAATTCGGATCCTCGCTGGTAAAAAGCAAGAAATCCGTGGTAGCCATCAGTTTGACGGGGATTCTGTTCCCCTTCGCGTTGGGATATTTCTCGGCGCCGTGGTTTCACAGCTCGATGGCCGAGCCTCGACCCAATTTGTTGGGTTTTCGCCTTTTCTTTGCGATCGCCATGTCCATCACGGCGATCCCCATTTTGGGGCGCATTTTCATGGAGCTGCGCCTCTCCCGTACACGCATTGCGGCGTTGACGATCGGGGCGGCGGCGGTTGACGACATCTGCGGTTGGCTCCTCCTCGGGGTCGTGTCGGCCATTGTCACGTCGAATTTCTCGGCAAAGGATGTCTCCTTGCGCTTGCTGATGCTCGCGGGATTTCTCGCCGTCGTATTCGGTATCGTCCGCAAACCGCTGGCGCGATTCGTCGTGGGGAAGATTCGGCAACACGGGGAGATGCGGGCCGAAGTGTTGGTCGTCATTCTGCTCGTGCTTTTTTTGTCGGCGCTCGCGACGAGCTACATCGGGGTATTTGCGATCATTGGCGGATTCATCGTGGGCGTGTCGCTGCACCAAGAACGGGAAATCGTCGAGGAGTGGAAGCAGCGGATGTCCGGCTTGGTCAATACGCTCCTGCTGCCGCTTTTCTTTACGTACACGGGGCTGCGTACAGACATCGGCACTCTGTCGACGGCAAACGCATGGCTCCAGTGCGGTCTCGTTTGCACCATCGCCTTTGCTGGAAAACTTGGCGGCGCATATGTTGCTGCTCGTGCGTGTGGCGAGGAGCATCGCCACGCTCTGGCGATAGGCGTATGTATGAACACGCGCGCGCTCATGGAGTTGATTGCGCTGAACATCGGGTACGATCTTGGAGTATTGCCACGACAAATGTATACGATGCTGGTGATCATGGCCTTGATCAGCACGTACATGGCCACGCCTCTGATTCGGTGGCTCATGTTGAAGGAACGCGCACCCGATGACCTGCGCGCAGCATCGACCGAGCCCACATCGGCGCCTCTTGCGCGGTGAACGACTGGGTCGCGAGCGGCCCAGATCGCGTTCCAACCAGAGCAAGCAACGTGGCGATGACCCGTTGCGCATCGCCGCAACGGCCAATGTGGAATTTGCCTCTTGCGCGTGGCCAATCTTTCGTCAGCGGCTCATTTGATCCGATCGAATAAGGCTCAAACGAGCCAAAGCGGATCGATTGAGCCACAATCTCGTCTCGAACCACAACCGACAAGTTGCGTAACGGTCCGTCATGGCCTAATGTCCCCGGCGGTCTCGACGCCAAGACCCGAGATGAGCCCGGTGTGCCAGTACGCGACATGATGCCCTTTTTCGACAAACGCGTGGGTTGAGACGAGCGTGCGAGATGCGAAACATCGTCCCATGCCTCAGCTGATCATTCATGAACCCGGTCAAGGCCCGCTTGCGGTTGCACTCACTGTGCCGCTCAACGTTGGCCGCGATGACCAATGCGATCTGCCGCTTCGTCACCGCCAGGTTTCACGAAACCATTCGCGCTTCGAGCCGGATGGTGCGGGCTGGGTCGTTCGAGATCTCGGTTCTGCCAACAGCACCTTCGTCAACGGCTTGCGTGTCGAGCAAGCTCGGCTCGCGCATGGAGATGTGATCCACATTGGCCCGGTGAGGCTGGTGTATCGCGAGGAAAACGAGCCCGAGGTGGTCATTGCTCAATCTGCGTCGAACGAGCCGACGCTCGAGCTTGGCCCGCCGAACAGGCGCCTCGAGTTGCTTTTCGAGATCGCGCGAGCCATGGGGGCGCTCGACGACTCGGATGCTCTTCTGGGGCGCATGCTGGAGTCCGTGCTGGAATTGGTGGGTGGAGAGCGAGGGGTGGTCACCCTCGTACGTGTGCCGACGGGCGATGTGCTCAGACGCATCACGCGGGTGCGGGGGGCGCTCGTGTCAAAGGAGGAAGAGATCATCGTGAGCCGCAAGCTCGTGCAAGCGATGCTCGAGCGGCGCGAGTCGGTCGTGGTGCATGCGGTCCGTGACCCGAACGCGCCCGCAACGCTTTCACGCTTTGGTATTCGTTCGGCGATGGGCACGCCTCTCGAAGCAGCAGGCCGCGTGCTTGGCTACTTGTACATTGATGATCGTAGTCGCCAGGAGCAGTTTGGAGCGGCGGACCTCGACTTTTTGCGTGCGCTCGCCAGGTTGCTCGCCTCGACCCTCGACAATGCGGAGCGCCTTGCGCGCGCACACGGGATAGCGGAAGCGGCATCGGGGTTCGGGCCGGTGCAAGAGATCGTTGGTCAGAGCCCGGCCATTCAAAAGCTTCGCGTGCAGATCGTGAAATATGGTGCTTCGTCGGCGTCCGGCGTCCTCATCCTCGGTGAGAGCGGCACGGGCAAAGAGCTCGTGGCGCGGGCGCTGCATGCAGCTTCTGCTCGTGCTCCGCGGCCGTTTGTCGCGGTCAATTGCGCGGCGATACCCGACACCATGATCGAAAGCGCGTTATTCGGGTATGAAAAGGGCGCATTTACTGGGGCGACATCACGTATGCGGGGGCATTTCGTGCTTGCGGATCAGGGCACACTGCTGCTCGACGAAGTGGGCGATTTGAGTTTGTCGGCGCAGGCCAAGGTGCTCCGCGCGCTTCAAGAAAGGGAGATCTTGCCGCTGGGTACCGAAACGCCACTTCGAGTCGATGTGCGGGTGATCGCGGCGACGCACAAGGATTTGCGCCGTGAAATCGCCGAGGGGCGATTCCGCGAGGATCTTTATTATCGGCTCAACGCGCTCACGTTGGAAACGCCGCCGTTACGCGAGCGTGGGGCGGACATCGAGCTGCTCGCGCAGCTGTTCATCGAGGCCGCGGCGCTCAACCTCGGCAAGCAGCTAGGCGGTTTTTCGCCCACGGCACGGGCGGCACTCATTGCTTATCCTTGGCCTGGAAACGTTCGGGAGCTTCGCAACGAAGTCGAACGCGCGGCCATCGAGGCGGAAGGAGCGGTCGTGGAGCTGGATGACTTGAGCCCGACGATTGTAAACGCGTTCATGGCTCCCGCGTCATTGGCGACTCCGATCCGGGATGCTGCATCGCTAGCGGCTCGTTTTGCATCCCTCGAGCCGATGGAACGTGCTCTCGTGGTGGAAGCTTTGGCTGCGGCCCGGGGCAATTTGACCGAAGCGGCACGTCAGCTTGGAATCACGCGCATCATGATGAGGCGCCGCGTGGAGCGTTTCGGACTGCGGTGCCGCGATACGTAAAAATGGTGTGTCGTGGACGTATCCTCTTGCATGGCGTGACAAACTTTCCTAAAGACTCGTGTTTGGAATGGACAACTCGAGAACGTCTTCAGTTCGTCCAGGTCACGCAGACGCTTCTACGGATCGGTTCGATATCGTTTTCGCGCCGACGTTGCCTGCGCCGAGCTCGACGACGCCCGTCGTTCAATCGGACCCGGGCACGAATGCTCCGCCAGCCGCGATTCACGAGCGTTTTCACGACATCCGCGTGCTCGGCTCCGGGGGGATGGGCATTGTTTACCGCGCGCGCGATACACGCCTCGGTCGCGATGTAGCCATCAAGTTATTGAAGAGTCGCGATGCCCTGTCCTGGTCACGTTTTCGTGCCGAAGCGCAGGCTCAAGCGCGGGTCGAGCATGACAACATCTGCCGCGTGTACGACGTGGGGGAAGTCGATGGCGAGCCGTTCATCGTCATGCAGCTCATTGACGGCGAACCGCTTTCGGTTGTCAAGAAAAACATGGACCTCCGCCAGCGGGTCGAGGTCGTGCAGAAGATCGCCACGGCGGTGCACGCTGCGCATGCCAATGGCCTCGTACACCGGGACCTCAAGCCGGGTAACATCCTCGTCGAGGCGCGAAAGGATGGTTCGTTTCGGCCGTACGTCGTGGATTTCGGCCTTGCGCGCGAAGTGAATGGGGGGCCGGGGAATATGTTGCGCGTGGGTCTCGGAACGCCGGGATACGTAGCCCCCGAGGTGTTGTTGCGGGGATCGGAAAGCATGTTCAACCCGAGCGTGGATGTGTATGGCCTAGGGGCGACGCTGTACTCGATTCTTGCTGGTCGGCCTCCGCAGCTCGTCGAAGAGCGTTCCCACGTCGTCGACCAAGACGATCCGCCGCCACTGCGCGAGCTGGCGAAGGACGTACCCGCGGAGCTCGGGGCGATGGTCATGAAATGTCTCGATCGGGAGCCGGAGCGTCGATATGCGTCTGCCGGTGCATTGGCTGAGGATCTTCAGCGATTCCTCGATGCAGCTCGACGCGATGCGAGGCCCATTGGCTGGCTTCCCGTCCTTCGGCAAAAGGTGGTCGATCATGCCGGGGTGGGGACGGTCGCGATCGTCATGCTTTCCATCGCGGCGACGTTCGTCGGGGTACGCGTCCGCGAGCAGCGCAAGGCTACGCAGCAAGCCGAGCTGGCACAGAACATGGGTCGCAGCGTGACCGAAATGGAGATGTACATGCGGACGGCCTACCAAATGCCGCCGCACGACATCGAGCGTGACCGTGCTGTGATTCGAGAGCGCATTCGGGTCCTCGAGGAGCCTCTTGCCGAGGCGGGTCCACGCGCCGCGGGGCCCAGCCAATATGCCCTTGGCCGGGCTTATCTTGCGTTGGGTGACAACGAACGGGCATGCGAGCATCTCGAACGTGCCGAGGCGAGCGGGTATTCGACGCCCGCGCTTGGGTACGCGCTGGGTTTGGCGCAGCTGGGTATGTATGACCTCCATTTGCACCAAGCTGAGTGGTACGAGCCTGATGCCGACCGGAGACATGCAAAAGTCGAGGCGGCGAAGGCGCGTTACGTCGAACCCGCCATACGTCGATTGCGTGCGGCAGTGCCAGCGCCAATCGAGCATCCGGCTTACGCTGCGGCGCTCGTGGCCAAGGAAGAGAGGCATTTCGAGGAGGCGGCGGTGAAGGCGCGCGAGGCTTTTGCCAAGGCGCCATTGCTCTACGAGGCGAAGCTGGTCGAAGGGGAGGCGCTCATGAATATCGCCTCCAGCCATTGGGGAAAGGGTCAACCTGGCTGGTGGAAAGAAATGAAGACGGGGATGTTGGCATCGCTCGACGCCTACTCCGCAGCGGAGAACATCGCCCGCAGCGATCCACGCGTTTTACAGGCCATTTGTGGTGCGCGGTCGCGGCTCATGTATGTGGCCTCTCGCCAAGGTGAACCATTACGTCCCTATTTCGAATCGGCTCGCGAAGTCTGCGACAAACTCGTGCAGGTCGATCCGTCGAGCCCCAGCAGTCGCGCAACGCGTGCTTGCATGTATTCGGATCATGTCTACGCGCTCGTGCGCATGGACGCACCCGACGAAGATCCGCTGCCCCGGATCGAAGAAGCACGACGGATCACCGAGGATGCACTGGCTCGCTCGGAGGGGGCGCTCATCGTGGGCAACGCTCTTGGCGCGGTATTGCGGGCCCAAGCGGTCGTTCTGCTCAACATGGGCCGAGATGCCACGGAGGCGCTCGACATGGCCGAGCACCATTTTGATGTGGCGATGAAAAACGTTCGCGGCGATTCCATGCGCGATGGCCGAGCTTATCTCTACAACCTTCGGGCCATGGATGAGCGCAGCCGTGGGGTCGACATGAGCTCAACCGTCGAACGGGCCAATCGCGTCCTCGATGAGCAGATTGCTGCCAATACGCTCGTCATGATGGCGCACGACAAACGCGTGCAGCTCCTGGGCGAGTTGGCTCAGCAGCAGATCGACATGGGCAAGGCGCCGACGCAGGCCATCGAGGGCATGTTCGACGCGACCGCCAAGGCCAAAGCGGTTTACCCTGCTTATTCGTTGAACTCACTTGTGCGAGCGATGGGTTTTCTCTTGATGGCTCGTTATGCGCTCCTCTCGAAAACATCACCGCGCGACGCCTTGGAGCACGCGAACACGGAATTGCAAACAGCACGGGCACAAGAGCCCGATGCGGCGTATACCCTTCGATATTCGGGATTGCTTGCCGTCCTGACGGCCGAGGAGATCATGCAAAAAGGCGGCGATCCGACGGAGCTTTTGAAACAGGCCCGCGACGCGTATCGTCGGGTCATCGAGAAGAGCCCCACGAGTGTCGAAATTGCCGTAGCCGCTGCCGAAGTGGAGCTCGTTGCCGCACGGTATGCCGTTTTCCGGGGCCATGCGACGCAAGCGACATTCGAAGCCGTCCGCGCTCCGTTGCAATCGTGGCTCTCCGACAAACTCGTTGATCCGGCCCCTTATGCGATGCTTGCAGAGTCGTCCGCGCTCGCCGCCGCGTGGCGTCTTTCGCGTGCAGAGTCAGCGGAGTCAGAAGTGAAGGAGGGGCTGGCGATGGCCGCGCGAGCACTCGCTCGAAATCCTCGGCATGCCATGGCGCTGGCGGCGCGGGGGCGATTGCTATTGATACGGGCGCGGGGGGAGAAGAATGGACCGGCGCGACGGGAAGCCGCGAACGACGCAATCAAAGCCTTCGAGGCGTCATTTCAAGCGAATCCATTGATCGAGCGTCATCATGGTCATCTGCTCGGAGAAGGTCGACGGCTGCAGTAGGGTGCAAAGTCATAGCTCTCCCAGCGGAGGAGCCGGACGAGCGGATTCAACCGAGCTACCGCGTCGTTGGTTCAGCTCTCCCCTACGCCTCGAGGAAATCGAGCCTGGGCAGTTCGTACTGCACGAGATTAATAGCGGCCCGATGAAGGCTCGACGATGCTTGCGACCCTGTGCTGACTGGGCGTGACGACCTCGTGTAGCCGGCCCCGCCCGCGAGCACCGGAATATCCGCGACGCCCGTTTGCCTCCCTCGACGAAGCACGGCAATGGGTGCCAGGAGTCATCCAGTGTTACAACAGTCACTGCGAAGGCAGGGTCGTGCGCATTGCAATGCGTTCAGTTCTATGGCTGACGCGAAACTGCGCAGCGAGGATGTGCCCATTTCTCCAACGGGCGATCAGCAGCGGCGAGCAACGAAAATGGCTTGAGTTCGCCGATTTGTCCCCACGATGGCCTACCAATGTCTGAACTCAAGCTTCAAAGAACGTCGCCGCTGCATCTTCGAAACAGATACCGACCGCTTCGGCGGCGACCCCGTCGGGCCCGAGCGTGCGTGACCAAATGCTCGCAAGAATGCGCGCAGCTTCGACCGCACTCGTTGGATGAACTGCACAAACGCGACCAATCGGCAATGTTGGTCGACCCATGTTTTTTCAATTTCGCAGGGAGGTTCTGGAGTACGTTGACTCTGCTCTCGCTTGGCGTACCCTGAGCGCATGCCACGCATAATGCTTCCCATGGAACGGCTGCACTTCGTCACCCGCGCAAGAAAGGTCAAACTCGATCCACATGGGTTTGGCTCTGTTGTCGCAGGATTGGGCGAACCGAGAATGTAATGGTTCGTCATGGACCATTCTGCGAGGGGGCCTGAACCGTCACGACCTCGATGTTCACGCCAGCGGCTTGGAGAATCGGCATTTCATACAGTTCCCACACGTTACCGCTCCTGAGTTGTGTACTGATGAATGCGTAGACCTTAGCCGGATATTTGGTACCTCGAGGATTGGTACCTTGATTTTTCTTCGGGTCTCCATACACGTTGGCCACCTGCGTGGCGTATGCCGCGGACGCCGGGGTCCATATAACGTCTACCGAAACTTTGCCGTCCAAATGGAGGGCGCCGTCAACGTCTAGGGCGGCTTTGCCGTTGGGGAGGTCTCCCAGCGTGAAAACGTCGCTGCGGCGAACGTGATGCGCGTGTCTACATTTTTCGACAACGGTCCAGACGAACTTAGCGAATTGGCCCATCGTGCAGGTCAAACCGCGTCATCACGGGGCGAAATTGCCCGATCGGATCACGGGCGTACGCATTGCCTGCCGAGCACTACGCCGTCGGGCAGCTCGCACGGTTACATGCTCGGCTGTTTTGCGATCTAAATGCGCAAGCTCGAGCGAAACGACTTGTTACGGATCGAGCACATGCTTCCACCGCCATTGGGATAACGAATCTTCAAGAGCGATTCTACCACCCGCGAGAGATCATGAACCCAATGCGATATCGTATGCGTACGCGTTGTACGATGCGGCAATGTCCGCACGACTTTCCCCGGGCCAGGGAACTCAATACACTTTCGCAATTTGCATTTGTTGTTGTTGCCGCAGTTGTGCTTCGACGATGACTTTGGGATCCATCGCGTACGTGTGAATCCCCGCAATATCGATCCCGTTCACGTTTAACTTGCGCTCCAGAGCCAAGACACGCTTACCATTTTCGACTTTCGACGCCACCGCGCAGTAGATGATACGAGACGCGACGTCGTTCTGCGAGAGGCCGAATTGCGCGCCGCGTACCTCGAGGGTCGGGTTCTCGATCGAGTTCCAAATGTTGTATTGGGGATCCGTAAAATTAAGCCCGCACATCACGAAGATCGACTTCTTCGGATCCAGAAAGATGTGTTCCACCACCTTGCTCGCATAAGCCCTCGATAATTCAGCCCAAAGCTCAGGGTCCCAACCGTCGGGATTACCCTTTAGGGTACCAAGGTCGTCGAATAGCCCCCCAATGCCCGACGTTTCGAGGGCAAGAAGACCCGATGTTGTGGCTTCCTTCGCGACGTCTTTGGCGTACACCCCATTCCAGAAGGCATACCCCTTGGCATTTGCAAATTGACTATCGGACAAGCTTTTGAGGTATCCCGTCAAGATGTTGAATGTTTCGCTCATCTTCGTCTCGTAACTCGTGGATGAGCCGGGCTTGTAGATTTGCGGATTGGTCGCCGCGTTGTTCCTCAAGTTGCCATTCGTTGGGACGTCGGTGGTGACTGGTACTGTCGCTCCGTCCCGGGTCATGCCCTCGACGCCGGTCACAGTTTTGACAAATGTATTCCAAAGATTCACATGGAGCGCTACCTGGCCCTCGAGCGCTGGAATGTCGCCTTCCAATTTGCGGATTCTCGTCAAGAATGTCGTCCTGGCTCTCTGAAATTGTTCGACATCCCCCGGAGCCATCATCATGAGTGCGTTGAGGAGGACCATCTCATCGAGGCTATGCGTTTTTCCGTCCGGCTCCTTCTTATTGGGGTGCAGCATTTCTTTCGCCTTGTCCTTTATCTCTTTTAAGCCCATGCATTGCACCGGCGCTGCTGCATCGTGCGCGACTTCGCGTGTTTCCGGCGCTGTTTGCGATTGCGCCGAATAACTCGCCGCCTTCGCCCCCATTACATCCGCTTCATGCTCCAGCCCTGCGTCATCATTGATCGCTACCCCATTCTTCATTTGCATCGTCGCCTCTACGCGGCCCTGCGCCTGCTGCACGACGTGCCACGCTTCATGCGGCAAGTGTTTTTCCTGGCCCGGCCCGACGTGAATGTCCGGTCCTTGCGTGTGAGCGAGCGCCTGGAGCTGCGAAGGCTTGTCCGAGTTGTAATGGACTTTCACATTGTCCATTGAAATGCCCGACATCGATTCGATACCCGCCTTGAGGCCACTAGGCAAACCCGTCGTGTTCGTGGCCGCTCGAGGGTCCACTTCGCGTTGGATTGCCCGCTGTGCCGTCATCTGCGGACTATGGTCAATCGCATCGGACAATTCACACTGCATGACCAATTGTGGACTGTTGCTGACCGCATTGGCCAATTTGCGCTGAGCAATGGCTTCAGGCCTGTGATTGCCAAGGGTCGTTGCTTTGCTTCGTGTCGCCGAACGTGGGTTTGTTTGCTCAATTTTTAATTTCGATGCGTATTTCATGACCTCACCTTTTCCATTTCACGCACTCTTTCCTTCTTTCGCGTGCTCGCGACGAACCCCACCCAGCAAATCCTCCACCGATATCGCCCGCCCGCTTTCCTTTAATGCCTGAAGCGAGGCATATCGAATCACATTCATGATTCCTCCCCCCGAAAGCACATGCTCCCGCGATAGCTTGTCCAAATCCACCGCCGCCTCGAATCTAGCTTTTTTGGGAAAACCTTGCTTCCACAAACGCAGCCTCTCTTCCGGCCGCGGCACGGGAAAATAAATCACCGACTCGAACCGCCGCGCAAATGCCGCATCAATGTTGTCCTTCAAATTCGACGCCAAGATCGCAATGCCATCGAATGATTCAATGCGCTGAAGCAAAAACGCCACCTCTTGATTGGCAAAACGATCCTGCGCATCCCGCGTCTCGCCCCGTTTTCCAAACAAGGCATCGGCCTCGTCGAAAAAGAGAATCCACCCCTTGTATTGCGCTTGATCGAAGACCCGGCTGAGGTTTTTCTCGGTCTCCCCAATGTATTTCGATACGACAAGCGAAATATCGACCTTGTATACATCGCGTCCCGTCGATTTGCCCAGCAAACACGCCGTCATCGTTTTTCCTGTCCCCGGCGGACCGAAAAACAAACTCCGATACCCTGGACGCAATTTCGGCCCCATGCCCCAATCGTCCAGCAGGGTTTGACCGTGCTCGCACCAGGTCAAGATCTCGTCGAGCTGCATTCGCGTTCCGGGATGCAGCACCAAATCGTCCCATTCGAGTTGCGTTTCGATTCGCTGCGCCGGAAAACCCGCCCCAAGCTTCGGCTGGCGAAACTCTCCCGTCGTGCATAGCGCCAGCGCCGACTCTGAAATTCGCAACGGACATTTCAGCGACGACGTCTCGTCCCCCGACAATGGCGCCAAACTCAAAATACCCATTTTGGAAAAAATATGCGATGACTCGAAGAAACCTTCCACCTCGAAACGAATAGGCAAGTCCACGCCGCCCAATAAAAACACCAGCGTTTCGCCTGTCGGAAGAACTTCACCACCTACACGCGACATGACGACGCCAAACTCCGTCACCGGCCGATGGGTTACCGAATTGCGCATCGACAAGGTATCCAGCAAAAAGGGTCGCACGTGGGGAACGAGCGCCAATACGAGCGCCAATCGTTCGGCATTCGAAAGTCTCAATTGACGCAAAAGGCCGGCATAAGGAGATGTCGACGTCGAAAGATCCGGCGGCTCGGGCATCGACGTCAGGGTTACCGCCGACTCCGTACGGAAATACTGCGCGATGCGATATTCGAGAACGCGGCGAAACCAGCCCAAATCGGCTTCGAGGTCCCGCGCATTGTCTTCACGGCGCGAGGTCATCGGAGCCACTCCACCGCAAGCGGCGCCTCCATCCAGGGCAAACGCACCCAGCTCGAGGGCCAAGGCAATCGTTGCAAAACTACATCGTATGGCGTTCGCTCGACTCGAAGAAGCCAGCTGCCATCACGCGTCGATAAAATGCCGCGACGAAGCAAAAAGGCGTCTCGAAAATCGGCTATGGATATTTCTCCAAAGGTTTTTGCATGGTCGAGCAAGGCCATGAGCAGATCGGCAGCTTCTTTCGCCTCGACCTCGGTGACTTCGGTGTCCACGACAAATACATCGTCGAGCGGCAGGCCGCAAAGCACTTTAGCCAAGGGAAGTCGGTATTCGGGAGGCTCGGGATCGAGTGTGGCGAGGTACTGGACAAGCAAGACTGCGCGGGCACGAGCCGTTTCGTCGATAAACGTTTTTTTGTCGAACAGCCATTCGAAGCGCTCGAAAAAGGTTCCAAGAAAAGGCCAGACCAATACGAGGCCCGCGGTATCGAGATAAATTTGGTCAACCTGGTCAAAGGCTGGACGGGCAGGGGTGGATGTGACCTCGATCACGTCGAAGGCCGGCCGAGCGGGCAAAGTTGAGCCCTGGGTCATGTCGAAGGCCGGCCGAGCGGGCAAAGTTGAGCCCTGGGTCATGTCGAAGGCCGGC
>DAOMZH010000023.1:0-10582 GCA_035437985.1 Polyangium sp. (in: bacteria) | reverse complement strand
CGAGCGGGCAAAGTTGAGCCCTGGGTCATGTCGAAGGGCGAACGAGCGGGCAAAGTTGAGCCTTGGGTCATGTCGAAGGCCGGATGAGCCGCCGCGGTGCTGGTCACGAGAGCATTGCGTGAGCCCTGGGCGGCTCGAATTCTCGGTGCAGTGCGGCGGGGCCCGGTTGTTTGAACCCGCGGAGCGGGCGAGTTCGGGGTGCCGCGCGCATCGAGAATCGAGACGTCCGGGGCGTCATCGAAGGAAGATGCAGCCCTTTCCGCGGAGTGGTCTCCATCATCCCCAAAAGTGGCTGGCACCTTTTTCGCGCCCACCTCCTCCGCCAATTCTCGCAGAACCCCGCCCAATACACTCGTCGCATTGTCTCCGCGCGTTCCCATTGCCCGGTAAAACGCCTCGACGATTGATCGATACGGTTTTCCCAAGGCCAGCGCCACGCGCCCCAACACCTCCCGGAAAAACCCAATAGGCCCTTCACCCCGAACATCCCCTCCAATGACTGTTTCCAATGCGGCAATCCACAACGTTGTTTTTGGAATCGAATTCGACAACGTCGAGCTCATCGCCAAGAGCGTCCACAACTCCGCGGCGCGTGTTGCCCCATCGAATTGCGACGCATTCGCGACCACCTCGAACAAAGCCCGCAATCGTTCCGGCTGTACATGACGAACCAGCCGCTCCAAAGCCCGCGTATCCTGCAACAACTGTTGCACCAAAACCACAAGCGCCCGAGCATCGGTCGTTAGTAACTTTTGCACAGCTTCATCGACCACACCCGGCCGAGATTCGTCCGCCCAGAAGGGTAATGCCGCCGTGCGCGCAAATAGCGAAATCAATTCGACTTGGGCCATCGCGACGGGATCTTCGCCGATCATCGCCGACAATTGCTCGTCCTCGCGAATCTTCGCTTCGAGCGTTTTTCGCAAAGCATGGTCGAGTTTTTCCAAGAGCTCGTGTTCGAGGTTTTCGACGGAAAGCTCACCCAATTCCACTTCGATTCGCCCAATTCGATGGACTCGATCCGGGGCTGAAAACTCCGAGCAACAACGGTCGATCAGGGCCTCGATTCGCGTCTCTTGCAAGCGCGACAATTCATCGTGCAATCGTTTGCCCGTCACCTGATCCGCGACGGTGACGTCGAAGAGCTGCCGCTGAATCCAATGCCGTTGCGTGATCATGGCGCGGTAATCACCACATTTCTTGCCGCTCCCCAAGCCACGCGGGTCCGAGCACGCGTTGCCAAAACCGCTACCGTGTTGCCGGTGGGAATGGCTGGGACGATCACGACGGGATCGAGCGGCGCAGTTGTCGCGCGATTGGCCGCTGGCGGTACGGGACCGCGGGCAACGACGAAATCGCGACCCATCCGAAGCTGACCAATGCCTCGATTCTGTGACGCCTCGACTTCGTCACGGCGGTGGAAATAGGCTGGTTTACCGAGTAGCTCATTCGTCGTTGGATCGAGCAAGTAATAAAACACGCCCGGTTCGCCGCCCGTCACGGCAATCGAATTGTTGCCCATGCGCGTGAGCTTGAGCGTCGAAGGTACGCCTGGCCTGGGAAGTAATACAACGGGCTCCGTGATTTGGATGTCCGTTGCATCAGGCGGCGTCGCGCCATGCTCCTTGTGCGCTCGGACGATCGCAATGGCATCGCGCGTAATGGTCCCGATGGGAATTTGCAGATCCCCACCATTGCCGGCGATGACGTTGCTGACGAGGCGGAACCGCGGATCGTTCCAGGATTGCGACAATGGCGGGACAAAGAGCCTCGTTGTTTGAGCGAGTTTGAATCGGGCGTTGACAGGAATCACGACCGAGACGGTGGCCATGTTTGCAGGCTGAAAGAAATCGCTTTCCTCGAGCGGCCGCGTGTAAACGCTGTATTGCACGCTTGCTTGGGAGTTGTGAATGGTGATGCGCGAAGTGAGCGCCGGATCGGGAAATGCGCCGTTCACCTCCACGTCTACCGCCGGATTTGCCCGCACTTTGACGGTATGTACGGCGTCGAGCAGAATGGTGTCGTCAAAGCTGCGCTCGACTTGTACCCGCACGACGAGGTCTTCCAATACCGGCTTTGACTCGACGACGATGGACTTTCCCGTTCCCACGACTGGAGGGTCGGAAATAATGGCGTTATCCGACGCTCGCAGGAGTGAATGCATCGCGCCGCCTTCTTGGCTGCCATCGATTTGCACATCGATTGTGGAACCATAATCAACAACGAACGGTTCATTCCCGGTAAGGGGCAAATAACCGGGGACCAAGGGTAGACCGGGAAGGGTTACGCGGAGGCGTGGATCGAGGCCGAGGCTAATGCCGAGTTTTGCCGCGAAATGCTCACGACGGCGCCGACGCCATTCGACATGCGCATCGTGAAACACTTGCCATTCTTCATTGTTGACCCACAAAACGTAGGTGCCGATATGCGCGGGCGTTTGGGCGCGTAATGTCTGCTCGACGAGCTCACGAAATGGGTATACCCCGCCATTGACGTTGGCATAACGTCCCTGATCCGCGGGAAGAACGAAGGTGATCTTTAATGAATACTTGTCACGGAGGTTCACGGGAAGCTTATCGAGCAACCATTCGAAGCGGTGGAGTTGACCGGGACGTGTTTGGATATGCTCGAGGACGGCGATTTCCTCTTTGTCTTCTCCATATTCCCCGAGCAGTCCGAGCTTGAAGTTGATGCGCTCTTCAAGGCCCGAAGGATTTGCAGTGCCCCAGGGCCCGAGGAAATCGAATCCTGTGCCGCGTGTACCGCTGATGCGCGGGTAATTCATCAGAAAATTTTGTTTGTGTTTAATGAGGTCTTCAATGGGGTCGAGCGCTACGCCGGTCGCTGCCGCATAACGATCGTTCAAGTTTTCAGCGAATCGGGCCAACAAATGGTTCAGGAATCGATGTTTGCGCGAAACATACCCAGCGTGTTGCTCGCCCAAGGACGCCAAAGACGCGGACGTGGCAGTGGCGACCATGGAAAGTCTCAGGGTAGGTTCGTCGACGTTTTGTGTGAAATAGGTATATTTGGACGAATCGTTGTCGGCCGGGTGGATTGAAAACAGGTCTTTGACCTGAGCAAGCTGGGCGAATTGGTTGGCCAAGAGCTGATCGAACAACATCAAATAGGCTTGCAGTTGTTTTGCTCGAGCTTTGCGCGCGGGCGGAGCAGAATCGGGCAGCCCGACTTCGCCAATGCCGTAGATATCTGGCAAGTGATGCTGCACGGATTGATAATCGGCGACGTTACGATCACGCGACGGCGGATTGGTGATGCCCGCATTGGGCCCACATTTGATTCGGGGCGCAGAAGGGAGCCCGCGCGGTGGATCGCCAATGACCACCGGTAGTCCGGCACTTTTTAGCGTAATGCGAGAAGCAAAGCGATCGAGTTGTGACGCACGTCCAGCGGGAATATCGAAGGACCAAGTCTCGTGCACATCGCCTGCGCTCATGACCACGTCCGTGACTGCTCGAACGCCGGGCACGGCCATGACGGCCCGCAAGATGTCCGATGCATGAATGGCTTCGCGACGAAAGGCTTGTTCGAGAGCTTCGTCGGTGATGAAACCGTGTTCGAGCAGCGGGCCGTCGAATATTTCTTCCATGGTCGCGCCAGTCTGCAATCGTTCGGCGAGAGAAACGAAGGGAATGGTCGGAGACAAAATTTCGGCCATGGCATCGAGGATTTGGGCGTACGTAATGGCCGGATCATCGACCCGCCCGATTTCGACTTTGGCATCGATACGAATTGGGAGGGGGTCGAGAATGACGATATCGGTGAACTCTTCGCAGAGTCCGCGATGTTTGTGCAGGCGTCGCCCGACTTCGCGACGCACCTCGATGCCCCCGCGTTCGCTCGAGGTTTCAATGACCACCCGATAAAGTCCAAGAAGCGGCGTGATTTGATTCTCGAGGAATTCGTCGACGTTTTCGATCCAGGCGTTCTTGACGCCTTCGACATCAATCGCGACGCGGCGCAGGTCATTCTGGGTGACGGCGCGGGTGGTGAGCAATTCGGCAGCCCCGTGGAAACTCGCATAAGGAGAATCGCGATCGGTGCGACCTTCGGCGAGGAGGTCGGGGATATCGAAACCTATGCGGTAGAAAAGGTCTGTCAGGGCATAACAGAGCGTTTCGAGTAGCGTAATGCCGGGGTCGTGGGGATTGAAGTCGGTCCACGATTGGCCGGTCATTTTTTCGAGGTGCTGGATGCCTCGTTGACGGAGCGTCGTATACGTCATCATGGCGGCGATTCTTTCCTTCGTTCAAGAAACTCGCATGATGTAGGCGAGGACGTAATAAGGCGGCATGTTGTCATGGGCAGCGCCGCCGCCTGTATTGCTCACCGTCACGGAATGCGAATGATCGCCGGCCGCGCCGGTTGTCGTCGAGTCGTTCGAGCCGAGAAGATTCTCATTACCACTACCATAATACGAGATATTTCCTTTCGTTGGGTGTCCTGTCGTTGTAGTATGGTTGTGACTACCCGCATTCCCCGTCGACGCGCCATGGCTGTGTGCCGGGATCTGGTCCGTGGTGAGGGTAACGGTCGCTGATCCGCCTGTTGCGCCGACGTTTTGCGTACCTTTGCCAAGGACGAATCTGTTGCGTAGATCTGGCGTACCGTTGTTACCGTCGCACAGGGCCCATCCGGTCGGCATATCAATTTTCGGATTGCTCGTCCCGCCGCTCCACATGATGATTGAGCCGATGGGCATGGTCTGATTGACAAGGTCTCTGACAGCCTTCGATGTGGGTAATGTGGTGTCGGTCATCGTTGCACCGATGGTATCGACAATGGAGGTTGCGGTGGTATTGCTCGAACCGATTTTGACGTTCCCAAGAACCACGGCCCCCGTGCCCTTGGCCTTCAGATTGAGATCTTGGTTGTCATTGGTGCCCGCGGCGTACATGGTCGTCGGGCCAAACCCAATGCCTTGTTTCGCATCGGACGTGCGGAATTCGATTCCAATCGTGTCGGTGAGGTCTCCGGTGACGTAAAGCGGACGACCCATGGGGTGGTTATTGGGGTTGGTCCGGGCCGTGCTTTGGACGTCGAGTCCCCCTGTGGCGGTGAGTTTGCCCGTGACGTCGAGCTTGGACTTGGCGCTGACGGCCCCCATGATTTCGAGCGCCGACTTGGCGGTGAGGGCACCTGAAACATCGAGTACGCCGGACGCGGTGAGTTTGCCCGCGACGTCGAGCGTTGATTTGGCGTCGACTGCTGCATTGGCGGTGAGTTTACCCGTGACGTCGAGCGTTGATTCCGCGACAAACGCCGTTTTCGCTCGGACGATTCCACTGCCTTTGCCAGCCAGCGGGAGATCCGCGACGGCATTGGCGCTTTGAGCCATGATGGAAACGACTTGCAATGCGCCATTGACGATTGCGCTTTGGGCCATAGCGGCGCCATTGACGGTGACGTTTCCAGCGGTGAGCGTGTTCGTGACGGTTGCGGTGCCTGCGGATAGAGCGCCCGATACGTTGGCGGATGCGGCATTCGCGGCCCCGGCAATGGTCGCGCTGCCCGCGGAGAGAGCATTCGTGACGGAAACTGCAGCCGCTGAAAGCGTGTTTGTCACCGTTGCATTGCCAGCGGTCATTGTTTCGGAAATGCTGGAGGTACGGGCATTAACCGCGCCGTCGACGGTCACGCCAGCGTTGACATGCACGGCCCCGGTGACGTCCAATGTGGAGCCAAGCTTCGTTGCGCCTGTGATTTGGGCGCTGCCAGCGACATGGAGCGTTTCGGTGGGCATGACGGTTCCAATGCCGATGTTCCCGGTCGCCGACTCGATGAAAATACGCGTATTGAGGCCGCTTGTCAGGACATTACTAATGGCAAAACCGCGACTTTTGCTCACGGACGCCAAGCTGATGGTCCATGAAGGACTCGGATCGTTCTCCAAGTTCTCCCAGAGATGGAGCACGGGTTTATGATCTTGTTTTACAGACGATCCAATGCAGATTGCGTCGCCGGAGGGTCTGGTGATGCCGTCTTCTTTTTGATTGAGCGTCGAGCCAATGAAGTTTTGGAAGTTCGCCTCGGTGGGAATATTGTTTTTCTTAAAATACGCCGTGAGGTCGGAGCGGCTTTTTAGATTGCTGAGATCCATGTTGCGTGTGCTTTCTGGTCAAACGGTGGTCATTGCGGCGATGGATGGGTCAGCCCCTCAAATGGGCACTGCATAAACGTTGCAGTATTGGTTGCATCGATCATCATATCGGCGATTCTCTCCTTCAAGAAACTCGAATGATGTAGGCGAGGACGTAAAATGGCGGCATGTTATCGTGGGCAGTCCCGCCGCCTGTATTGCTGACCGTAACCGAATGCGTATGATCACCGACGGCGCCTGTTTGCGACTGACTGTTCGTGCCGAGAAGATTTTCAGTACCAATGGTGCCATAAAACGGGATACTTCCCTTCGTTGGGTTCCCGGTTGTCGTTGCGTGGCTGTGATTGCCCGCATTTCCCAACGACGCGTTATGGGTGTGCGCCGGGAGATTGTCCGTGATGAGGGTGACGGTCTCCGAGCCGCCTATTGCGCCGATGTTTCTTCGAGTGCCTCGGCCAAGGACGAATCTGTCGGCGAGATTCGGGGTGGTGTTGGTACCATCGCATAGGGCCCATCCTGTTGGAATGGTTGTTCCGCTCCACATCAGGATGGCGCCGATGGGAATGGCCTGATTGACGAAGCTCGTCACGGCTTGCGTCGTCGGGATTGCCGTCGTTGGAGTCATTGAATTGATGGCTGCGACAATGGATGTTGCTGTAACGCTCTGCGCACCGATTTTGACGGTTGTGGCGCTGAATTCGCCTGAAATCGAGGCACTGGCCGCGTTCACCGCGCCAACCGTCGTGGCTCCGCCGGACACGGTCAAACCATTGGTTGCAGTGACCAACCCCGACACAGTCATGGGACCGCCGACGGTCAAATACTCCTTCGGATTCGTGGTGGAGGTACTTATCGTGCCCGAAATCGCGAGACCGGCGCTGGCCGTGAGCAGCGCATTGGCCTTGATCGTATTCGCTTCGATATTCGTGCTTGACGTTATCCTAGGGGACGCAACGCTCGAAACGTGATCGCGAATGGCTTTCGCCGTTGGTAGGCTCGTGTTTTCGTCAGTAGCAGCTGCTGCGGGCAGACTATCGACGATTTTGGTCGCCGACACTGAGCCCGTGCCGAGGGTTAGCGTCGTCGCCGTGAGCAAACCATTGACGTTCAAGCCAGTCGCATCGAGCGTCATCAGCGTGGTTCCGCCGGTGCCCGCATCAAACTTGGTGTCGCTATGCGTTCCCTTTCGGAACCAGGCGTAACTATCGTCGGTTCGGTGGTAGAGCGTGCCGGGCTGAATGCCGAGTCCATAAACCGTCCCATAAAGGTTGAGCATTTGCCGCTGGGAACTGCCAAAGCTCAGCGTACCCCAGCCGCTGACGGTCAAACCCTTGTTCGCCGTGACCGGACCATTGACGGTAAGCGGCTGCAATGCTTCCGTAGCAGCCGGCGTGGTACCCACCGCGGGCGCCGCCGCAACGCCGATCGTCACGCCTCCAAATGCAGTAATGGCGCCTGTCGGGTCGATATTGAGGCGAGTATTCGACGTTGCGGCATTGTCGATATTTGCATTTACGGAACTGTTGTACGTTTGCAAGCGAATGGCCGGTGCGCGCAACGTGATGTAATCCGGTCCAGAGCCATTGCTTGGGTCATCACTATGGAAAAGGATGAGTTCCGTGGACTCGGTGGTTCCACCTTGGGTCGTGGGAATTGCACGCGCGGTAATGAAGGGCGAAGGATCGCCGGGAGGTGGCGAAAGCAAGAGCCTATTGACCGTAGCTGTCCCATTGACCGTCAGGTTTTGATTCGACGCCGTCGTGCCAATCGTGACGGGCCCCGCCGTGCCGGTCCCCAAATTCAGGCCATCGTCCAATTGATTCAGCCCGGAATCGACGAGCGACACGAAATCGTCCGCTGTCGGAATCGAGTTTTGCGTGAACAACGCCTTTAAATCAGCTCTGGTCTTTTTCGGCACGGTGCAGTCACTTTCTTGCCCATTCGGGCGTTATTCGGATTGCCAGACGACGGGCTCAACCCACAACGAAATCCAATTCCATTTCCATGTAGTTGACGCCGCGGTACAGCCGCGCGTCGTAATGCGCCGACGTCAACAAATCGATGCGATGCTTCGGGTACGCCACGAGCACGCGATCGGGCCCACCCGCTTCCACGCAATACGCTCCGCCCGCGTCCCCGGGTGGACGCAGAAACGTAAATCGCTCGCCCTCATCGTCCGTGTAAAACAGCGAAATACCCGCAACGTAATCGACGTACGCACGTCGATCCACGAATTCGACGATACTGCTCGCATAAATTTTCCCCCCAACGACGACATCCGCCCCCTCGTCATACGCCCAAGGTGAAAGAAATCGGTTCAATTCGTCATTGAGCCGACCCATCCAATACGCTTGGTTTCCCTTTTCGGAAAAATGTACGCCCAGACGCACCCGCACCGCGCGATAATTCGCATTACGCGCGCGCACGGTCACCCATCGCGATGCCCGCGCGGACAAATATTGCTGAATGGACCCAAGCAACGCCACCGGCGCCTTTGGCCCGAATTCATTGGTCGGCACCGTCCGCACATCCGGAATGACCAATACCTCCACCAGTCCCGGCGCTTCTTCGCTCGACGGGATGCACTTGGCCTTGAATACCTCCGGAAAAGCGTCGAGCACCATTCGTTCGTAATCCCAACTCGAAAGCGCGCGCTGCTTGTGACGCAATCGTTCACTCACGCGTGTCGCAAAAAAGGTTTCGCTTTCCGCAACACGTCCCCCATACGAAGGATAAGGTTGTGTCAAGGCCACGATCCCCGAAATGGGCGACTTCAGCCGCGTAATCGTGCCGCTCGGGAGCGCCGCGCCGTAATGCGTCGGCGCATTGCCTTGATCGTCGAATACAACTTCCGCGGCTTGGGTGTGCAATGCACGTATATCACAAATAGCCGCATGATTTGCGCCAACCGCGGCCCGCACCCACGTGAGTCCCCCCGAGAGAAGCGTGCTCGGCTCGGCCGATTCCAATGAAAACTCGATAACCCCCGACTTCTGCAATCCGCGCGTCGCATCCGCAAGAACCTTGTTGCCCAGCGGTTTCCAAAGATTGCCCGAAAGCTGACTCCACGATACCTGCGGCGGCGTGAGATCGCGATCCGCGCTGCCTTCGTCGATCTGCACGAGCAACGTCACGTTTTCCGGCAAGGAAACCCCAGCGAATCCGATATACAGCTCGCTGTCTTCATCATAACGTGGAAGAAATGGCACTTCGTCCGATTCGGTCTCGGCCGCGATTTCCACCACGCCAAATGGATGGACGTGATAGACGCGATGGAACTTCTCCCCCGCAGTCGCCGGATACAAAACGATCTCCACCGCTGCCGTGTAGTCAATCGTCAGGCTCTGCAGCTTCGGCGTGTACGGCGGTTTTACCTGAAAGTCATTGAGGCTCGCTGTTGGCGAAGCCCGCACAAACTCGAGTGACTTTTTCGCCGCCACTACGGGGTAGGCCCGGTGCTGAAAATCGACCGGACCGAGGCGCCATTGCCAAACCCGTTTCCAATTAGCCAAACGACTGCTCGGCCCTGTCCCGGCAAGCGTTGGATAATCCGCGACGATTGGCGAAGTCGAAGGCGTGATTTCAATCTTGGTCAATGCGGACGTATCGCTCTGAAAAAGAGGCGCCGATTGCACGAAGGCCGTCGTACCCGCAAGATCCACCGTGCTGACTTGAACGGCAAAATTCGGTGCCGCACCAATCTCGTAATTCGCATAATGAGTCGCCAAATTTGCCGGTGCGCCAAACCATTGGAACGCGAAGCTCAAGCGACGGATGGGTTTGCTGACGATTTCCGGATGTCCAATGAGCAAACGCGATCCTGGCGCGGGCGAACTTCCGAAAACCTCGAATGGTTTTTTCGGGTCGACCACCGATTCATCATTTTCGATCGCCGACGGAAGCAGCCCCGACACCGACACCTCGATGTGTACCGCTCCGACAAACAAGCTGCCCAATTCGCGATAATACGTGACGAAATCTTTCGAAGACCACACGGGCTGCATCAGAATACGCAGCGCTGGCCAACGCACGTCCATTCCGTCCAATTTTGCTCCGAGCGGCGCCACCGGAACCTCACCAACGGGCAAGTTGAGCACGAAGCGCAAACCTGGCGCGCCTGTGTGGCCATGCCAAACAGAATTTGCGTTTTGCAGATTGAGAAGCGTATCGTAATCGTCAACACGCTGCGAGACGAGCGAGCAGGGTATCCATCCCGTCGCCGTACTCACTTCGAATCGTAAGGGGAAAAGCGAGCGCCCCTGATTGTCAGCCTTGCCAAACGTATCCGCGAGGATGGCCTTCAATCGATCAAATTCATATCCCTTCGCCCGTAGCCCCAACGTGACGGTCACCGTGCGTGTTCCCCCGGAAAGAGCCAATATCGGGGACGTCACGGCGAAGCCGAGTAATGCGGGTGGCGTTTCCGTGGCGTTTGGTTTCATCGGCGCGCCAAATGCCGAA
>DAOMZH010000022.1:23466-32082 GCA_035437985.1 Polyangium sp. (in: bacteria) | reverse complement strand
CAAACCGCTCCCAGGGCTATGGCGATCCGCTGTGAAAACCTGATGAACACCCTCTCAGCCTTTGACATTTTGTTTCGTGTGGTGGGAAAATGCGAATTGTCTGTCTGAGCATCGTGCTGTTGGCAACATTGTCGGCAACGACGGCGCTCGCGGGTGCACCGGATCCTCAAGCCAAAGCTCTTGCCGACAAACTGTTTACCGAAGCGCAAGCGGACTTGAGCCAGGGGCGGCACGAACAAGCCTGCAACAAATTCGAGCAAGTGATTCGGCTGGATGACACGCTCGGGGGACGGTTGCAGCTTGGGATATGTTATGAAAAAATAAACAAGTTGGCGAGTGCCTCGGCCCTTTATGCGGAAGTCGAACGAATAGGCGCTCCCTCGGCGGTGCAAAAGGACCGCGATGCCGCGGCCATTGCCACAAAACTCCACAAGGAGCTAGAACCGCGCATTCCCAAACTCGAAATTGTCGTTTCCGCGCCGATCAAAGCGATCGCGGGCGTCGAGATCAAGCAAAACGGTACGAACATTCCCGAATCGTTGTGGAACAATCCGATTCCGGTCGATATTGGTACGCACCATATCGAGGTTTCGGCGCCAGGTCGCGAGCCGTGGAAAACCGATATCGAGGTCAAGGAGAATGACCAACCCGTCCCCAAGCCATTCAAACTCGAAGTGCAACCTCCGGGTGGGCCATTGCCACAACAAAGGACTTCTACCCCATCTTCCCCCGCGCGTACGGCCGGGTTTGTCGGAATTGCCGTGGGTGTAGCGGGACTCGGAATCGGGGCCGTTTTTGGGGGGCTGGCTATATCGAAGAACCAGCAGAGCTCCGAAGGAGGGCATTGCTTGCCGAACAATGTTTGTGACGACATTGGTAAACCGCTCCGCAACGACGCGCTCATGTTGGCCAATGGTTCGACGGCGGCATTCATCGCGGGCGGCGTGCTGCTCGGAACGGGCATCATTCTTGTTGCCACGAGTACCAAGGGAAAACCGTCGACCGTCAAAACTTCGGAGGCGAGCATCGGGGTTGGTCCAAACGGAATCATTTTGCGCGGACGATTTTGAATGCGCTTTTTGGCGGAATGCGGTGGACAGCCAAGAGCAGGGTCGATGGAGTGTCGCGAGACGGTTTTCGATTCATTCGTGACGTGAAGGGAAAGTGAGGGTGCGTCTCGTGAAACGAATACAATGGGCTGGGTTGGCAGCGATTTTCATTCTCGGCGCTTGCGCGCAATTGGCCGGCATTGAACCGCCCATTGATCCGCCGCCTGAAGGTACAAGTGGAACGGGAAGTGGGAGTGGGAGTGGGAGTGGCGGCGGGTTGCAAAATGGCAGCGTGTGCTCGGATGACGCGCAATGTGCCAGCCAGCATTGCGCGGATGGCGTTTGTTGCAATATGGCGTGCACCGAGACCTGCAAAACCTGCAACCTCATGGGATCGGTCGGCTCGTGCATCAATGTCCCGGCTTATGCTGACGACGAGAACGCCATGACGATGTGTTCCGGGACAACCCAATCTTGCGATGGCCAAGGAATCTGCAGGCGCGAAATAGGGCAGCCTTGCGCCACCAAAAACGATTGCCTCGGAGCGGAATGCCTCAACCAAGTCTGCACGCCCCGGAGCTGTGAGCAATTGACTCCGAATTGCGGACCTTTGGAAGATGAGCATTGTTGTGCCTCGATTGTGGTTCCTGGCGGCACCTACAACCGCAGCAATGACCCGAATGCTCCGGCATCGGTGAGCAGTTTTCGGCTGGATCGGTTCGAGGTCACGGTGGGGCGTTTTCGCAAGTTTGTTAATGGGTATCCCGCAAATGCGATGCTCGCGGCAGGTGCGGGCCAGCATCCATTGATTCCAGGAAGCGGATGGGATCCCAGCTGGGATTCATCCTTGCCCGCCAATGCGACTGCATTGAAGGCGGAGCTCTTGTGCGATCCGGACTTTCAGACGTGGACGGATACAGCGGGCGGGAACGAGCGATTACCTATGAATTGTTTGAGCTGGCATGTAGCTTTCGCATTTTGCACCTGGGATGGCGGCCGATTGCCAACGGAATCCGAATGGAATTACGCAGCCGCGGGGGGCGATGAACAGAGGCACTATCCGTGGTCGCAACCGCCAATCTCGGAGGCTATAAGTTCGGACTACGCGGTATATGATTGCATGGCGTCGACCAACATGTGCACCATTGACGACATTCTGAAAGTGGGCTCGAAATCGCCTCTCGGTGACGCAAAATGGCAACAAGCGGATTTGGCGGGAAGCGTTTGGGAGTGGACCCTGGACTTGGATCAACCCTATATGAGTGAGTGTGTCGACTGCGCCAATATCGGTACGGGTACAACTCGCATCATCCGTGGTGGCGGTTGGTATCCCAAGGCGAACGAGCAATTCACCTCGTATCGCAAGGGCCAGGCGCCAGGGCAGGCGCCTGACCCAAAGAACCAACCGGGCGTGGGACTGCGCTGCGCGCGCAACTTGTAATGGCCAAACGTGGCTGTTTTAGCGAAAACGCCAATTGTTGTGGGAGCATCATACGCGGCTGCTCGAAGACATGCGTGAAAAGAATTGATCATGCGCGAATACGTGCCGGAATCGGCGACGTAGCCGCGGCTATTTGCCTTCGGGAATCGGGAGCGGGCCGTCTTTCCGATAATAAAAGAAGAGAGGCCCCCCGACCCTTACCCCATAATACGTAATCGTCGCGCGAACCGGCTCCCCATTGGCCTTGATCCGTCGGTATAGCTCGAGGTCAGCGGCTTTCTTGTCCTCCGCACTGCCCCCGCGCCCATACGCGACGTCGTGAGCATTGCACGCATCGACATTGGGCTGGGACCTCCACCCCGCCATGTACGACCCATCCTGCGCAATTCCCGACCCCGGCACCGAACAACCATTCCCCGCCGTCACCGAATCGTAATATTTTTTGTATGCAGCCTTCTCAGCGTCCGTTGCCTCTTTGTTGGCTCTTGCAGCCTCCTCACCCCGTCGCCTGTTTTCCTCGGCGCCCGCATCGCTCCACTTCAGCTCCTTCACCTTGCCAGGTTTGGTCTCGGACTTCTTCACCACCACAGCCGCATTCGGTTTCACCTCAATCGCCGCCGGTGCTGAAGTCTGAGTCTTTTGGGGTTCGAGTCGGGCCATGGGAACCTCTTTACCGAAATAATGCAATGCGTGAGCCAACCACAAGCATATCAGCAGGTGCTTCCCAGCGCTCTCGCGTCAGATATCCTGCCTCGAAAATGATCCAGGGGGGTGGATAAACAACGATCCATGGATGGACAAAGAAAGATCCACTCCTTGGTCCTCATGTGCGTAACGTGAGATTGCTCAACGCCTCCACCATCCAAGCATCACATGCCTCGGCGTGGATCATTCGCGCAACGCCGTGAAATCCGATGCGAGCCGACCCGAGCGTCGTGTGGAATTCATGGTGGAACGTCGGCCCGGGTTTGTCGATGAAGCGCAGACGCACCTCGATGCCGTACAGCGTGTCGTACGAACGCTCGGCGCTCGAAAGAAGCTCGAAACCGCGCAGCGAACGTTGCTGATCCTCGATATCGGCCTTGACGCACGAGCGCAACGTGACATCGGGGGGCATGGGGCCACGCGCGATCACCAGCTCGAACTCGGCGCCATCTTCGGTGCGAATGTCGAGGATGTGCCGCGAACGATCGACCAAGCGCGCCACGCGAGGCAGCTGCAGCATGGCTTCGTCAAAATAATACGGAATCACGAGGCAGCTCCTTCTGCGGCGAGGTGAATGGTCACGTGACGCGCTCCAATGGCCATTTCGGGGTGTGCGGTTGCGACAAACACCTGGTTGTGCACCCCGAGCCCCAAAAGACCGGGGACCAGCTCACGAGGCGAATCGTTCATCAGCTCGGGCCGATCGATGAGCACGATCGAGTGCGACAAACCAACATTGGCTGCTGTTGCCGCAAATAGAAGCGCGTCGCGTTCACTCGCAGACAGCTCGATCAGCTTGCGCGCCACGCGCCCTTGGGACACGAACTCGGACCTTTCGACGTCGTAGCGGCAGGTCCGGGACAACTGCGCAAACGTTTGGGCAAACCTTGTGGCCTTCGCCGGCTGCGTACGGATTTCGC
Organism: Polyangium sp. (in: bacteria); assembly: GCA_035437985.1. GTDB lineage: Bacteria > Myxococcota_A > Polyangia > Polyangiales > Polyangiaceae > Polyangium. Next base: position 27,967 of record DAOMZH010000022.1, on the reverse strand, counting down.
GAAGAAACACCGGGACGAACGCATACTTGCGGGCGATTTTGGTGGATCGAAGTCGCGACTGCGTGATGGTGTCGTTGGCCATCTCCCCTCCACTTTCGTCGAGTCTCCGGTTTTCCCCGAAATACTCGATCTTCGAGGTTGCATCGGTGTGATCGTAACGTTCGAGGAGATGGATGAGCAGTTCGTCGGTGCTCGACTTGGGATTTTCCCCGCCAAAAATGGTCTCCGTGCGATGAACCGGGCTTGGCGCACCCACAGCGCGTTGCTCGTCGTCGGAAAGGAGCCAGGTCACTTTGGCCTTGGCAGCGCGATAACCAGGACAAATCCACGGATCGGGATCGAGTTCGTCGTCGCTTGGCGAGATGGATTCACGTACCGCGACAATCAGCTCCAGAAACCGCGTTTTTCCGCTTCCCGAAGGCCCCGTGACCACAACCAAGTCGTGGGCCCCTGCCCCGCTTGCGACGTCGGCAGGCACCGAAAAATCATGAAACCCATCCGGCACACCACGCATCCCAAACGTTTCCAGGTCGAGGATTTTCATGACGACCTCCCTGATCCACGAGCATCCGTGGCCAACGAAACAATCTGCGTCCGCGGTACGGACTGCAAAAGCTCCGGACTGTTTGTTGCGACAATCCATTGGTTGTCCGTGCCGAGCGTGGCGAGGGCCTGGGCAAATGCCACGATGCGGTTCGGCGGGACGTACAGCTCGGGACGATCGAGCAGCACGATCGAATGGCTCAGACCGATCATCGCGGCCGTTGCGCAGATCAACACGGCATCGGCTTCCGAGCTCGAAAGGCTCGAAGGTGGAACGGGTGGGCCTCCGCGGCTGGAAAAACAGCGTTCACGGTTTGTCGGCAGGTATTCGAGCCATGGCGCAACGCGGGAAATCGCCGCGGTAAAACGGGCACTGCGCACAGGGTCGTCGGGGAGCGCGGCGAGGAACCGGGGCACGAAGCTGTATTTGCTCGGGGTTTTTGAACAGCGGAGCAAGCTTTGTTCGAGCGTGCCGAGGCCGTCGGCATGCGGGCCCCACCAGAGTTGCCGTGTTTCGGGGAAGTATTCGCGTTTGCCCGTGTTGTCGTCGTGGTTGTACCGCTGGAGGAACTTCGACAAACCCGGCGCTCCTTCGGGCACGACGCGACCCGATTCGAAGCTCACGGCAATGTTGGTCGTTCCTCCCGCGAGCGTACGTTCGGGGCCATCGAGCCACAGGCCGAGCTCGATTCGCGCGGCGGCACTGGCGTTTGGAACCCAATCCAATGCGCGCACCAGGCCTTCGTACGGCGCAACGGCCTCGAAGGTAGCCACGATGGCGTCCAAGAGGTGGGTTTTTCCGGACGCTGCGGGGCCAGTCACGAAAAGGAGAGGCAGCGGGGCGCCGCCGCCGCCAAGATCCACGTCGAGGTCGGGCAAACCGGCGAGACCACGGGCCGAAATCGTAGAAATCTTCATGTCTTGTGCAGTTTGGCGGGGACGTTCACGGGTTGATGAGCACCAAATTGGCCTTGATGACGATCTTGTCGCCATCGATGGATATCTGCGATCCCCCGACGTTCAACGTAATCGAGCTCTGGCCGTTGATGGCATGCGTAGCCGCCTGAGAAACGAGGTTTCCGATGGTTTTCATCACGCGATCGCCGCCGACCACCGAGAGAAGGTTCTCCACGACCCGCGAGAGCTGATTGCCCCCGACCGCTTGACGCTGGTTTCCCGTGACCTTTTCTTCGTCGTCGCGCTGAATCTCCATCATGCGATCCCGACCAACCGAGAGCGCCTTGTCGTTGTTGACCCGCGTCGTCATGTCTTTTTCAGCGCGCATGCGCAAAAGCTCGCTGCCCGCTTTGTCCTCGAACATCATTTCGTTGTAGCCGCCGTTGCTGGGCGACGAATTGCTCTTCCAGCCGCTCTGCGTCTTGTTTTCGGGGAGTTTGTAAGGCGTTTTTTGCAGGTTGGTGTACACGCGGCCGGTGATCACAGGCCGATCGGGGTCACCGCCGAGGAAGTCGACGATGACTTCTTGCCCGATCCGCGGCAGGTTTGTCCCGCCGAAACTCGCTCCGCCCCAGGGTTGGCTCACGTGAATCCAGCACGAGCTATTGTCGTCGCGATTTCCCTCGCGATCCCAATGGAACTGCACCCGTACCCGGCCAAACTCGTCGGTGTGGATCTCTTCGCCGGCTGGACCGACCACGGTTGCGCTCTCGACGCCTGCAGCTTTGGGCTTCGTTTGCCGTAGAGGTGGGGCATAAGGTTGGTCGGCGGTGCGCACTTCGCAATGGTGGCTGATGTCTTCGTTCACGCGGCCATCAATGCGGGATTCCAGCACGAGCAAGCGCTTGCCGTCCCCGAGATCGCGGTGCGGATGGTCGAGCACGCTCATGACGGTGCCGGGACGAAGGTCGATGACGTTGGTGTGGAAGCTGGCGACGCTGGCATCGCTGCGGCTTGCGTGCAGGCGTTTTTCGGCGAGTTTTGCGCCTTCGGCTTCATCGGCGCGATGCATGCCTTTGTCGTCGGCAAAGGGGGTCGGCTCGCCTTTTTGCGTCTCGAACACGAACGCGCCAGGGACGTAATGGAAACTCTCGAGTTTTTCTTCGACGCCACCGGATGCTGCACTGGCGCCGAGCGGAAAGTCGGCTGATCGGCGATAGTCGTGGTCGCGGAGGGTCATTTTGCCCGGACGAACATGCCGGCTCACGCGTACGGTCGTGATGTGTTCACTGTCGGCGAGGCTGGGTTCGTCTCGGAACGCGATGGGTTTGGCGCGTTCTTCGTTGCGATGGGGTGCATCGGACAAAACGCAGACGGTTTTCTTGTCTTTTTCTGCGAAATAGAACGAGATTCCGGCTTCTTCGAGCATCCGTGAAAGAAAAGCAAAATCGGTCTCGCCGTACTGCACGCGGTATTTGCGCGACTTGTAGGTACCTTCGATCTTCTGTTCGGTCTCGACGCCCCATTCGCTCAGCAATTGTTGGGTTATGTCGAGCTCCGATTTGCCCTGAAAAATGCGATGATTTCGGCGCTGGGACATGAGCCACATCTTCGGGACGATGTTGATGTGGTAGGCGGTGAGCCCCTTTTCTTCGACGCGGAGCTGGTGCAGCTCGTTGCAGATGCCGGTCCACGTGCGCGGCGTGCCGTCGACGCTGCGCCCATACAGCGTAAAGCTTGCTTGCTGCCCGATGACGGCTTCAAAGTCGACGTCTGGGTTGGAGCAGAGGGCCGTGACCGTCACGGTGAAGAGCGAGGACATCGACTGGTGGACGCTGAACTCCCGCACATCGAAATGGTCGCCGGAGGCGAGGGTGACTTCCAAATTGTTGCTCATGAGCCGGTCCTCGTAAGTCAGGGGGGTCTGGGGGTCTGTTGCGTTTATTGCAAGAGGTGGGCCACTTGTTGATGTTGGCTTGGCGGGTGTTTGCCCGCGCGAATGCATAACGATTGGGGAGGTAGGAGGGGGGTCGCTATTGCGTTGGAAATATCGAAGTGGGATTCGGTCGTGGATTGTAGGAAATGACGAACGGTGATCGGCGGAGTCCCCAGGTCTAAATATTCTAAGAAATCGTTTGGCATGCCGCACAGGTTGTGGTAGGGTCGCGGGTATGCGCCCGTCGTTCAATACTGCAGGTCCGTGCCTCCCTGACGAACATTATATGCTCCCGCCCGAGCGGCGGCTCGGTGAAGTGATGGAGCTCATTGACGAGCGCAAGTTTTTCACGTTGCATGCTGGTCGCCAGACGGGAAAAACGACGTCGTTGATGTGGCTCCAGGAACACCTGAGTGCCAGCGGCAAGCAGCGGGCGCTTTGGGTGGACATCCAAACTGCGCGCGAAAAACCAGATACGGCCGTCGTCATGACGATCATTCTTCATGCCTTGCAAAATGCAATGAAAGCCCAGTTTCCCAACGATGCCCGCCCAACCGATGTCGAAATCGAAGCGATGTTGCGTGTGCCGGATATGGCCATGGCCGACTACCTGAAGAAACTGGCCGCCCTGGATCCTCGCCCGCTCATCGTCATGTTGGACGAAGCCGATGCGCTCGTTGGTGCAGCGATGGTCTCGTTCTTGACGCAGCTTCGGGACGGCTACATCCAGCGCAGCAAAGTGCCTTTCCCGTCGAGCGTCATTTTGGTTGGGCAACGTCAGGTGCGCGATTACGCCTTGGCGGAAGAGGATCGAAAAACGGTGTCGTGGTTGGGGACGAGTTCACCATTCAATATCAACGCCGAGCCAAAAACATTGGCCCCGTTTACGCCGGCCGAAGTCGAAGAATTGCTGACGCAACACACGATCACGACGGGTCAGCGTTTCGAGCCGGAAGCGATTGCAAGAATCGTCGACCTGGGTCGTGGTCACCCATGGCTTACCAATGCGATGGCGGATCAAATCGTTCGTCGGGACGTCAAAAATCGTAGCGTGCCCATTACAGCGGACCATGTGGATGCGGCGAAAGAGACCATCATTCTCGAACGCCGCACGCATATCGATTC
>DAOMZH010000022.1:0-23366 GCA_035437985.1 Polyangium sp. (in: bacteria) | reverse complement strand
ATGTGGATGCGGCGAAAGAGACCATCATTCTCGAACGCCGCACGCATATCGATTCGTTGATCGCTCGGCTCCGTGAACCTCGGGTGCGAAAAATCATCGAACCGATGCTCATAGGTGATCAAGCGCCCGACGAGGTCATCAATGACGATTTCTTGTATGTCGTCGGCTTGGGTCTGCTGCGGTTGATTGGTGGGCGATACGAAATTGCCAATCCAATTTACCGCGAGATCATTCCCAGGGCCCTGTCATTTGCACGTCAAGCCCAAATTGCGAACGAAACTGCATGGTACGTCCGGAAAGACGGATCGCTCGACATGGGCAAACTCATGACGGATTGGCAGGAGTTTTGGCGGGAAGATGGGCATTTGGCGGCCGAGGGGTTTTTCTATCGCGAAGCCGGTCCGCAATTGATGTTGATGGCGTTCTTGCAACGCATCGTCAATGGTGGGGGGCGCATTGAACGCGAATATGGTCTTGGCCGCGGGGCGCTCGATTTGATCGTTTTTTGGAAAAACGACCGCCATGTCATCGAAGTGAAATTGCGGCGAGGTCCGAAAACCGAAGAAATCGCCTTGAAGCAATTGTCGCGTTATCTAGACCGAGCAGGTCTTGGCGAGGGGTGGCTCGTGCTTTTCGATATGCGCAAACGCAAGTGGGACAAGAAGATTTTCGTCCGCGAAGTCGAATACGAGGGCAAGACGATTCGAATCGTGGGGTGTTGAGGCGGGTGTTGGGCGTTGCATCATCCATCATTTGCACTTGTGCACTTGCGCGTTTCGGTGACCCGCGTCGACGGTCGTATGTACCCTCTATCTGTAATCCCGCCGGGGTCGAACCTACCCTCCAGGTGACCTTCGAGCGCCCTCCGAGCGACTCGATGCCCAGCCGATCCGACCGCGGGTCGGTTTCCTTGGCGATGCACCCTGGGCAAGGGTGACCAGCGCTCGGCCGTCGTCGCGATTCACCGCGACGGGAGGTCATCGACGCATGGATCCGGTTGTTGTTGGGTACGATAGCTGGCGACCTACACTCGGGTGAGGTCCCCATTCATCGCGACAAGACGTGACGGTCGAGCGGGTGAGTTGCATATCGAGCGGCAAGGTGGGTGAGTGCGGGTCAGGGCGGCTGGGAGGTTATCGTCAACCTGGTTGAGCGCCAGTCGGTTCGGGTGCGAGTGGAGTCGGTTCTGGGGTGGGGATGACTTCGCCGGTTTCGGGGTCGACGTCTTCGACGCTCCGACGCGCCCGGAGGTAGACGCGAATCGCTTCGTTTTGACGAAGAATGGGGGCCAACAGCTCTTCACGCGCGGCGAGGTCCGCCTCAGATTCCGCGGGATGCAAGCCGAGGATCATGGCGACGGCTTGGAGCATCAGGTTTTGCCCTTTGGCCCGGATGTTGCGCACATCGGCAAAGGTCAGGGTCGTTGTGGGCGCGGCGATTGCAGCGGCATAACGAGATTCCAGTTCGACGAGCCGCGTGAGGCGCCGCGTCAAGCCCAAGTCTCGCACGGTATCGGACCATTTGGCCGATTGCAAGCAGCCAATGATACGCTGCAGTTGCGCCAATTCTTCTGGAAACGATGCATGCGTTATGGCTTGTAGACCATTGGGAAATAACTCTTGCCCAAGCGCCGCTGCATCGGCTGCGAGCGTATCGCCTGCTGACACGTCACGAGCCTCTGCTTCCACAGAATCTCGCAGGGCACCCATGGCGACATCGACAAAAATGTCCACTTGTTTTGCTTCGGGGGCATATTGCGGCGCATCTTTATCGGATGACCAACGCGCCTCGACTTGTAACGCTTCGCGATCATGGGTGATGCACGTATCGCAATGGGTCGCCAGGGCCGCATGACCTTTTGCCGTCGCGATTCTTTTTGTCTCGGTCATGGCGAGAATGCGACGACCCGTGGAGAAAACATACAGATTCAAAAGCGCCGAAAGGCTTGTTCGCATGAGAGTAAACCCTCCAGAAGGTTGGCAGCTACGGGCAACCTTCGCATGACAAACACGTCCGGGCAAGAAAATAAGGCGGTTGACGGGGACGAACGCAATGATCGACGCTCCCAAGTCCCGAATATCCGCCGCCAATCCCACGCCCGGAATCAAGCCGCCCACGATGCGTGCGGGTTGCTGCCCTTCCGGCTGCGGACCAAACGAAAACGTGCGAATGGGGCGACCTTGGTTATCGAATATGGTTTCGTCGTCTGCGCCGCCCGTCGTCGCTTTCCACGGCGGTCCATGGCGCCTTGAACGTCAGATGGGCGAGCAGAATTTCGTCAGCGCCTTTCTTGACCGCTGCTCACCGTCATGATTCCATCGTGCAATGAGTAATCAAGTTTTCGCTTGGTTTGCCTGATTGTTGGTGAGTTGGACGGTATCAAATTGAGAATTGGCCCGGTGAGTTGGACGGTATCGAATTGAGAATTGGCCCGGTGAGTTGGACGGTATCGAATTGAGAATTGGCCCGGTGAGTTGGACGTTCGCTTCGCGCGCTAACAAGCGCGCTACGCGAGGCTTTTGTTTGTGATGGGGGCTCGCCGTTGGGTCTCACAATCTCTTTGGCTGCGCCAAAGAGACTGACCCAACGGCTCTGCCCCCAAACCCCCGGTATTTAACCTTCGTCATGAGTGGATGGCGCGGCGGGAATTACGATTCCGACACGCGCGCCGCCTTCTGGACGATTTTCGGCGCGGGCGCGACCACCATGCGCTTCGGCAATTCGGGAGACCAGCGACAAACCCAGCCCCAAAGAACCTTGTTCCCGCGCTTTTTCATCGGGACGCCGATAAAATGGCTCGAAGATCCGCTTTTCCTCGCCAGAACTCAGTCCGCGCCCACCATCTTCGACGTCGAATGCGACTTCGTCGTTTTGCGTGGTCAAGCGTAGCGCGAGCACACCCCCGCCGTGTTTTTTGGCATTGTCGAGCAAATTCGCGAGGGCCCGCAAAAGCAGGGTCGGATCGGCCAGGCATTCGCGCATTTCGCCGGCGATCACAAGTTTGTCTTGGCTCAGCCCCGCACGTTCGAGCGCCCGAAGCGCCGTATCCACTGGATCCACCAGTTCTTTGGACAACGCGGTGAAATCGATGCGACTCGAAGCGAGCAAATCGCCAACGAGCGCGTCCATTTCGACGACTTCGCGATCGAGATCGTCCAAATATTTGTCGATGTTGACGCCGTCGCGAGCGAGTTCCGTGAGGATCCGAATTCGCCCGAGCGGCGTGCGCATTTCGTGCGAAACTGCCGCCAAGAGTTCACGCTGATCGCTCATTTGGCGCCCGATGCGGGCAGCCATGTCATTCATGGCGTCGGCCAAAAGAAGCACTTCGCCGTGGCCATGACGACCTACGCGGACGCGAGAATCATACTTTCCCCGACCAATGTCGACGGCCATTCGCGCCAAATCTTCGAGCGGCCGAGACAAACGTCGAGCAACCATGCCCGACAATGCCCAAAGCAAAATGCCGGCAGCGAGCAGCGGGGCAAACCAACGAAATGCAAAGATATGCCGATTTCTTTCCGCACAAATGGCAATGGTGCCCAACATTCGGTCCGCTTGCATGACCGGAGCTTCAAACGACGTTCGATGGCAAGGTTTTCCGTAAGCGCCAAGAATTTGGCCCCGGGCGTCGATGACAGTGACGGTGACTTCGAGATCGCGAGCGACTACGCGACCGAGGGATTCACGGGCCTCGGGTTTGTCCCAGACTTCAGCAAAACGTCCGCCGACGAAGACGCGCGCCCGATTCATTTCTTGGGACCAACCGGTACCGCTGGAGGCCGAAAAAGCAAACGTAACGAGGGAAAAAACGACTCCAGACAAAAGAATGGCCACACCAAACCAGACGAAAAGTCGGCGCTGCAAGCGGGCTCGGACATAACACGATAAGCGATTCACTTTTATTCTTTCGCCAAAACGTACCCAATGCCCCGTACGGTCTTGATGAGTTTTGGTGACCGGGGATCATCACCGAGCTTTTGCCGCAAATGCGACACATGAACGTCGACGGTGCGTTCTCCAACGGTGACATCGCCGCGCCCGGCTTCGGAAAGCAATGCATCACGCGCGACCACGCGCCCGGGACGGCGTGCGAGGGCGCAAAGCAAATCGAATTCGAGGCCCGTCAAATCGACGGGTTGACCGTCTTTCGTGACCGTGCGTTGCCCAAGATCGACGACGATATCGCCGGCAATGAGTCGTTCGCCGACGACATCTGGACGGGCGCGCCGCAATACGGCTTTGATGCGGGCAACGAGCTCGCGGGGGCTGAAGGGTTTTGCAATGTAATCGTCAGCGCCCATTTCGAGGCCCACGACGCGATCGGTTTCATCGCCACGCGCGGTCAACATGAGCACCGGGACATTGCTTTTTAGGCGTATTCTCCGACAAACCTCGATGCCGTCCATACCAGGCATCATGAGGTCGAGCAATACGACGTCGAAGGTTCCAGCTTCGAGAGCTGCGAGTCCTCGGGGGCCGTCGTGGGCCGCAGTCACGTGAAAATCGTTTTGCCCGAGATAGGTGGAGAGCAAATCGAATAGGCGGACGTCGTCGTCGATGAGTAGAACACGCAAGGCCACCTCCGCAAGGTACAAGCAAATGGCTGCGGGGACAAGGATGGCGATGTGATGTGAAGCAAAACGCGGGAGGTTCGTGAAGAAGTGCAAAGGGAGTCAGCGTGAGCCTTTGCAAACGGAAATGTCGTACGGGCGCCCTACCTCGCATAGATAGTCCTGGTCGAGGCAACATCGGTCACACGCCGGACTGGCTTGACGCACGTAGCAGTCTTTTTCACAGTTGTAATTCGGTTCGCTGCATTCAGGCCGCTGGACAATCGCGCCGTCGGTCTCCGCCCATTTTCGTCTTGGTTTATCTTGCTCGCGACAGCCGCTGCCGAAAACTAGAATCAGCACCACAAAGATCATTTTCGAGAAGTTTTTCATGCAGCTACTCCTCGTCTGGGCACGAGTAGAAGCTGTAGCTCCCACCGATGTCGCAAGATTCCGCATTTCGGGTACAGCACGCGATGCACTTGGGGCCAGCTCCGGCGTTATAGCAGCTATTGCGACATGCGGATAGTTTCATCGTGCAGTGCTCTCGCTCCGCTGCAGCATCAGCAGTCCCTGCGTCAGCCTTATCCTTGTCTGGTGCGAATGGCGACCACGCACAACCACCGAGCACAAAAAGTGCCCCAAAGCCCGATAGCAGATGCTTGGCAAGAGCGCGTGGAAACTGCATCCGGTGGTCATAAATCACTTCTCAACGGCACGCAAACTTGATACACGTTGAATTTCTGGCCCGAGACGAGGTGCTTCATGACGCGACGCAAGTCAGGTCAAGGACCATTGCTTCCGCTTATTATCATCGGTTTACTGGGGACGGGTGGATGCTTCGGCATTATTGGAGACCCAAGTGGGAGCTCCATTGGGGAGGAAGTTGAAAGCGAGATTGCCGTCAGCGGCTTGCGGCGATTGACCGCGCAAGAGTACGCAACGACGGTTCAAGATCTCGTCGGATTCGTCCCGGTCAATGTGCGCGAAATCTTGCCGATCGACCCGCTCTTGCCTTTTGACAACGATTTCACCTACCAAAAAGCATCCGAAGCTCTGATTCAAGGCGCGGACCTTTTGGCCGGAGACATCGCCACCGGAGTTTTGGCGGATACGGCATTACGAGACAAACTCGTGGGCTGCGCGCCGTCGGGTCCCGCGGATGCAACATGCTTTCGTTCGTTCGTGAGCACGTTTGGACGCAAGGCATTTCGACGTCCCCTAGCAACCGCGGAAATCGACAAATTTGCTGGATTTCTCGCGCACGCCACAATTTCGGGTGATTTCTACACCGCCGTCGATTCGGCCATTCGCGCGTTCTTTCAGCATCCCGCGTTTCTGTATCGCGTCGAAATTGGCACACCGGTCGCCGGAAGCCCCGGCGTGAACAAGCTCGACGATTACGAAGTTGCGACACGCCTGTCGTATTTCATTACCGGGAGCACGCCCGAAGATTGGCTGCTCGATGATGTCGCCGGGGGCAAACTCGCAACGGCCGATGGCCTGCATGCCGCCGCGGAAAAACTCTTTCAAGAAGACCGAGCCAAATCGCGCATGAGCCGTTTTCACGAATTGTGGCTCGGTTATTCCACATTAGCGAACACGGGCATTTCTGCCGACATGCGCGGCGAAACAGATGCCCTGATTTCTCGAATCATTTTCGATGAAAAGCGCCCGTGGACCGATATGTTGACGTCGGATGAGACGTTTGTCACTCCAGACCTAGCTACGCATTACGGGTTGCCCTCGCCGGGCGCCAGTCCCGGATGGGTTTCTTATGGGACGAGCGGACGTAAAGGTATTCTTTCCCAAGCCACGTTCTTGTCGGCGGTGTCGAAATTCGGCGACACGAGCCCGACGCAACGAGGGCTTTTGGTGCGCACGCGGCTCTTTTGCCAGGTCATCCCCAAACCACCGCCAGAATTGATGGTCAACGTCGATATGCCGCCCAATGCTGGCGATCCGAATGCTTGCAAGAGCGAACGGTATTTCATGTCGACGACGAGCGGCTGCAAAAATTGTCACGCGCTCATGGATCCCATCGGTTTTGGCCTCGAACGTTACGATGCAGCAGGACGTTATCGTGATACCGAGCCAAACCGTCCTGATTGCGTCATCGACGGAAACGGGGTTTTCGATGGCGTCGGCAATTTTAATGGCCCGGCGGAGCTCGCCGATATGATGCTGAAGGCTGGTGGCGTGGATCAATGCGTCGCCGAGCAGCTGTATCGTTATGGCGCCGGACGCACGACACTCGATTCTCACGACCAGGCATTGCTGGATCGGTTGGTGGCCGATGCTTCCGCACAAGGAGGCTTGCGCCTCGATCAATTCATTCTGGATTTCGTGACGAGCGACGCGATTCGTTTCCGCCGAGAGGAGGCCGTCCAATGATCAGGAAAAACAACGCCGATTCTCCAGTGCATCATGCCAGCGGAATTCGCGGAAGGCGCGTGTTCTTGCGCGGACTCGGGGGCGTGATCATGACGCTGCCATTTCTCGAGTACTTCGCGTCGAAATCAGCCAAAGCCGCAGCTCCGCCCAATCGTTACGTGTTTGGCTTCGGAGGCACATCGATTGGATTCAGTGGCGGCGATTCCGTCGTCCCCCTGAATGTCGGCCCTTTGAAAGACAATCTTTCGGTGGGTCTGCAACCTCTTGGCGATTTGGGCGTAGCGGACGTCGTTTCGGCCATTTCCGGGCTCTACATTGGCTGGAACGCAACGCCCGGACCAGGTGAACGCGTCATTCAATGGCATTCGAGCACCCCGGCGATTTTGGCGACGGGGCTACGTTCGGCATTGAATGACAATCATGAATACCTCCAGGGGCCGACGAATGATCAAATCGTGGCCGATCTTTTGCACGCCGGGACAGACAAGAAGGTCTTACCCTATCGCGTGCAAGCGGCCTATTATCGGGGCGACAATGGCACAGGCGGCGCACGAGGCACCATTTCAGCCCGAATCGTCAATGGCACGTTGGAAGACGTACCGCCCATTTCGAGTCCCCGTGTTGCGTACCAATCGCTCTTCACCGGATTTACGCCGCCCGATCCGCAAGAAGCCGAAAAAGCGAAACAATTGCTCGAACGGCGAAAAAGCATCATCGATTTGGTGCGTGGCGATGCGCAATCGCTGATTCCGAAACTCGGAAAAGCCGATCAAGTCCGCATGCAGCGCCATTTCGACGAATTGCGAGCCCTCGAATTGAAGCTCGACCAAACCGCTCCTCCCATGACGGCAACGTGTATGCAATTGCCGGATCCGGGCGATGATCCACTCATTGGTGACGCGGTCGAACCGCCGGCTACGGGCAATTACACGGACGCCTATGCCGCAGGTGGTGCGTATAGCGACGAAGAAAAACGGGCGACGATTATGGGCGACCTGATTTACATGGCGTTCTGTTGCGATTTGTCGCGAGTCGCGTCCTTCATGTTCACGTACGGCCAATGCTTCTTGAACATGAAACCCGTCACCGGCGCATCGAGCGATTTGCACGAAATCAGCCATTACAGCATGGGTGGCGGAGCAACAGGACAAGTCGAACTCGCCAAAGGCGTAGCTTGGCACGTAAAACACTGGGCTCGGCTCATTCAACGCTTGCGAGATACCCAAGACAGCGATGGATCGCCCATTCTCGATCACACGGCGCTGGTCATGACGTTCGAGGGCGGTTGGGGTGAAGACCCCGAGCAAGGCAAAATCGGCGAGGCCCATTCGTCCGAAAACATGTTGGTTCTCGTCGGTGGAAAAGCCGGCGGGCTCCATACATCGCCGGGACAGCATATCAAAGCCACAGGAAGGCATCCTTGCGAAGCCGTTTCCACCGCGATGAAAGCAGTTGGTATCGACAAACCGCTGGGCGAAGTCAGCGGAACGTTCGATGAACTCTTCACGTAATCCTCGTCCAACAAAAATCGATTGACTTTCGCCTGGAAAAGTGGCCCATTCGGACCGTCCACGTCCTTGTGAGGGTCCCGTGCGCAAAGTTTTTCGTAACGCCGCTGCGTGGTATTTGATCCCAGCCTTCGGCGCGTCTTTTCTTCTTGCCGGCGCGTGTAGCGATCCGGCTGTAAATGAACCACTGCCTGGTAATGCCGCGACAGGGGAAGAACTTTATCAAAAATTGTGTGCTTCTTGCCACGGAAGACTCGGCGAAGGCGCAACAGCTCCACGTCTCGTGCCTTGGACGCGAGGGGCCGACACGCTGGTGCAGCTTATCGATACGACAATGCCGAAATTCGATCCGGCTCGGTGTGTCGATAGTTGTGCCCAAGATGTGGCTGCGTTTATTTTGAGCCTCGAAAGTGCATGCGATACGCCATCTTTCGGGCCACGAAAATTACGTTTGCTGAATCGACGCGAATACAACGCCACGGTGAACGATCTGTTTGGTTTGTCGGGACCATCTGGCGCGACATGCAGCACCGATGGTGATTGTGACGTGCAAAAAGCTTCGTGCGTCGGCGGAACATGTGTGGCGGATCCTTGCAATCTGCAAACGTTCATCTTGCCGAGCGATACGACGTATGGATCGGTGCACGTAGCCGGTGAATTTAATGGTTGGCCGGGAACGATTGCCGCGGGCGGGTATACCATGACCTACGTTCCCGGAAAAAAACTCTACTATGCCAAGCACACGTTGCAAAACGGCACCTACCAATACAAGTTCGTCCTCGACGAAACAAATTGGATTCCGGATCCTGCCAATCCGGTCAAAATTCCTGATGGTTTTGGCGGGAGCAATTCCGTATTGACGCTCGGATGCGACGCCGCGGGCGGTTCGAATGGCGGAGCTTATAATTGGGCGAAAGATTTCCCCGTGGAAAGTCGGCCCAAAGGATTCGGCTATGACGACAACGTGGATGCAGGTCTCGTGACGAGTTCGCATATCGAGCAGTACATGAAAGCTGCCGAAGCTTTGGCGCAAAAAGGCGTGGAAAACATTGGCAAAATCGTTCCTTGCGACTACAACGCCGATCCAAGTGGCTGCGCCCGAACGTTTGTCACGGCCTTCGGTGAGCGCGTGTTTCGTCGACCACTCACGGATCCCGAAGTAGCGAAATATACGGGGCTCGTCACGGGGCAAGGTAGTTTCACGGATGGCGTGCGCGTCGCGCTGCAAGTTTTTCTTTCATCCCCGTACTTCTTGTATCGCTTCGAGATTGGTGCGCCGCGAGGTGATGGAACGTTTGCTTTGAGTCCCTACGAAGTCGCCTCGGCTCTTTCGTATTCGCTCTGGGGAACGATGCCCGATACGCAGCTTTTCGAGGCGGCCAAGTCCGGAAAACTCGGCAATGCCGCAGGTGTGGCTGAACAAGCCCGACGCTTGCTCGCTGATGCGCGGGCGCGAGAAATCATGGGTACGTTTGCATTGCAATGGCTCGGCGTGGAGCGCGTTTTGACGGCCGACAAGAGCACGTCGCTTTTCCCGAGCTACGGACTGGCGCAGCGGCAAGGTTTTGCGGAGGAAACAAAGCGCTTCGTGACGCACGTGATGTTCGACGGCACGGGCAAATATCCAGAATTGCTCACGAGTGGATACACATTTGCCAATGATGCCACGGCTTCTGTTTATGGTTTGCCCACGGGACTTGGCCAAACCATGACGAAAGTCGACCAGCCTGCGGAACGTCGGGCGGGATTGCTTGGGCATGGCAGTGTGCTGGCCAGTTATGCGCATTCGGATCAATCGTCGCCCATTCGTCGGGGGCTTTTCGTGCGCGAGACGCTTTTATGCCAGGAATTCGGGCAACCTCCGGCCAATGCGGGGGGCGTGCCAGATATCGATCCCAACGCGACGACGCGGGAACGCTTTGCCCAACATACGGCCGATACGGTTTGTCGTTCCTGCCATCAATACATCGACGACGTGGGATTCGGGTTCGAACGGTTCGATGCGATTGGGAAATATCGCGACAACGAGAACGGAAAACCCATCGATGCTTCCGGAAACATGAACGATGTCGAAGGCATGGGGACGAAAACCACGTCTCCTTATGCGACGCTGCCCGAACTGGCCGCGATTTTAGCGGAGAGTCACAGCGCCAAGGCCTGTTTTGCCGCGCAAGTGCATCGATTCACGACGGGGCGCGAAGAAAGCGTGAGCGACCTATGTGCTCTGCGCAATTTCGAGAAATCATTCGAGTCCAGTGGTTGGGACATGCGGGAGCTCGTGGTGACCGTGCTCGCGTCCGATGCTTTCAGGATTAGGAAATAAGGAGCTGCAGCAATGAAACCCAATATCCCCAATCGTCGTCGCCTCATCAAGGGCCTGGGAGCTGCGGCAATTGCTCTGCCCTTCGTCAATCTGCTGCGTCCACGAAAAACCCAGGCTGGTGGAGTCGCCAAACGGGTCATTTTCTTCTATTTCCCCGATGGAGTTCCAGGTCCGAGCCAAAATGGCGATCCCTCGAAATTCCACGCCACAGGCTCGGAAACCAATTTCCAATTGCCGGAAGTGCTCGCCCCTCTTTTGCCCTTCCAAAACGATTGCGTCTTTTTCCGCGGACTCAGTATGGGCTCTACCGACGCTGGTAGTCATCCCGGGGGCGCGAAAAAACTCCTCACGGCCGTCGACGGAGGTAATGGCGAATCGATCGACCATTACCTCGCGCGCACGGTCGGAGCAAGCGCACCGTATCGGCATCTGTACCTCGGGGCGATGGCCAATCAAAACAATGCCTCCGGGGACAAACACATTAGTTATCCGAGCGCTGGACAAAGCATTACGCCGGAAGACAATCCGCGCAAAGCTTTCGACAACCTCTTTGGCTCGATTGCTGGCGGAGGAACGACGCCGCAAGTGGACCCGACCAAGGCCACAATCATCGACAATGTGATTGGAGACGTCGAAACATTACGCGCTCAGCTTGGATCCATTGAAAAGTCCAAACTCGATTTGCACCTCGAATCATTACGGGAGGTCGAAAAACGCATCAAAGGCGGGGGCGTCGTTCCCGTGGCCACGTGCGACAATCCGACCCTGGATAGCGCGGCATTCACCGACGGTGAACTCTATCGCGACGACAAGTTCCCAAACATTTTGAAGTCGCAAATCGACCTGATGGTGCTCGCGATGGCGTGCGGATTGACCAAAGTGGGAGTCATTCAAGGTTCGGTGCATACGAGTGAGCTCATTATGAGCCGTTTTCCGGGCACGGATCTGTACACACCAAACTTCGACATGCGGAGCCATCAAGCATCGCATTACGGAGCGAGCCATGATTACACAAAGGGAGAATTCAAAGCGTTCGTTCAGCAATGCACGTGGTGGGTGGCGCAATTCGCGTATCTGCTCGACGAACTCAAAAAACGTCCCGAAGACGGCGGCACGATGCTCGACCATAGCATCGTCGTGTTGTGCAGCGAAGTCTGCGACGGCAATACGCATTTACACGACGATATGCCGTTTATCCTTGCAGGTCGTGGTGGAGGCTCGATTTCTACCGGCCGCTTATTGCAATACGGCTACGAGCGCCACGGAAAACTCTTCGTCTCGATCGCAAATGCCATGGGCGATGGTTTGTCGGCCTTTGGCGATAGTTCGTCTGGGCCATTACCTGGCCTCGTCGGATAATTGAACTTCAGCCGCCAATTTCGGAACCGCTGTGCTCGATATGCAAGAGCCAGCGGTAACCGCCCGCAACCTGTGAATATTCTGCTGCAATTACGCGATGTTCCAGCCCGCGGAGCCCTTCGATGTACGTCTCGCGCCGACCCGCACTCGACGCGACCAGAATAATCGCCCCTTTGGGCGCAAGGTACTTTGGAGCCTCGCGCAGAAACCTAAGCAGCAGCGCACCACCCGGGTCACAAGCAATCCGATCAACGGGCTGTTCGATCTCGCCATGGCGCAAAGGCGCATTAAAGAGAATGAGGTCAAACTGCTCACCAGCAACCGCTTCGAATAGGTTCGAGCAACGAAAATCGACAGAGAGGCCATTTTCCGTCGCATTGACCCGAGCGCATTCCACAGCTTCGGAATCGATATCGATGGCCGTTACCGTTTTTCCCAGCCGTGCGAGCGTGAGGGCCAGCGCACCCGAGCCCGTCCCCACATCGAGCACGCGTGGCCCATAAAGGTGGGCGGACATGAACAATTCGCGGAGCATGAAACGCGTCGAACTGAATTCATCAGGTTGGTAGATGCCTGGAGGACAGGTCAGTCGCAAACCATTGAATTCATAAGTGCGCCCGATCATTTGCCGTTCCCGGAAGGAAACGTGCTCCGGGATGCGTGAGTCGGTCGGCGTCCAATAATGGGCGTCGAATTCAGTGATTTTGGTAGCGGGCTTCGGCAAGGCCATAAGAATGATCGGTATTGGGGGCGCTACTCGACAGCAACCAATAATTCGTCAAGTGAAACTGGTTTGTCGAGGATTTTCAGGTCGACGAGCTGGTTCATGACCTGCGTCCAGCGCTCCCGAGACATGGCCCCGATGCCTTTGGTTCGCGTATCTGCGGTTTCGATGAGCGGCTTTTGCGTTTCGGCCATGGTGGAGATGGTATCGGCCGTGAGCGTCGAATTACGCTTCATGATGAAGGCATTGGTTGGACCTGGGTCGTCCAAGTAGCTGCGCCAGCCGGCCAATGCAGCCCGACGGAAAGCACGCACCAAATCGGGCTTTTGCGTCCACAATTCGCGCCTGGTGATACCAATGACGAGATACGGATTGTACCCTTCGTCCGCGATGAGAAACGTAGCGGGATCACCGCCCTGTTTTTTGGCCGCGAGCGGTTCCGAGGTGATGAAACACTGCTGCGCATAGTCTTTATCGGCGAGAAAACGCGCTACGCCGCCATCGTACGGAACGATTTTGGCCTTGTCAAAACCGTACTTCTTTTTGAGAAACGCGGCATAAGGCAATCCAGCCTCGAGCGCAACGACGCCGCCCGAAGCGAGGATATCCGAAATGCCTTTGGCTCCACGCGAAGCATGCGCCATGATGGCTTGAGGAGACGTCTGAAACACCGCGAAAAGAGGAATGATGTCGGCGCCTCGCGCCCGAGCAATGAGGACCTCGTCGGCCCCCGAGATGCCGAAATCGGCCTGCCCCGTGGCCACCATTTGCACCACCGGCACGCCTGCGCCCCCTTCGACGATCTCCACGTCGAGGTTCTCTTTGGCAAACGCACCACCTTCACGCGCGGCGTAAAATCCACCAAATTCCGGATCCGCTACCCAGTTCAAAACGAGTTTGGTCTGGGTTTTGCCACCATTCGCAGAGCTCGAGGTGTCCTTCTTGCATGCAAAAAGGAAGAACGTGAGGCAAGCAAGCCCTACGAGCAGCAGGCGTCGTTCGGCGTGGCGATAGCGCATTGAACACGCACCATAGGCTTATAGAATAAGCTGTCAAGGAAGAACATTCCCTACGCGATATCTCCATATGACACGACCATGTCGAGCGTCGAGGCAATTTCTCGACACCGCAACAGCTGCACGAGCTTCTCCTGGCTCCCAACTGCCCCGAGAATCGTTTTTCTCGCCAAAACAATTCTTCGAGCTTGACCACACCTGAACCGCCACTTAAGATGAGCGCCACGATACCGCGCTGGCAAAGCAGCGGTTTTTCTGGGAGCAAAGAATGACACGATCCACGTATCGACATGGGAATTTCGTTTGGCATGAACTCATGACGCCCGATGGCGCAGGCGCCGAGAAGTTTTACACGGAACTCCTGGGCTGGACGATCCGCCACACGCAAATCAGCGGGAATCGACTCTATCGGCTCGTCGACGCCAATGGCCGCGAACAAGGGGGGATCTTCGAGATAAGCCCTAATGAAGGCATTCCGGCGCATTGGTGCGGATACGTCTCGGTGCCCGATGTCGACGAAGCGATCAAATTGGCCAAGGAACATGGGGGCAAAGTCCCCTGCGACCCCGTTGATATTCCTCACGTCGGGCGCTTCGCCAATGTGCTCGATCCCGAAGGCGCTGGATTCGTCCTTTATCGCGACGCGAATGGCGACGGGCCAGCCCGCGAAATGCCCGGACTAGGCGATTTCTGCTGGGATTCGCTCACTGCGCACGATGGCGAACGCGCCCTCGCTTTTTATAGCGCCGTCGTCGGATGGACGCGCGGCAAGTTTGGAGATGCCCCGGGACTGTTTTTTGCGACAAACAGCGGCGAAACCATTGCCGATGTCGATCCCCCCCAAGGCGGTGCACCAAGCCATTGGACAACGCATGTGGTCGTCGCGAATCTGCAAGAATCGCGCGCCAAAGCCGAAAAACTCGGCGCCAAGATCCTCGCCGGTGAAATCAACGTTCCGGGTGTGGGTCAAATGGCAATCATCAGCGACCCGTGGGGAGCAGTCATTTCCCTGTTCGAGCCCCAGATGCCCAGCTGATTCGGAATCGTCAGATACGACCGATCTTTGCAATCGGTCGTGCTCGACAAACGCCGCTCATTCCTCGGACGAACTCCGCAAATCCCCGAGAAAATCAATCAAGAGCCTGGTCACGTCCGCGGATTTTTCCTGCTGAGTCCAATGCCCGCAATCGAGATATTCGATGCGGAGGTTTTTCACGAGGGCCCGCGTCTGCTCAGCCAATTCGGGCGGATTGAGTTTGTCTCTTCGGGGAGCGATCAGCATTGCGGGAAAATCAATTTCGTGTGTGGGTAACGCGCGCTCTTCTTCCCATGACTTGTCGACCGCGCGGAACCAATTGAGCGCCCCGCGAAATCCCGTTCTTTTGAACGTGCGAATAAACGTCTCCAATTCGACTTTGGGGACCACCGAATCGCCCATTCCGATGTTGCCGAGGAGCGAGCTGCCATCACCAGAAACGGTCGCGAATGACCAAAGATCTTCCGCATAACGCGACGAACGCATCAGCTTTTGAAACGTGATCCGCGCATCGGCCTCGAGCTCGACTTCAGCCACGCCGGGCTGTTGCACGTACCGATGAAAACACGTCTCGTCTGTCAGGCCAAACCGATCGCGCCACGCCTCAGTCGGAGGAACAGCTGGAGGTGCGAGGTGCGGGGTGTTGAGACTGACAACACGCTCGGTTCGTTCAGGATGCCGCAGGGCAAACTGCCAGGCAAGAGCGCCACCAAAATCATGTCCAACGATGGCAACTTTGTCGAAACCGAGTTCATCGCAAATGCCGACGAGATCCTCGCAAAGATTGCGCATTACGTAGGAATCAATCTCTTCAGGAGCATCCGTACCGCCATAACCACGGAGATCCGGGGCAATGACGCGAAAATGGCTCTCGGCCAAGACGTCGATTTGTCGGCGCCACGAGTACCAAAGCTCGGGAAATCCATGCAGGAGAATGACGGGGAATCCGTGGCCGGCATCCGTGACGTGAAAACGGATGTCGTTCACGTTCATGAAAACATGGCGAGTGATGTTGCCCATGGGAGAAAAACTCCGAACTGCGCGCTGACTGCCCCCGATCTCGCTCGAACCCACGAGTAACTGCAGGCGTGGAATCCGAGATGGCGAGAGCGGAGGCCAAGAGTTGGCGACAACTTTCGCAAGATACTTTTCCAGAACCGTCGCGAAATCGCTACGTCAAACTTCGCGTTGGAATCCTGCGGTCATGGATCTCGTGATGGATCCGGGTCAAGGGGGCTCGACCTGGGTGTGTTCGAGTGCGGCCCGAAGGTGATTTTGTGCGCGTATTGCCCATGGACCGTCAGGCGAGGCGTCGATGAACGTCGAAAACGATTCCGCCGCTCGACGATAGTCACCCGTACGAAACTGAATGATTCCTCGAGCCAAGAGTTTTGGATACGTCGGATCGAGGGCGCTGAGTTCATCTACTTTGCGCATGAAGTACGCGCCGTCGAAACTCGCGGATGGTGAAGCCTCGTGGGCTTCGGTTTGTCGTGGTGGATAGCGCAACAGAAATTCGTAAAAAGCGCGATGTTCATCGAGCGTCAGGTCAAACCGTTCTCCACCAAGACCACTGATCTCATTCCATCTCCGCTTGAATAGCGCGCGTAGTGCAGGCTCGCCCATGTGCATCGTGCACGGATGCGACCCTTCACACCACCCGTTGCGCATCAACAGATCCGGAAAAGATCCAGCAAGTTCGACGAGTTCGTCGGTGCTTTCTCCGGTCGATACGAAATGACGAACTTCGCGCAGAAACGCGTGCAACTGAAATGCACGCAAAGCGACGAGCTGCTCATCGCCTTGGGTTCGGGCCTGAAGCACTGCGGACGAGATACGTGAACGAAGTTGGACGAGCATTGCGTCATCACGCGATGCATCAGCGGTACCGAAAGCACGTAGGAGCGATCCAACCGCGCGGACATCGGGATCGAGTGGGCTTTTTTGGATGGCTTGCACGGCGTCGTCGTCAGCTTGCGCGACGCGCCGCAACGCCTGAACATCCGGCACCGGCAGAGGTAGTTCGCGAGGCTCGACAGAACGAGGAACCGCAAGAAGTGCGACGATTCCAGCAAGAAGGACAGCAACGAGTCCTGGTTGCCAACCTTCGAAGTGCCGACCGATGCCATCCGACCGCTGATCTCGACTTGCAGGCTGAACATTTGAGGCTTCAGGTCGCCTTCGGCGCCTTCTGCCCCAAACCCCACTTCGATCGCTTTTTGCCACCAAAGAAGAGCCTCCTGCACAGTATTGTAGAACGGTCACGTTGGGCGAGGAGACAAAGTGTCCGAGAAACGCAGACACCCACGTAAAGAAGTTCGAATCCCCGTGGCCTTTCAGCTCGCTGATGGCCGACGCATCGAAGCTATGTCGCGCGACATGAGCATCGGCGGCATGTTTGTCGAAACAGACACCTTTGCGCCGTTTGCGAGCGTTGTGCCTGTAGAGCTGATGGTTCCGACGTTAAAGCAACCTATCCGCGTATCCGGGACAGTGCGCTGGACCGAGGTAACCGGGATGGGATTGCAGTTTGGTTTGATGGGTGTGCGCGACACGCACACGCTCACGGAGTTGCTGCGCAACGCGCCTCCGTCCATGTACGGCGAGAAATGATTCGGATTTGAAGGGGTTTGTCGTTCAGATCCGCATCGCGGCGGGTTTGTCGTTCAGAACCGAATCGTGACGGGGTTGGTCTTTCCAACGAACTTTCCGGAGCGCCAATCTTCCCGGAAGCATTCCATCGCTTTGACGTCGATTGCCGGGTCAAACCCGATGCGGGCAACGCGTCCATCGGGTTCGAGGAAAACGGTCAACTTTGCGCCCTTGAGTTTGGCCGCAGCAGCTTTGCCGTAATGTTTGTCCAGCTCAACGCACTTGAGAAACGCCTTCTTGACGTCATCCGCCGTGAGGCTGCGCAACGGCGCTTCGACAGTGACCGCAGGAGACGGTTGCGGCTTTGGAGCGTTGTCCATCTTGGGTACGTCGGGAGAAACCAGCGTCGTCGGAGCTTCCGTGCTCAGCGGAGCTTCGACGGGCGGCGTTGCTGCTGAATTCGCTGCGGATGGACCACGCATCAGAGGCGAGAACCAAACGAGCGCAAAGCAAGCAGCAGCAGCGAGAACCACGAATGAAACCCGGACAAACTGGGAGCGTACGTCAGGAACGTACGAGTTCGGAACATCATCGACTCGGGCATCGAGGGAGCGAGGAAGAGACGTCATGGGAGCGTCGTCGAGTCGCGCCATGAGATCGCGTTCCATGTCATCCCAAGGCAATTCAGGCATTCGCTCGGATGCCAGCTCTTTCCGCATCACTTCGAGAGCTCGTTCTTCAGATTCCTGCGTACTCATCATTCCTCCTCACCCGGTGCGGAAAGGGGTTCGTCTGTTTGTCGTGCATCCAGCGCGATCTCGTCGACCAACTGCGCCAAGACCGGATCTCTTTTCATCAGTTTGATGAGCTCACGACGCGCGTAGAAAAGTCTCGTGCGTACCGTGAGCACAGGTGCATCCACGATTGCAGCGATCTCGGTCGGGGGCAAACCCTCGATATCGTGCAAGATGTAGACGACCCGTTTTTTCTCCGGGATCTTTTCGAGCAAGCTGCGAAACGCCGCTACGCGACGTAAACGCGACGCATCCTCATCAGGCAGCAGTCGTTGATCCGCCGATCGTTCGGGTTCGAACGGTGTGTCAAGGACATTCGGGCGCTTGTGATACGCCCGACGGGCCATGAGGATCACGTTGACTGCGACGCGATGGAGCCACGTCGAGAATTTTGATTGGCCACGAAAATCTCCCAAGCTTCGATACGCTTGAAGGAAGACTTCTTGGACCGTGTCTTCGACTTCGTTCGACCTCCCGGTCATCCGAAAAACCAAACGAGCGATGGATTGTCGGTATTCGCGATAGAGCTGCGCAAAAGCTGCGCGATCACCAGCGCGAGAACGCCGAACGAGTTCGTCTACGACATCCATGCCGTTCGATACTCGGAGCCGGGGGACGGCCGCCTCAATTTGCACAACTGCGTGCACGAAATGGTCAGTTGCAGATCACCCGTACCGCATTCATGCCAAACGTGAAAAAAATCCGAAGTCGAAAACTTTGCCCAACCTCGGCACCAAGGTGACCGTGTTGGGCATGATCTACATCGCTGTGGGATTGGCTGTGGCTCTCGTCGGTGCAGACCTTCTCGATCTGACCAAACGACACACGACGTATCGAGGCACGAGCAAACTTTAGTTTTCGTTTGCTCTGCTCGCATCGCGAAGACTTGTCGCGCCGCATCACGCGGTGCGCAAATCAGGCTGCGCTTTTCTTCTGACCGGGGAAGAGGGCGTGCAGGTTGGTGGGGTCTTGCTTCTTGATCTCGAGAAGCTTGTTGACCGCGCGTACAAATCGCGTCTTCGTGGGGCCACTCACGGGCTTGCCCGCCAGAGCTGCAGCCAAAGCGCGCTGCGTGATCGGACGACCACTTCGCGGCTTCTTCAGCCCTTCCTTCTTCTTCGCCCCATCCTCACTCTTGCGCGCAAGACGCTTGGTCAAACGAATGGCTCGATCTTCCGGACGCAAGCTCTCGAGCTCGTGCGAAACGGGAATGATCCTGCGCGGATCGATCGACTTGGTCTTGAGAAACTCTTGAAACGTGCTGGACATCAGATTCACCTTCGAGACTCGCAGGGGCGCGCACGGTACCACGACCGATCTCGAACTGCACGTATCAAGCGACGATCGCGCTAGGAAAAACCCCGGCCCACATGCCCCAGCCGTTTACCCATCACGTTGGCCTGTACTAGGCTTGGCCGCATGAGCCTTCGTTCACAGCTTGATCAAGCCGTCTCTGCCATCCGCAACCACAGTTCGACCGGTCCACTCGTCGGCATCGTCCTCGGTTCGGGACTCGGAGCTTGGGCCGATACCCTCGACGTCCGGGTATCGATTCCCTACAGCACCATCCCCTCCATGCCCCGTTCGACCGTCGCGGGTCACGCAGGCAACTTGGTCTTGGGTTTGTCCGGCGGAGTACCGGTCGCGTGCCTCCAAGGTCGCGCGCATCTGTACGAAGGCAATACGCCCGAACAATCCGTCTTCGGTGTCCGCTTACTCGCACGCCTGGGATGTCGCGTCACGCTGTTGACCAATGCAGCCGGAGGTATCCGGGCCGGATTTCAACCCGGTGACCTGATGCTCATTCGCGATCATCTCAACCTCACCGGCACAAACCCGCTCGTCGGGACAAACGATGACGCCATCGGCCCTCGTTTCCCCGATATGACGAATGCATACGACGATGCTCTCGCCAAACTCGCTCTCGACGCCGCGAAGAAACAAGATGTCCGTTTGCACGAAGGCGTCTACGCGGGCCTATTGGGTCCGTCCTATGAAACCCCGGCCGAGATCCGCATGCTCCGAACCATGGGCGCAGACTCCGTAGGCATGAGCACGGTGCATGAAGTCATCGCGCTACGACACATGGGTGTTCGCTGTGGCGCGATCTCGGTCATCACCAACCTCGCCGCGGGACTCGGCACCGGCCTGCTCGATCACTCCGAAGTCGAACAAACCGCGCGCCAAGTACAGAAAAGTCTCCGCGCCTTGCTCTCCGAATGGATCCTCGAAATTGGCCATTCGCTACGAGATAAGGGAATCTGAACGCGAGGAACGGCTTGAACGACGATCAACTTTTTCCAGGCATCGACTGGAACGCTCTCGACAAAGCAGCACGCGACGTACGCAAACACGCCCACGCCCCTTATTCCGGCTACTCCGTCGGGGCTGCGATTCTTACTTCGTCTGGACAAACATTCGCTGGCTGCAACGTAGAAAATGCATCCTACGGTCTGTCCATTTGTGCCGAACGCTCCGCCATCGTCCAGATGATCGCAGCCGGAGAACGCACACCCATCGCCATCGCGGTCGTCACTCCAGGCACATCGCGACTCGGTCCGAGCGTCGAGAGCCCTCCACTCGGAGCGCCTTGCGGGATGTGCCGACAAACCCTTGCGGAATTTGCCAACGACTTGCCGATCCGTCTATCAGCGGACGGAGAGACAAGCATCTCGCGCATGACGACACTCGCCACGCTTCTCCCCGAAGCATTCCGCGCCCACGCCACTTTGTAGCGGACCTCGGCCCACTCTACTCCGCGTCGATCGGATGATTCTCGATCTCTTGTAATCGCGTCACCGCTTGCTGCAAAGCCTCACGCGTATGTTCGAGCGCCAAACGATCCTGCTCCCAGCGCGTACGCATTCGTGTTGCCCGCGAAGCATTGGCCACCGCTTCGGCGACAAATCGATCCTTTTCAGCTCCAACGGTTGCGATCTCGGTCTTCAGGGACCGTAGTTCATTTTCGAGTCGTTCGACGTGCGCCATTTGCGACGAACGTTCGCCCTTGAGTCGCACGACTTCCGCATTCAGCAACGCGCGCTGCTCTTCAGTCTCTTCGAGCTTGATCCGCGTGTCTTGCAGATCCGCTCCCAAGCCAATCACGTGGCGATCAAGTTCCTGAACCGCTGAGCGAGACGCAGCATCGAGTTCTTCAACGGCCCGATCCCGCTCGGCGCGCATGGTCGTGAT
Organism: Polyangium sp. (in: bacteria); assembly: GCA_035437985.1. Taxonomy (GTDB): domain Bacteria; phylum Myxococcota_A; class Polyangia; order Polyangiales; family Polyangiaceae; genus Polyangium. The sequence goes on along the minus strand of DAOMZH010000022.1, from coordinate 1,875 downwards.
CTCCGTCGCATGCCGGCCTTCAAGGTCCCGAAGTTTGCTTTCGTAATGATCGACGAGTTCCGCCCGCACGCGCTCTGCTGCATCGTGCTCGGCCTTCTTGACGGCATCGGCATGAAGGGATTCGAGCTCCGCAGCTCCGCGCACCCACTCATCGGCAAACTCCCGGTTTCGTGCCGCCAAACGTTCATCGCCCGCCCTTGTCGCAGCTTCGAGAGTCGCTGCATGCTCGGCGCGCAACGTTTCGATTGCGGAATGGTTTTCCTGACGAACCTTCTCGATCTCCGCTAAGTGTTCCTGCCGAATGTTGGCGATTTCAGTTTCGTGAGCCGCATCGACTTCGTCAGCATGCTCCGCTTCGAGTGCTCGTATCTGGCCCGCGTGTTTTTCCGTGAGTGAAGCGACATGGGCTTCATGCTCCGCGATCAAACTCGCTCGTTCCGTTTCGTACCGCTTCGTTTCCTGAAGCAAACGCGTCTCGAGTTCGGAGACCTGCTCTCGCGCATGCGCCTCCAAATTTTTCACGCGCGCTACTGCGTCGACATCATGAGCGAGCAATTTGGCTTCGAGCTTCGAGGTCAGGATCTCGAAGTTCTCCGAGCGCATGCTGAGGACATCGCGATCTTCCCGAAGCTTCTCGACCGTCGCTTCGAGTTCGTCACAAACCCGTTCCACCTCCGTAAAGCGCTCCGCGAACTCGTTTTTCTCACGCTCTAGCGTCGACGAAAACTCACGAAGCTCGACGAGCTCCTTGTCCTTCGTGGTCAGCTGCTCACGCAGCAAGACGATTTCTTTGTCCTTGTTGTTGAGCGATTCGCGAAGCTCGAGAAATTCACGGCTTGGGCTTGTTCGCGCAGCTGCACTGGCGTTGGCGACGGCCAACTTGGCCTTGAGTTCCTCGAGATCGTGTTTGAGCGTGACGAGTTCGTCCGAGTCTTGTCGCGATTCGAGGAGCTGGACGGTCGATCGTGACGCATCGAGGGAGAGCGTCAGTCGCGTGATCTCTTCTTTGCTGCGCGCGAGTTCGGCCCGCAGCTGATCGATGACGACGGCATCGGTGAGGACGAGTTCTTGCGATTCCGATGCTTGATGCTGCGCAGGAGGTGGTGCGGAACGAGCAGTGACCGGGCCTTTCGAAAGGACGCTGCGAGACGGAGGCGGAACAGAAGGAGGACGAGGCAGTGGCGGGAGATCTACCGGGACAGCTGGCCGCGCGATGGGCGGAGGTGGTGGAGGCAACGGCGGCAGAACGATGGGTGGTGGTGGCGGAGGCGGTGCTGGTAACGCAGGGGTTGTCGCGGGATCCGAGGTCAAACTTGGCCCGGGTTTGTTCACGGGCTGAACGCTCTTGCTTTGTTCGTCTCCGATCAACCGATCGAATGCCCCACCGAGAAAATCATCGATCTCGACTTCGTCGCTCGGAGCTTTCTTTGCCGAAGTTTCATGCGCTGCTGGTGGTAGACCGAGATCCGCGATCTCGTCGTCGAACAGAACAGGTTCGTCGATGAGCAGTTCTTCGGGTTCGATGGCTGCGTTGATGGGAACGAGGCGACGAATGTGTCCAACGAGTTCGCCGAGTGCGATGGGCTTGCGCACGTAGTCTTCGGCGCGGGTCTTGAGACGCCGGTGCTGCTCGAACGTCTCGTCGCTCGAATCACTCGACATGATGATGAGCGGGACATCTTTGAGCTGGGGGTCTTTCTTGAGCTTGTTGCAGACGGAAAAACCATTCATCCGCGGCAGCTCGATGGAGAGCAGAATGAGATCGGGACGGTCGTTGGCTGCGCTCTGTAACCCAGCGTTGCCGTCGTCGACGATCTGCACTGTGCAGCCAAGGCGCCCGAGCTCGGTACGCAGCTCCCACGCAAACGCCGGCTC
>DAOMZH010000021.1:0-32139 GCA_035437985.1 Polyangium sp. (in: bacteria) | reverse complement strand
AAATTACCCACCCCCATTCTCGATTTGTAGAGGTCGCTCGGTTCCTCCGCGATCGACTGCTCGACGACCGGCACGCCCCGCCAAACCCAATAGTTGCTCAAAAATACATATGCGTCGATATTCCCGCTATGGTCCTCAAAACCAGGGGCGCCTCAATTCCATTCCTGCTCCGCCATGACCGATGCTCTCGAACTGCCCGCGGCACCTTGCCTCCAAGCAATTTTGCGACACCACGACGGATTGACTACACACGCTTTCGCTGCACATGGCTCTCGACAAGCCTTTCGTTTTCTGTGACAATCGCGAAATGGCCTATCGAACGAGCGCCCGCGAGGAACAGGATTCAGCGCCGGAAGTCAAAGGAGATGCCCTTACCCGCATTGAAGTATCCGGTCGTCCTGGATTGACGGGCGCACATGGCCAGGATGGTGCTCACGGGACCTACCCGGGTTCCAACGGACAATCCGGTCGCCCTGCTGGCCCCGCAGAAGTTGGCCAAGATGCTGGCGTCATTCAAACGACGTTGGCTCCGGATCCATCGTCCCAAGAAAATGTCTTGATTCGAGGAAACTACACGACCGCCGACGGGAATCGAAAACGTTTGTCTCGTACAGTCGCGATAGGAGAGGCGGGATTCATCGACCTCATCGCGCGCGGCGGACACGGTGGACACGGAGGTACCGGGGGCAATGGCGGAAATGGCGCGCGCGGCACTGCAGGCTCCGACGCAAGTCGGTATTCGAGTGGCGGAGATGGCGGCCCAGGTGGTACCGGAGGATATGGCGGCAATGGCACCAATGGCGCCAATGGCGGTTCTGGCGGCGCGATCATTACGGAAGTTGCTCGCGAAGATACCCATTTGCTCATGCTCCTCCGTTATGGCGTCGACGGAGGACCGGGCGGCGCAGCAGGATCGAATGGTGCTGGCGGCGCGGGAGGATCTGGCGGCCCCGGTGGCAGCTCGTATTCGTGGACCGAATCAGAATCGTACACCGATAGCGACGGAAATCAACAAACCCGCACCACATCTCATTCCAATCCAGGAGGTTCGGACGGACCACCCGGCAATCCTGGCATGCCCGGAACCGCATTTCTCGTTCCGGGACAATCTGGATCCGTCGGTTCATTCGTCATTCACGTCACGTCGGACGGACAAACGGAATCGTACCCCGAGCGTTACGATTTACGACTCTTGGGATTCAAGCATCATAGCGATAATGATGACGGCATTTACGAACCCGATGAATTGATTCACATCACGGAAATCGAGGTGATGAACGTCGGTGCAATGCCCACACCAGCAACGCGCAAAGTGGAGTTGTCATTGCGTGAACAAGGCTGGGTCTACCCCGAAAAAGAAAAACTCGTGATGCCTTTTTCGCTCGGCGCAGGCCAGCGACACACATTTACTACGGAAAAACTCACGGCGCGTCTCGGGGCATTTCATCCTTCCAAACCTTCCGATCCGCTCGTCCAGGAAGAAGTCGTCCGGCATCGCGCGCACGTGCCCGACGTGCGCCGAGACTTCACGAATTACGAGAACCACCGCAGTTTCGAATTGGGACGATTCTTGATCCGATTTCCCATCGAAGCATCGCACATTGAATCTTTGTATTCGCTGAGTCCGGGGCAAGCTGCGCGATTGCGTTTTACAATCAAGAACACCTCGACAAAGCCATACGGCGCCAAGACGGAATTGGGCCGGCGTATAACCTTTCGGCTATTCCTCCACGAGAGCGAAATCGGCGACGAGCACATCCTGTTTTTCGACGACACCGGCGCTCGCATTCACCTTTCGCGTGGTTTTTCTCGCGAAATACCGGAACTATTGCCCGGACAATCCATTTCAATCGAGGGCCTCTTGGCCCTTGCGGAAAACGCGCCTTTTTATCGCGCTGGACGCATGTGGCTCTCCCTCGACCTGGGATCCATTGCCGACCCAACGCATCCCAAACCCATTCAATACCGTAGTTTTGACGTACGTGTTTCCCGGCCCTTCGACAAACACGCCCTCGGAGACGTACTTCTCGTCGTGAACAATCGCACGAGCGCGGCGGATATCGAAGCTTGGCAAGCATTGTTCTCCGCCATGGGGCTCGAATATTCCGTATACGACCTGTCACTCGAAGGGGGATTCGATCTCGGCAAAGATGGTAAAATCGCCAAAGATGACGTCCGCGATCGGACCATCGTTTTTCTGAACCAAGTGATGGATACGACAAACGGCGAACGAAAGTCCATCCATTATGCCTCGAAAGAACAGCTTTTGGAAATATGCGCTGCGGGAGCGCGCGTGCACGTCATTGGAGAACCAATTCTGTTCGACCGATTGCTGGTTCCCACGTTCCACGACCATACTACCAAGCCGTCCCGAGCTCTGGTGCCAGCTTCATCGACTTATTTGGTTCCGCAAAAAAATGCGCCTCGCGAACGTCTATCGATTGGTGACGCTCCGATCGAATTGGAAATTCCCAAATGGTCGGTACTCGGCATTGGCAAACCCACCGAGGCTCATCTCCAAAAGGTTGCCGAGTCCTTGCACGATCGACTGGATCGTTTGTACCCAGAGCAACGCCACGTGCTCGTGACGGAATTCGCGCCCGAACTCGCAAAAGACTATTTCGTCGCCTCGCGCTGGAAAATGGGACGTATTGCCGTGCATCGGTCGCTCGACGGTATTCCTACGCCCCTGTCCGCAACTGTCGTGAAAGGTATGGCCGAGGAGCAACAAAAGCGCATCTTGCACCGCGATAACATCCTTCAGTTTGTCTTGGCTTTACCATTTTCAAAAAAACTGAGCCGGCTCGAAGCGCTCACCCACAACATGGCTGCGCGGAATGATGACGACGATTCTCTCGCAGGATCGGTCGTGAGTATCATTTTGCATGCCATCGTGATTGATCTAATCGACGAACAGCTCGAAGTTTTGCGCCGACCATGGTGCCAAGGTTCTACACCGCAAACGCTGCGTAAACGACTCGAGCATCTGAATGCAGTGGTGAACAAACTTTATGCCTCGCGTCCAGGTTTGCCCAAAGTCGAGGCGCGCGCGGCATTGGTGCACATCTTGTCGAGTGTGGATTTTTTTGCAAGGAGCCAGGTATCATTTTGGGAATGGATGCCCCCATTTCTATTCGAGCGGCGGGCGCCGGTGTTGCGGGGCGTGACGCTTGGGCTCATCAAGTCGTGTATGCGCCGGATTTTCCTCGGTAACGATCCGAAATCGACCGAAGCGCAAGACCGAATGCGCGAATTCGCGGCCGAGGTCGACGCGGCGGTCCGTGTGTTTGACGAAAAATGCAAACAAGCCAAGAAACGCCATGAATGGCAAGGCACGCGAGGTGCTTATGCCCGGGAATTGTTCCTCGCCCCTTTGGCGAATAGCAATTTCAAACGCGGCACGAATGTTTTTTGCGAGGCCAAGCTGAGCATTTTCTCGAGCTCGCAATATGTGGAATTGCGCAGCAAAGACGTGCAATCCGCGAGCAAGCGCCGCGTGATGATGAAACGCGCGGCCACGGCCAAAAACACATTGCTCGTCGACGCAACTTGCGCCGAGCTCGTCGCCCGCGCGAAAAAAGACTGACCGCAAAGACGGACTTTACTCCCTTCGCCTTTTCTGTTAGCCTCATTTTCATGGGCCGCACCGCAACCGATTCCCTCCTCGAAACGGCAAAAACTTCGTCACTTACCTGGGCCGCTCTTTTGGGCCTCGTTGCCGCATGTGGGGCATGCAGCTCGGCGGGCGAATGCAGAACGGATGAATTGCCACCGACCGATCCGTGTTATCAGAAGGGCTGTTGCGAGATGGTCCCCCTAAATCCTGATGGTGGCGTAGCTGAAGATGCAGGTACGGAAGTGCCGATGCGTATGTGCGGCGCGTGCAATGGATGAATCGACCTCGCGGTGGCTCCAGGCATTCACGCAACGACGTCGTTCCGCCTCGCCAAACCTCGACAATCTGGAAACCTGCCCCAAAGAAGCAGTCGATGTCGCGCGCCTGATCTGGCATCGGCGCGTCGTTAATGAAACACGTTCCGTCGAAGTGGCCCGAAAACTGCGCCAACTCGCCTCGGCCATAGGCTCATTGGGTGACGATGTCGACGCGGCTCTTTTGCGACTCGAACAAGACGAAATAACCCATGTCGACTTGGCCTCGCTCGTTTTGCAAAAATGGAATGCATCGACATTGACCATTCCCAATGCCGCGACGGCGATTGTTTTATCCGACGAACCCAATGTCGTTTCTCTCCTGCGCCTCGTGCTCACGGGCCTGTGCATCTGTGAATCCGTGAGCGCCGCACGATTTGCGAGCGTGCGCGAACACACCGACCTCGATGGTTATCGAGCGTGTATCGAATTGTTTTATCGCGACGAACTCACGCACGCGGAGCTCGGGTTCGTCCTTTTGCCCCTGGTTACAAAGGTTTTGCGTAGCGAGCTCGGTGCTGAACGCGCAACGAGCTTGATTTTGGATGAATTGCGGGCGACGTTTGGCGAGATGGACCGGATCGTGGGATTGAATATGGAGCGCAATGGGGGAGTGCCGCGAGCGCGGCCACAGCCGACGATGAATCCGGGCGTGGTCGAACCTGCGGTGGATGCAGCGGCATTTTATCGGTGCATTCACGAAGACGTAGTGCCTCGGCTGGAAGCTTTGGGTTTTTCCGCGCGCGAAGCCTGGACGACACGACGAAACGCATAAACGCGGCGGGTTCGCCTGGACGTCAATCGCCGTCTGTTTCAGCAGGTGCCGCGAAGGTTTGTCGGAAGGCGAGTCCCGCGGAGAAGTCATAACCACACGCCAAAAGACGGGCGATTTCGGCGGCCAGGGCGAAAAAAACTTGACCCCATAACCATGCAGGCGCGACCCCGAAACAATCGCGAACGAGCCAGCACACGCGAGAAAACGCAAAAAGCGCCCAGGGAATGTACAACATCCCCCCGCGAAGCGCAAAAATAAGGCGGATGACGGGTACTGCCAAGACAAACGTGGCGAGGTCCGCGCACGAGCCGATGAAGACGATGAAATGATGCAATTGCCCGCTGGGAAGCTCCATAGCCGACGCCATGATTGAAGGTCCGGTCAGCGCAAGCCCCACGAGCAACGCCCCCAGGAGGCAAATTCGTCCGACACGATTGTCATCGGCATCGAACAAGGCCAACCTTGCGGCCCGGGCAATCATGAATGCAGCCACGACGCCCGAGACATTGGCGGTCACGAAAAAAACGCGCCACAAACTCTCGTACATGTGCGCCGCATCAAGAGCCGCACGAATCGGCGGAATGAGCGCAAAACAATCCCGAACGACGAATACCCCGTACATGAACGCATGAATGCTGAACGCATAACGCAGAAAATCGCCCCGACCAAACGCACGCGCCGCAAGTACCCCTCCGACCATGGCTGAGGCTTTGGCAAATAATGCAATGATATCGAGCCCTATTCCCCATTTGTCCATCGGGGTAAATAACAAATGAAGACTCGAAAGAACAATGGCCATGGCCACCGGAATGAGGACGAACGTGCGGAGTCTCATCGTCCGACCTCTTTCTCGATGATTTTGATGACCGTCTCGCAACGATCGCGCCCCAAAAATGTCTTGAGCATTGGCCGGAGTGCAGCAAGGACGGCAGGCACATCTTCGACGCGCAAGGTTTCGGCGCCACGCCCCAATGCTTTCTGCGTGTACGTTCGCACCGCCGCTCGACCCGTGTGTGGGCCGAGATAAACGGCAATGCGAGCCGCAATCTTTTCCGCAGGATCCGAGAGTTGTCGAGCATCGGACATGACGAGGCCGCAGCGTAAGAGACCATCGTGATGGTGCCCGGAACGAAATCGATTGGCAAGGTGAAAAGTACGTTGGGACGAACATTTGTCCGTCCGAACCGGAGGGCGTCAGGAACCTGCGGTGACGGTTCTCGGGCCGAGGAAGAGCATCGGGACATTGCCTCGAGGTCCGAGCGTGATGCCGCGGCGAATATGGGCGAGTGATTCGGTGGTTTGCGATTGAAAACGGCCCTCGCGAAGCCACGTTCCAACGATGACTTTCATCTCGAACAGCGCAAAAGCAGCTCCCAAACAACGCCGTGCGCCTCCGCCAAACCCAATGAACTCAAAAGGTGACGGTTTTTTGTTCAAGAAACGATCGGGACGAAATCGTTTCGGTTCCGGGTACAGGTCTTCCCGGTTGTGCAGCAAAAGTGGTGAGGGCACAAGGGCTTCCCCGCAATTGAATCGGTATTTTCCCAAAGTCATGGTTTGTCGCAGAACACGACCGACATCGACGACCGGAGGAAATAGGCGTAGCGCCTCGTGACAAGCCGCGCCGAGAAATGGCAATGCGGCAAGTTCGGCAGGTTCACAATTTGGACCGAGCGCGTCCACTTCCGCGTGGGCTTGGTCGAGCAACGAACCATCTTTGTGGAGCATATCGACGAGCATGGCAATCGACATCGCCGTGGTTTCATGCCCCGCAAAAAGAATGGCCCGCAATTGTTGGGCGATTTCGAGATCCGAAAGCGAATAACCATCTTCGTCTTTGGCTCGAATCAAAAGGGACATGATATCATCGCCGGTATGGTCGGCCGCGCGTTTGGCCCGAATCTGCTGCCCAACCAGCGATTCCAAAGCATGGCCTGCGCGCACGAGTCGCGCCCACGGCCCCCGACCTCCAAAATCATGCCGCAACCACGAAAATAGCAACACGAGCGGATTCAACGAATGAATCAATTCGAGAACAGTTTCTCGGGTTCGCTCTTGCTCGCGGGGATCTTCGACGCCATATACGACCCGCAGAATGACGTCGAGCGCCGCTGATTGTGAAACCTCGAGCAAGGAAAATGTTTGTCCTGGCGAAAGGCGACGCATGGACTTTCGCGCAATGTCCGCAATGGTCGTCGCATAATTCCGCATCGTTCCCGATTGAAACGGCGGCGAGAGGAGTTTGCGATCGCGTTTGTGCCTTTGTCCCGTCGAAACGGGCAACGAGGTCAAACCAAAAATGGGCGCGGTAAGTTCCACGCCGCGCGGATCGAAAGCATCGGGATCGGCCGTATATATTTCTTTAATCAATGCGGGATCGCCGGTGAACGTGACGGCTTCTTCTGGAATGGCAACTCGAAACGTATCGCCATAGGTGCGGGCGAGTTGTGCAAGCAGGTCCGCGGGCGGGAGAAACGTAAACCGCAAACGATCAATGAAGGTGAACTTGGCGGGTCCGGGAGGCAATTGGGCATTTTGATTGGGGCTCAAAGGAGTACCTCGTCGCAGGGACACAAAGGTTTAGCGTATGTTCCCAAGTGGATCACGGTGGGCGAGAAAAGCACGATCTCGTCACCACTCGACATTGAACCACGAACGCACTAAGAAGGCTCTTCGGGTACGCGATGGTTCGATTTACGTACCGCGACGTCTTCTCGTTTGCCCCGGAAAACTCCCATGACTGAAATACCTATCTACCAAATCGATGCCTTTACGAATCGTCCGTTCGCCGGCAATCCTGCCGCGGTTTGTCCGCTCGAATCGTGGCTCCCCGACGAGACGCTCTTGGCCATTGCGGCGGAAAACAACCTCGCGGAAACGGCTTTTTTCGTCCGTCAGGGGGATCATTTCGATCTGCGCTGGTTCACGCCCGCGGTCGAAGTCGAGCTTTGTGGGCATGCAACATTGGCGTCAGGGGCGCTCATTTTGGAACGCTTGGAACCCTCGTGGGAACAGGTCGCATTTCAAACGAAGAGCGGAAAGTTGGTCGTCAAACGATCCCATGCAGGTCGTTGGTCGCTCGATTTGCCTTCCCGTCCACCTGCCCCGACGATCGTGACGGGGGACTTGGTCGAAGCTTTGGGTAGTCGTCCAACGTATGCGTTCCAAGCCCGCGACATCGTGGCCGTGTACGACGACGCTGAAATGGTGCGGCAAGTCAAACCCAACATGAATCTCATTGCAGGTTTGCCGACGTTCGCTGTGGCCATTACCGCACCAGGAACCCATCAAGATGCAGACGTCGATTTCGTTTCGCGATTTTTTGCTCCCGCGAAAGGCGTTCCGGAGGATCCGGTGACCGGATCGCTGCATTGCACGTTGGTTCCTTATTGGGCCGATCGCCTGGGGCGCAAGCAGTTGCGGGCTCGTCAGGTGAGTGCGCGCGGGGGCGAGCTGGAATGCACGCTACGCGACGGCCGCGTGGAGCTCGAAGGTGGAGCCGTCATGGTGCTCGAAGGAAAAATGCGGTTTTGACAGCGACAAACGTATTTGCGTTTTACCTGTCGTTTCGGCCGACTTCACCAGGTACGGCCATATCCACGATTCCCAAACGATCCTCGAACAATTCTTCAATGTATCGGGCTTGATCGGCAGGCATCGACGCCAGACGCACTTTGCTCTCGTTCACGAGCACCGCGGATAGATAATACGAATGGTTCGGACCGTTCTTTCCTTGGGACACTTCATGTTCGCAATAAAGCTGCTTGATGTCTTCTCGGGGGACGTTGTGATTGCCTTTCCACGGCAAGGGCGCATGACGTACGGTCAATGATGACGCGTCGAGGCGGATGGTGGTGCTATTGAGAAACCCGGCAATCGTATAGTAGGTGAGCCCGACGCCGGCCGCGACATGAGCGATGGGGAAAATCGCCATGATGAAGGGAACTGGGCCTGGACTGCCAATGATGTTGGAATACCAAAAAAAGAGAAACCCATCCCAGGCGACGCAGAAGAACACTAGAAAGATGAATTGCGGGGCAAACCAGCGCCGAGTTACGGTTATGGCCCCGCCCTTGCGCGGCGCATCTCGATATCCAGGTTCCGAAGGGTTGAAGGCTGTTTCTTGAATTTGCAATCCATCCGGACGCGGCGCGCGCATCTTGTGGCGTGAAGCCTGCGGCGGAATCCCAAATACGGGAGGCGCGCGCATTTTTTCCGCGAACGAGAACACGGAGTTACAGTTTCGACATTTCGCCATGGACGTCGGCAAGTCGAGGTCCTCAGCGAGGATGCGGGCGGTGCATTCCGGGCAATCGAGTTTCATGCGTTCGTGCTTCGTGGCAAGAGAGGCGCACGAAATTACAGCATTCGCGAGGGAGTGTCGAGAGAATTAGAGAATTGAGGGCGCTGTCAGAAGGAGCCTTCACGAATGAAGGAATCGACAGAATTACGGGGACTTGGCGTTTCTCGCGGCTGATAGGCTTCAGGAAGATCCTCCACGCGACCGGGTTTACCGACGGCAATCATCATGATGACTTGATGATCTTCGGGGACGTGCGCGACTTCGCGAGCTTTTGCGGCATCGAAACCCGCCATGCCGTGCACGACGAGCCCAGACAAACTTCCTTGGAGCGCAAAACTCATCCACGCAGCACCGGTATCAAAGGCTGGTGTGGGAGTTGGTTTGCCATTGGGCATGAGTGTATTGGCACAAGTGAGAACGAGCGCGCCGGCTCGTTTGCACCAGGGTTGATTGCCACCAGCGAGCGTCGTGAAAAGCGCATCGAAGGCGGGTGTCCCAGCCAAACCATAGACGAATTGCCACGGTTGACTGTTGGCACACGATGGCGCCCACCGCGCAGCCTCGAAAAGGGGCAAAAGGTCTTCGCGCGTCAGAGCTTCGCCGCTCATGGCACGAGGCGACCAACGGCGAATGAATTGCGAATCGGCGGGATGTTCGAGAGTTCGGGTCATGTTGAGCCGAAGATGACGCAAAGAAAGCAGAGACGCGAGGGAAAACTATCCTTGCCACGAAATACGGGACAAGCCATTGATCGACATATTCTTGCGAATGATGGGAAAGAGCCCGCGCGAATCACGCAAGCCCCGACAAACCATGGGGCGATGAATTCAGGTCACAATCGCCGTCTTGCGCTACAAATCTCTAGCCAAGACGTTCGTCTCTGTTAAGATGCGGGGATGAGTCGGGTGACACCAAAACTTCAAGTGACAATGCCCGAATCCATCGCTCACAAATATCAAATTCGGCCCGGGGACGAAATCGAGTGGATCGATGCGGGCGAGGCGATTCACGTGGTTCCAGCGAAGGCCCTACCGCGCATGCTGAACACTCAGGAACGGCTCAAACTCTTCGACGAAGCAACGGCGCGTCAACGCGCTCGCGAAGCCGAAATTCCACCAGAAAATCTCCAAACGAACGAACGAGGCTGGACTCGAACCGAGATTTACGACCGTGATCGCGCTCGTTGATACCAACATCCTCGTCTATCGATATGACCCTCGGTACCCAGAAAAACAGCAAAAGGCCACTGATGCGCTGCGAAAGGGAATCGAAGATCGTTCGCTTCGTCTGCCGCATCAAGCACTTGTCGAGTTTTTCGCGGTCGTGACGAGGCCGATTGGCAAGAGTCCGCCTTTGTTGTCCGCTGCTGAAGCCAAGCACGAAATAGAAGATTTTTTTCTGTTGTTCGATGTTTTGTACCCCAATGAATCCATCGTTCGGCTTGCGATGCTTGGCCTCGGTACATGGATTTGTCCTGGTTCGATGCTCATTTGTGGGCATATGCGGAACACAACGGCATTGCCGAAATTCTGTCCGAGGACTTTCAGGCGGAACGCACCTACGGAAACGTGCGCATTCGCAACCCGTTGATTTGAGTTTTCGTGCGCGCCAAACGCTTACTCGAAGACTCGAGGTGTTCTGTCGTTGGGCTCCAGACGCGACCCCCATGCACATCGACGTTCTCCCTCTCCACCCCTCTCCACCCCTCGCCTCCCCACGCAACCCGCGCTACACCCGTTCCGCCATGCGCATTCGTCCTGTCGCTCGTGCAGCTCGCTTCGTTCTCGCCGCAACACTCGCCCTCGGGCTCGGTGCATGCGGTTCGTCCGCGCCCAAAGCGCCCGCAACACCTATCGAAACGCTGCGCGCAGGCGCAACACAAACGCAAGATGGCGAAGCGCTCGGACAATGGTTGCTCGGTGAATTGCTCGTGCCCGGCGGCGAAACAGCTCGCGCCCAAACAGCTCGCGACGCCCTCGCCAAAGTTCCCGAACAAAAAGGACTTTTTGCCTCGCTCGCCCGCGCCTTCGACCACGAATCACATGGGCGTTTTCGAGGTGCCTCACTCGCTTATCTCGAAGCGATCGATGCAGCCCGCAGCAGCACGCACCCCAACGCATCCATGGCCGCATGGTTTTCCGCGACGCACCTCTTGCGCCTGCGTTCCAGTGTGACAAACCTCTGGGATACCGCGCGTCCGACCGTTCTGAAATCTCTCGATCAGCCAGGAAACATCGGCTGGCGAGCCCGTGGAACACTGGCCGAATGGTGGGCCGCCGATGGCTTGCGAAAAGAACCGCACGTCGAAGGCAAAGACCCCGAAGACGTCATGGCCGAACGGTTTGGGTGCGTGACGAAAGCGCGTTTGGCCGGACCGTTCGGACACCATGGCCCAAGCGATCATCGAAAACACTACGACGCGGAAAAACCCGGTCCCTGGCCGCGCGTATTCGAGGCCGATCCGCGTCGCTCCGTTCCTCCCCGCGTCGTCGCTGCCGAACGGAGCGGTTGTCATTGGAGCCCCTCCGAGCCTACGGAATCAGGCATTTTTTATACGGAAACGTTCCTGGACTTGCCCGCCGAACGTGACGTGCTCATCGCCGTGCAAGCCGTGCTCGCCATCTTCGTCGACGACGTCGAAGTCATGCGCCGCGATCCCAAAGAGTGGGGCGTGTGGCCCCGCTTTGGCGTCCAGGTGCGTTTGTCCAAAGGTCGCCATCGCATCCTCGCCCGCGTCGGCACCACCAACACCGCCATTCGGATCTTGCAACCGAGCGGTTTGCCGCTAGGTATCGAAGCATCCGATGATCCCGCCCCTCCGTATGAACTCACCCCACCCAAAATTCTTCCGGATCCAAACCTTCTCGACCCTTACTTGCTCGCTCTCGGAGTAGCCCCAGGTTTTCGCTCAGTTCGTCCAGCCACACCCCACGACACCGACGATCCCCTCGGTCGTTATCTCGCCGCCTGGCTCGCGCATGTCGAAGGCCAAGACGACATCGCCTCCGTCTTGCTCGAACCCCTCGTGAAAGACCCAAGTCGTGCCACCGGTTCCGCTCTGGCCGCGCAAGCTGCGTTTGTCGAGAAAGACCCCGTGTTTCCCCAGAACGATGCGCGCGATCTCGTCAAGGACATCCGGGCGCGCGCCGCGACGAAAGACCCGGAACTGTGGTGGCCGAAGTTGTGGCTCGCTTTCGATGAAGCGGAAAAACTCGGCCCAACCGAAGCTGCCGCAAAAATTGCTCAATTGGCCGATCAGTTCCGCGAAGTTCCAGAAATCCTCAAGGCCCTCGGTCAGCTCTACGCGCGCATTGGATGGAACGTCGAACACGCGAAGACCGTGCGCGAAACGGCAACGCGTTTTCCGGATGATGTCGAAGCTCTCCGCGCTTTGCTCAACTTCCTCGATGAACGAGGGGACATTGCCGAAGCAGACAAACTCAGTGCACGGATCACCGAGCTTGATCCCGATGCCGAGATTGCCTTGGAACGAGCCCTCGAACGTCACGATTTCGGAGCCGCGATTCGCGAGCTCGAAACGATTGGACGCACACGCAAGGATCGCAAAGACATTGCTGCCCGGATTTCGCACTTGCTCACACGTGCAGGAGCGCAACGCGAGTCCATGGAGAGCCTCGAACGTGCGGTGCGCAAAGATCCGACGAATGCAGGCGCACGCATCGCCCTCGCGGATGCACGGATGGCGCGAGGGGATCGCGGAGCACTTCGTGGAGCGTTGATCGAAGCGATTCAAACAGGTGCGGATACGGATTCTCTGCGTGACGCGATCGAGCTTTTGGAAGGCACGACGGAGCTCACCCCGTATCGCATCGACGCCAAGAAAGTAATTGCCGACTTCGAAGCGTCCGGAGAAACCTTACCGGGAACGGCCGCGCGCGTGCTCGATTATTCCGCGCTCTGGGTGCATGGCGATGGTACGGCGCGGATGCTCGAACATGAGATCATCTGCATTCAATCGCGCGAAGGTATCGAAGAACATGCCGAGCAACGTTTGCCGCGGGGGTTGGTCCTGCGTTTGCGAACGATCAAAAAAGATGGTCGCGTGCTCGAACCGGAGTTTGTCGAGGGCAAACCCACGGTCACGATGCCGCACCTCGAAGAAGGCGACTACATCGAGACCGAGACGCTCTACACGCTGCGTGGTGATGGTCAGGGGGGACGAATTTTCGAGGGGCCGCGGTGGTTTTTCCGGGAAGAAAAGATCCCGTATTTCCGCAGTGAATTCGTCATTGTTTCGCCGAAGAATCGACCGCTCGACATCGAGGCAGCTGGCGCTGGGGTGCCCAAACCGATCGTCACGGAAAACGGCGCGTTCGTCACGAGACGCTTTCGCGTCGACAAGAGCCCTGCATTACCCGAAGAACCGGCAAGCGCTCCGCTGCAAGAGTTCTTGCCCAATGTGCGCGTCGGCTGGGGCATCAACCTCGAAGACACCATCGCGCGGGCCGTCGATGCCGCGACCGATGAAACGCCCCATGATCCTCGCCTCAAACGCATTGCCGAAGGCATCGTCACCGGCAGCTCTCTAGATGCCGCAGCACCAGCCAAACGCCCTGCATCCATCGACGAACAAGCGCGACGCATTTATCGCTGGGTTCTCGCCAATGTCGAACAAGGTCGCGAAGACGACGGCCGCCGTATCGTGCTCGGCAAGAGCGGCAATCGCACCGAAGCATTCTTGTACCTTTGCCGACTCGCAGGAATCGATGCGTCGATCGGCATGATCCGCGATCGCCTCACTGCACCCTCTCACGGGCCGTTCAGCGAGGCTGAATCGTTCAACGCCATTGCTGTGCGGATTGGAACCGAACGTGGTCCACGATGGATGGTCGTCCGCGAGAAGTTTGCGGCTTATGGCTACTTGCCAAGCTCTTTGCGTGGACAACCAGCCGTCGTTCTCGCGCCAGGTGCACCGCGTGAAACAACGCCCATGACCGGCTCACCCGATGGCGTGACGTACGACGGGACCGTGGACCTACGCAGCGATGGTTCGGCCATCATCGATTTGGAACAACGGTACGAAGGCAAGTTTGCGATCATTTTGCGCACAGGACTCGAGACGCTGCCTGACGCGCAACGTGAAGAAGCCATCGAGACACGCCTTGTAGGCCCAGCACTTCCAGGTGCGCGTTTACGCAAGCTCGAAGTCAAGAATCTGTCGGAACTCGATGCGCCCCTTGTCCTGTCGATGAATCTCGAGATGAATGACTTTGCGCGCGTCAACCGAAATGAAATCGTGATTTCGCCACCGTTCACGGTTCGTCTTGGCGCATTGGCCTCATTACCAGCTCGAGAAACTCCGCTCTACATTTCCGAGCAATCCGCGATGTTTTCGACGGTGCACTTGCGCATCAAATTGCCCGAGGGCGCGCGCGTCGTGACAAACCTCGTGAGCTCTACGAGCAACGACGGAACTCGAACGACGTATGTCAAGGACCGCATCGAGCAAGACATGTTGGTGTTTGACCGCGTCGTGGAGATTCCTGCGGGACGTGTGCAACCTGACGCCTACCGGACATTCCAAGGATTCGTGCGCGAGGCAGAAACCGCGTTACGCAAGGACATCGTGATTTCTCTGGGACAACGTTAGCTTTATCGCGAGTCGATCCAGGGAATGTGGTAATGCTGGTCATGAATGATGAACAGCAACCAAGATCATCAACACTCTTCTACTGATAACAACGCGCGCAAAGGACGCATACACGCTGCGTTGAGTTCTTGCGCTTTGTTCAAGGGTGCGTCCGCAGCGACGCTGGAATCTGGCTCGCTCGCTAGCTCGCTGGAATCCGTACCCCGTGGAAAACTGCTCGTGCAGCAAGCTGCAACGGCTACTTCGCTGGTGGTGATCACGCGTGGTCGAGCGCGTGTAGAACGTTCTTTGCTCTCTGGAAACGTCTTGCCGCTCGGCTATCGCGGTGCGGGAGATGTGGCTGGCGAGTCCGCTTTGGTGGGAACGGAGAACTACACGGAAAACGTCGTGGCGATGGATGATTGCGACATCGTGCGGGTGCCTTTGGCTGCGATGAACACGATGTTGCGCAACGATCCCGCGATTTCACAAGCGCTTGTCAACATCGCGCTGCAACGACAAGCAGATGCTGAAGATCGACTCACGTCCCTTTTGTTTCGACCTGTGGAAGGACGCGTTGTCGAGTTCTTGCTGCGCGCAGCGGATCGTTGGGGCGTACCAGATGCACGCGGAACGTTGATTGCGGCTCCCATTACGCATCTAGAAGTGGCCAAAGTGATCGGTTCGACGCGAGAAACCGTGACCGTAACCCTGGGAATTTTGCGGCGCGATGGTTTGCTGGCGACAGCAGGTCGGCGGCTCATCGTGGTCGATCGCGACGCGCTCGCGAAACGCAAATAGGTCGACCGCCCTCGAACCGCATCCGCAGTATGATGATGGTTCGATGCGTTCTTTCTTCCTCTCTTCAATCCTCGCTGTGGTTTGTCTCGGTGGATGTTCGGGCGAACCAGCCGCTCCCGTGCCGATGGTTCCTCGCGCGTGGTCGCGACTTTCACCGCCGGCATCGACGTCGCTCGGCAATGTGCGCGGGTTTGTCACGGCTCGCGGGATCATTCACAGTCACTCGCCTTATTCGCACGATGGATGTGACAAGAACGGGCTCGATGCGAACGGCACTCCGAACGCGACGTGTGTGGCGCATCTGCGACAAGGCATGTGCGACGCAGCCGAGGACTTCGTTTTTCTGACCGATCATGCCGCGAACATGGCGGCGGCCGAGATGAACGCGCTTCTGTTCATTCAGCCCGGGGACGAACCTTTGACGGACCCAGATGGCGCGCCGTTTGGCAATTTCATTCCCTGCGCCGACGGTCGTCGCGTGCTGCTGATGACGGGCAATGAAAACACGTTGATGGCGGTCGGCATTGACAAACATCTGCCTGGAGATGCACAAACGCGCAAAGCTTTGTACGAGAGCGACGGGGCAACGACGGTCCAGGCCATGCACGACGTCGGAGCTTTGGTTTTTCTGGCGCACACGGAATCGCGCACGCCGGAATACTTGAAAACGATCCCCGTCGATGGCGTGGAGATTTACAACATTCACGCGGCCATTGATCCGGATATTCGGCGCGATTACTTGGGCCTCGATGCGTATGCCGCAGGCGCGTCCATTTTACCCTTCACGCGGCAAGACGAAGATGGTCCCGAGCCGGATTTGGCTATTTTGGGATTTTTACAAGATTTGCCGCAATATGGGCAACTCTGGGATCCCATGCTCGCCGAGCGTCACGTGACGGGGTCTGTCGGGACGGACGTCCATGAAAACAGCTTTCCCGGAATGATGCGGGATGGAGAACGCGGGGACAGTTATCGCCGACTGATGCGCTGGATTTCGAACGTGGCCCTGGTGGACGGCATTTTGGCGCCATCGACGGTAAAGGCCGCCATCAAAGCCGGGCGAAGTTATGTCGCATTCGAGATTCTGGGCGTGCCGGCGGGTTTTGATTTCCATGCCGAGGATGGAAGCAACATCGTTGAAATGGGTGGTCAAGCCAAACCAGGTGCGAGTATCGTCGTGCAAGCTCCCAAGGTCTGGAATTTGGATCCTGCTGTCGAAAAACCGACTATCCAGGTAAAACTTTTGCGAATCGCCAATGGCTCGACGACGACCGTGGCCGAAGGTGGGGACATTCGCCTCGATGCTGCCGAAGCCGGGGTGTATCGAGTCGAAGTGCGGATTTTACCGAATCACCTGAAACCTTATTTGGGGGAAACTCCAGATACCTATATCCGCGAATTTCCCTGGGTCCTCTCGAACGCCATTCGCGTGTTTTGAGGGACTACCTCCGAGGTTGCCGAATCGTTTCTTCGACGGCAGCCAGCAAGCCCTCCATGGTGCTCGCCTTGGCCGTTACGGCAACATCGCTTTTTCTGTTTCATACGCCACGACGGGGGACACTTCGCAGCCCGCAGCGCGAAGTTTTTCGGGAAGAACTTCGCGGGCTACTTTGGCACGAGGAAATGCCACGCGCACGGGTTGAGAATTGGACAAACGCTACGAGTTCGTCGGTAAAAACATCGGCAAGGTACTCCTGCTCCGCCGGACCTCGCAACAATCGCTTTTGGGTTGGACAGACTCGGCCCCTATGTAGTAAGAGCGTGACTCTTCGATTCGCACGACGCTCCCATTCCTCGATAACCTAACGCCATGACCGACCCTTTCATGGACACCCAAGCCGCACTCGCCGATACCATGGGCGAGTCGCGCGTGGCCCCGACCATTCAATTGCAGCCCGGCACGGTCATCAAACATTACGAGCTCATTCGCAAACTCGGTGCTGGCGGAATGGGAATGGTGTTTCTCGGCCGCGACATTCGTCTCGGTCGCCTCGTCGCCATCAAGTTTCTGCTCGAACATACCGGGCCAGCTGCAGAGCGATTTCTCGCCGAGGCGCGCATGACGGCGCAATGCAGGCACGAGAATATCGTCGTCATTTACGACGTCGATGAAATCGAAGGCAAACCCTACATGGCGCTCGAATATGTCGAAGGTCGTACGCTGCGCGATGCGATGACCGGCGGAAACACGAGCACCAGCACCGCCGTCGAGCTGATGGTGCCTGTCGCCCGGGCTCTGTCGTGCGCACACGAAATGGGCATCGTTCACCGCGATCTCAAACCGGAAAACATCTTGTTGTCCGATGCTGGTCAGGTCAAAGTGCTCGATTTCGGGATTGCCAAACAGGTAACCCTCGAACTGGCCAAAACAGTCACGAACAGGATGACGGTGCCCGCCGCAAACCTCGCGCTCACCCAGGAAGGCGCCATTGTCGGGACCATGCCGTACATGTCGCCAGAGCAGTGGCTGGAAGCGCCCATTGATGGTCGAACGGACATTTGGGCGGTGGGGCTGATGCTCTTCGAGCTTTGCACTGGCGCGCATCCGCTCGAACCGCTGACCGCAGCGGAGTTGATGAGCGTCCCCGATCTGGATTTACCGATGCCGAGCGCTCGGGAGCGCCTGCCTCATGCGCCTGCACTGGCCGACATCATCGATCATTGCCTGAAAAAACACAAACACGAACGAATCGACTCAGCGAAGGCCCTCGTCGAAGCACTCGAACGCCTCGGCGCCAGCAATCGAGACGCGACGATACTCGATGAGAGCACGAGCCCCTTTGCGGGCCTTTCGGCATTTCAAGAATCCGATGCCGCTCGGTTTTTTGGGCGTGACGACGATATCGCAGCCGTGGTTGGGCGGCTGCGCCAACAGCAGCTCGTGACCATCGTGGGTGCATCGGGTGCGGGGAAATCGTCGTTCGTCCGTGCTGGCGTGATTCCGGCGTACAAGCGCGGGGGGCGAAATTTGGATGTCTTCACCGTTCGTCCAGGTCGACGTCCGCTCATGGCACTCGCAGACATTCTCGCATTTTTATTCGACACGTCGGGCAGCGCAGAGGTCGCCGATCCGGCGGCCATTGCCGAGACGCTGCGCACGCAGCCTGGGTATTTGGGCGCGCGTTTGCGGGCGCGATGCCGAAGACGCGACGCCGAGCATCGCGCGCTGTTGTTCGTCGATCAATTGGAAGAATTGTATACGCAAGGGATCGAGCCCGCGGAACGAGCCGCATTCTGTGCCTGCATTGAAGGCGTCGCGGATGATGCGTCGTCGCCGCTGCGGGTCATCATGACGATTCGCGCCGATTTTCTCGACCGAGTGTCCCAGGATCGAACCTTTTTGGCCGCAATGACGCGGAGCTTGTTTTTCTTGCCCATGATGAACGCGTCGAGTTTGCGGGATGCACTGGAAAAACCTCTCGCCGCGGTGGGATATCGATTCGAGGACGAAGCCTTGCTCGACGAAATGCTCTCCGCGCTTGCGGGTACGAAAAGCCCTCTGCCGGTCATGCAATTCGCAGCAATCAAGTTGTGGGAGGCCCGCGACAAGGAGCGCAAGCAACTCACCCGCGCTGCATACCAGGCGCTCGGAGGTGTGGCCGGCGCCTTATCGTCGCATGCCGATGCGGTATTGACTGGGCTGAGCCTACCCGAGCAACGAATGGCCCGAACCATTTTGATGCGGCTCGTGACCCCCGAGCGGACGCGCGCAGTCGTACGTCTGGACGAACTCGGTGCCACGTCCGACGATGTGTCCATGGTCGAACAAGTGGTTCAGCTTTTGGCCGACGCGCGGCTCGTTTCAATTGACACGGGCGGCGAACGCGACGGGAAAACGGTGGAGCTGACGCACGAGTCGCTGATCGATCGGTGGTCGAAGCTGCGGCAATGGCTCGACGAAGACGAGAAGGATGCTGTTTTCTTGACGGAATTGCGTAATGCCGCGATGCAATGGGAGAAGAACGATCGGGCGGAAGGTTTTTTGTGGCGAGATCGAGCGGCGATCGAAGCTGGAGCGTGGTTCGAGCGGCGCAAATCAGGGGGCCGAGGGGGGGACACGGGCATCGGCAAACGGGAGTTTTCTTATTTGGAGGCGGTGATTGAATTGTCGGAGCGCACGAAGCGGCGGCGACGACAGTTCATGGGCGGGCTCGTGACGTTCCTGTGCGTCGTCGTTGTCGTGGTCACGTGGCTCGATTTGCAGGCCACACGCGAGGCGCAACGGGCGGACGCCAAGGCCAAAGAGGCTCAAAAAAGCGCCGAGTTAGCCCACAAACGCACCGCCGAGGCCCGTAATGCCAGCCGTATGGCGAGCGCGCGCGAGAATCTCTCCGACCCGACTCTGGTGCTGGCCCTGGTGCGCGAGCTGGAGCCCGCGGATTCTCTGCCTTCGAGGTGGCGCGAGCTCGCCCGTTGGGCCATCCAGCAGGACATTTCTCAGGTGGTCCTCATCCACCAGTATCCGGTCCATTCTGCGACGATGAGCCCTGACGGCAAGCGCATCGTCACTGCTTCGTTCGATAAGATTGCGCGAGTTTGGAATGCCGACGGGACGGGCAAACCTCTGCTCCTCGAAGGGCACCGGGACATGGTCAGCTCGGCGGCGTGGAGCCCCGATGGCAAGCGCATCGTCACCGCTTCGTGGGACAAGATTGCGCGAGTTTGGAACGCCGATGGGACGGGCGAGCCCTTGCTCCTCGAGGGACACCTGGGTACCATCTCTTCGGCGGCGTTCAGCCCCGATGGCCGGCGTATCGTCACGGCCTCCGCAGACAAGACCGTGCGGGTGTGGAACGCTGACGGGACCGGCAAGCCACTCCTGCTCGAGAGGCACCCGGAGACCGTCAATACTGCGGTGTGGAGTCCCGACGGCCAGCGCATCGTCACCACTTCTTGGGACAAGACCGTGCGGGTGTGGAACGCTGATGGGACCGGCAAGCCACTCCTGCTCGAGGGGCACCTCGATCCAGTCCTTTATGCGGCGTGGAGCCCCGACGGCCAGCACATCGTCACTGCATCGCGGGACAAGACCGTGCGGGTGTGGAATGCCGATGGGACCGGCGAGCCGCTGGTTCTCCAGGGGCACCTGGACATCGTCAATTCTGCGGCGTGGAGTCCCGACGGCCAGCGCATCGTCACCGCGTCATGGGACAAGACCGTGCGGGTGTGGAACGCCGATGGGACGGGCAAACCGCTGCGCCTGGAGGGGCACCAGGATATTGTCCATGTTGCAGAGTGGAGCCCCGATGGCCGGAGCATCATCACCGCTTCGCGAGACAAGACGGTGCGGATGTGGAACGCCGACGGAACCGGCAAGCCGCTGCGCCTGGAGGGGCACCAAGAAAGAATTTCCTCTGCGGAGTGGAGCCCCGACGGTCGGCGCATCATCACGGCTTCCGCAGACAAGACGGCGCGGGTGTGGAACGCCGATGGTTCCGGCGAGCCGCTGGTTCTCCAGGGGCACCTGGATATCGTCTCTTCTGCAGCGTTCAGCCCTAATGGCCGGAGCATCGTCACCGCGTCGCAGGACAAGACGGCGCGGGTGTGGAACGCTGACGGCACCGGCACGCCCCTGCTCCTCGAAGGGCACCTGGGAAGAGTCTCATCAGCAACGTTCAGCCCCGACGGCCGGAGTATCGTCACTGCATCACGCGACAAGACCGTGCGGGTGTGGAACGCCGACGGAACCGGCAAGCCGCTGGTTCTCGAAGGGCACCTGGATATGGTCTATTCTGCGGCGTTTAGCCCCGATGGCCGGCGCATCGTCAGTGCCTCGAGGGATAAAACTGCGCGGGTTTGGAATGCTGATGGGACCGGTAAGCCGCTGGTTCTCGAAGGGCACCTGGAAGTCCTCTATTCTGCGGCGTTTAGCGCCGACGGCCGGTACATCGTCACCGCGTCGAAGGACAAGACAGCGCGGGTGTGGAACGCCGATGGCACCGGCAAGCCCGTGCTCCTCGAGGGGCACACCGCTGCCGTGGCCTCGGGAGCGTGCGGACAGGGGGCATTCAGCCCCGATGGCCAGCGCATCGTCACCATCTCCGACGACCAGACCCTGCGCGTGTGGAACGCCGACGGCACAGGCGAGTCGATGATCCTGCGTCTCCCTGACACGGACGCCCAGACCGCGGCATTCAGCCCAGACGGCACCCGCATCGTCACCGCCTCTCACAGCAAGCTTGATCCGGCCACGGGCAAGCTGAAGTTCTGGACCACGGTCTGGCCCACCCCCGAGCCATTAAAAAGCCCGAACGACGCCGAGTTATGGTTGGCCACACGTTATTGTCCGTCGGTGGAGGTGCGTGTGGATCTGCTGGGTGTGAGCAAAAACGAGGCCGCGGACCAGCTCGCAGCTTGCCAAGCCCGCGTGGCGGAGGCTTTCGGCACCAAAATGTGACTTCGAGCGAAGCCGACCCAATTCCGGGTGAAAAGCGGAAGACTTGAAGTATGGGCGGCACCGCATGTCCTCGACGTGCGATTGGAAATTTTTTCGCACTGGTGATGTGGATCAGCTCATGTTGCGTAATGAGGCGGATATTGCGCATTTGCCCGAGTTGGACCAAGTACAACGGACCTGAAAGTGCGTCGGGGTTTTCTCGACGCACGACCTCACGTTGTATTCGATTACAGGTCTCGTGCGCAACGAATTGCCAATAGCGCCTAATCCAAACAAAGTGGCCATTTCGCCATTGACGAATGGCGTCCTGGGTCAATGACACTTGACGCCATTTCATCGGGCCTGTGCATTTCAGACAGACATTCACGTCAATCGATCCACTCGTTCACGATCACGACCATCTATCGCGTCGCCTGCATACACGTTGAAGCCAACGGCATTTGGGCGCCATCGACGGCAAAGGAAGCCATCAATGCCGGGCGAAGTCCTGTCGCATTCGAGATTCCGTACATCCGCGAATTTCCCTGGGTCCTCTCGAACGCCATTCGCGTGTTTTGAGGGACTACCTCCGAGGTTGCCGAATCGTTTCTTCGACGGCAGCCAGCAAGCCCTCCATGGTGCTCGTCGTGGCCGTCACGGCAACATCGATACCGCGTTTGTGCGCCGTGGAAGTAGTCACGTCCCCAATGCTCGCCACGAGCACGCCCGAAAGAAGCTCCAAGAGACGCGAGCCCAACGCTTCGGCTACGGCATCGACGGTGCTCGACGCGGAAAATAAAACGACATCGATGCGTTTTTCCTCGAACAAGCGGACGAGCGTCGCGTGTTTGTCAGGACTAGCTTTTTGTGTTTCATACGCCACGACGAGGGACACTTCGCAGCCCGCAGCACGAAGTTTTTCAGGGAGAACCTCGCGGGCTACTTTGGCACGAGGAAATGCAACGCGTACGGGTTGAGAATTGGACAAACGCTGCGTGACGAAGGGATGTTCGAGAATCGCCTCGGCCAATCCATCGCCATGAAAGTTTTTGGGGATGATATCGGCGCGAATTCCATAACGCGCCAAGGTCGCCATGGTGCTCGTCCCGACAGCCGCAATTTTCGCCCGGCCAAACGCTCGGGCATCGAGCCCTTCGGCTTGTAACGTGTGAAAGAGTCGTTCGACGCTATTTTCGCTGGTCAAGACGACAATGTCGTAATCGCCGAGGGTTCGCCCGAGCTGCTGCATTGGTTCGGGATTGGCAGGTGAAACGATTTCAATGGCCGGCCAAAGAATGGCTTCGCCGCCGCGTTCCCGAATTCGCTTTGCGACCTCAGCCGATTGATCGCGGGGCCGCAAAACGAGCACGCGTTTGCCAAACAAAGGGCGCGTGTCGAACCAGCGCAAATACTCGCGAGGCTCCGCGGCAGCGCCAATGACGATGATGGCCGGGCTACCCAACTGGGCTTCGCGGGAGCGAATCACGATTTCATCGAGCCGACCAGTAACGACGCGTTGTTCAGCCCAAGTGCCCCATTGAATGACAGCTGCAGGAGTTTCCGGTTTTTTTTGACCCGGACCAAGCAACCCGGCGACGACAGCGTCGATGTTGTGCATGCCCATGAGCACACAGATGGTGCCTTGGAGTTTTGCGAGTTCTCCAAAGTCGAACATTTTGCCAGCGCGCGTCGTGCCACTGACGAACACGACACTCGAGGCGTGATCGCGGTGCGTCAGGGAAAACCCAGCATATGCTGTAGCCCCGAGCGGCGAACACACCCCCGGTACGACTTCGAACGGAATTCCGGCTTGCGCAAGCGTTTCAGCTTCTTCGGATCCGCGACCGAAAAGATACGGATCGCCCCCTTTCAGGCGTACGACGCGTTTGCCGGCACGCGCGAGCGCGACGAGCTCCACTTCAATGGCGTCTTGTTTGGCTTGTTTGGAAGAACGATCGGCACCTCGTTTGCCGACGAATCGTACTTCGGCATCGGGGTTGGCCAGTTCGAGCAGCGCAGGGTGGACGAGTTCGTCATGAAGAACGACGTCCGCGGAGGTGAGAAGTTCTGCACCGCGAATAGTGAGAAGGCCTGGGTCTCCAGGACCAGCTCCGACCAAGTAGACAATTCCGGATTGCACAGCGAAGTTGGACTCGACGGGCGAGAGGACGGACGGCGCGGGGTTTAGGCGGCGCCTTTGAGCCAGTCAAGGACTTGGTTTTGCGTCCATTGGGAGGCGATCGTCACGACAAGGCGTTCTGCGGCTTGCTCTTGACGAACGCGTTGGCGAAGGGCAGCGACTTCGGTCCGCGTCAACGCCCGACCGAGACGCATTTCGAGCAGCGGGCGGAGCATCGCGATGCGCGTTTCGATCCGCGTTGCGACACGCGTTTCGATCCGTGTTTCGCGGCGTGTCTGTGCCACGGCACTTTCGACCGCACTTTTCACCAACTGCTTGTCGCGTTCTTCGAGCCAAGCACCCATGACAAACTCCTGTTCTTCGTTCGAAAGGGTGGCGGGATCTGTTTTCCTCAGATCCGAGTGTAGCCTGAGGAGCCACTCGTACGCCACCTGATGTTCAACTGCATCTGGTTCCAAGTTTTGTAACTCTTCCGCCGCGGCAAGACGCACCTTGGGCGCACCGAGCAAACGTAGGAGCCGAGACAATCGATAGTCAAGACGAAAGTTTGTCTTTGAACACCCAGAGTTCGTCCTACAAGTACGCATTTTGTTCGTCGGAATGGAACAGTGTTCGTCGCAGTAGAAGTGTGGTCATTGGCAGGTCGGCGTGAAGGTTCGTACGCGGTTCCGAATCCTCCGATAACGCGTTATTTTTCAGCGTAGATGAATCGACGTCATCGAGTTGCTATGGGCTTGACACACCACTTTCATCTTATAGATTCGGGCCGCTTATCTAGCTTTTTGCTTCAATCCTTTCGAGGGGGGCTTCGTTGCCGATGCGTGCGTTCAAAATGCTTGCAGAAAGGGCTGTTGGAAGTGCCGATCGTTGGTACGTATCGGATGGCGCAACAGCTGTTGGACCCGTGGGGCTCGAGCTCATTGCCCGCGGAATTCAAGAAGGAAAAGTGCCGCTCGAAAGCTACGTGCGACACGAAGCGTGGCGCGTTTGGCGCCCAGTTTGGGAAGTCACCGAACTCAATACGACAAAGCCCGCAGATTCTGCGGCCCCGACGCCTCCTTATCAGCAGCCGCATCATTCACAACCATTTCGTCCCCCGGAGTCGTTCACCCCGACAGACGACATTACGTTACCGGGACGTCCGTTATTGCCCGAAGAAATTGCGCCCGCTGATGCGCTCGAAGGTGCCGCAGACATTTCCGACGCCCTGCATTTGCTGCTCAATGCCGCGGTTCTCCACTTACGCGCGGACGCAGCCCTCTTGCATCGAGTCGACGATGGGGGAGCGATTGTGCATTTTGCGCACGGTCCTTTTGCGCGCACCATGATTGGCTTCGAAACCGATGCTTCAGACCCGGTCATCGATGCGGCTCATATGGGTCGAGTCGTCCTTGCCGAACCAACGCCGGGACCTGCAGGACAGGCGCTCATCGATCGGCTGCTTCACGTCGGCGTGCACTGCGATTCCGCCACGATGCACCCGATTTTGATCGCTGGACGTCTCATCGCCGCGCTCGAGGTCGGGCGAAAGGGTTTGCAACTGCGCGCAAGCGAGTTGGTCGTTCTGGAACAACTCGTGGATGCCTTCGTCTCCCGCACCGAAGCCGGCGTTTGGCATTGAGCTGAACGGTTAGTCTCGGCAAACTCCACCCAATCGGCCGTTCGTCTGCTGCCCGTCTGCTGATAGACTCGGACTATCACGAACATCGAAACGATGTCTTGGCGTGTTGACGATCGCGGTTTTACTCTCTAGGTCACATAAGTCACTTGGAGACCTCAACGAACTCCGGTGGAGGACATCGTGAAAATTGACATCGGCATCGACGCGGCGCACCGAAAAGAAATTGCAGACGGTCTTTCTCACGTGCTTGCAGACACCTACACGCTTTATTTGAAAACGCACAACTTTCATTGGAACGTGACGGGGCCTATGTTCCAGACCCTGCATCTGATGTTCGAGACGCATTACAATGAATTGGCGCTTGCTGTGGACCTCGTGGCCGAGCGTATTCGGGCGCTTGGTTTTCCCGCGCCGGGTACGTATCGACAATTTATCGAATTATCGTCGATCAAAGAAGAAGACAACATTCCGAAAGCGCAAGACATGATTCGCTTGCTCGTTTCGGGGCACGAAACAGTGGCGCGCACGGCGCGGCAGGTGTTCAAATCTGCAGAAAGCGCAAACGATCAGCCCACGTGTGACTTGCTCACGCAGCGCATGCAAGTGCACGAAAAAACCGCGTGGATGCTCCGAAGTTTGCTGGAATGAGCAAGCAGGTTGTCGAGACGATCGGCACCCACTCGAATCGGAGACGGTCGCGACGAAGCAGGAATGCGCCGACCGTCTCCTTGTTTTTGTCGACGAAGTTCCCTATTTACCGAATCGGTCATGAAAGAAACCGTCCTTTTTATTCATTCAGTTGGTACGTCTCGACAATTGTGGGCTGGCGTTTCCAGCGAATCCATTGGCGGCCGAGAAGCTATTTGTCCGGCCAATATCGGATATCCGCCCCAGGCTCTCGTGCCTCGCGGACAAACAGTCACGGCAGCTGACGAAGCTGCGCATTTGTTGCGTTCCCTGACAAACGAATCGGATCCAGTGCACATCGTGGCCCACTCGTATGGCGCCACGGTAGCCTTGGTTCTGGCCGAGCATCCCGAATTTCGAAAGAGATTGGCGTCAATGGTGCTTGCCGAACCTGTCCTTTTCGGTTCGCTCATTGCCGATCATGACGGATCGATTGGGGCCGCCGAACCGGCGACGGTCGCCTCGGCGCGAGAATTCGCGAAAAATCCCGTCTTTTCCAAAGATGAAACGGGTGGCGGTCCAGAATGGCTCGAAGTGTTCATCGATTATTGGAATCGACCCGGAACGTGGCTGCGTATGCCCCAAGCTTCAAAGCAAGAGACGTTGGCGATCGGGTGGAAGATGTACCAAGAAGTAAAAGCGTGTTTCGCCGCCGACAAACCATTTCGCGATTATGTGCTCGATGTTCCCACGACGCTCGTCATGGGCGCACGCACGACCGTGCATTCACGCGCGATGACGCAGAGTTTGGCGCGAACGCATGCGGTTCGTCTGGTCGAACTAGCCGGAGTGAGTCACATGGCGCCGCTCACGCATCCGGCAATGCTTCAATCGGTGATTGCCGAGCATTTTGCGGCTTTGGGACAAGAAACAACCAATCAGGGTACGAGCGAGAAGCAATAAAATCCGCCGTAACCGCCGCCGGCTCCCACCGAGACATCGCCTGCCTGGGGCGGGCCCAAGTCTGCGAGTTGAACGCCGGGTGCACAGCCGCCCGCATCATGGACCGACATCCAGCTCTGGGTCCCTCCTGGTCCGCCTGTTCGCGGCCAAGCATGTCCAACGCGCGGTTTTCCTTCCGCCACAAGGTCGCCAAGGGCGCTCGTCCAATCTTTGCACGTCGCCGTTTGGCTATTGAGGGTTCCTTGTCCGGTTGATCCCGTCAACATGTCGTGATTGTCGACTGCGGGTTGATTGGGGTCGGGCTGATGATTGGGCACGCCATCTTCATTGGGTAAATCATTAGCGATTGTGGCGTCACCACCAAACGGGCGTTGTTGCAGCAAATTGGCCAAGTTGTCGGCAACGAGGCGGCCGGTGCGATCGTGCCACGGGCCAGCGCCAATGCGATCGCGGGCATTGAGTTGGTTACCATTTTCATCGGCAACGACACTGAGAAATGCGCGCCAAGGTTTGCTACCTGCACCGGGCATACTGCGTTCGGCAATGGTGGCGCAAATCTTGTCGGCGCCGCGAAGCCCAGCGCCTGCCCCGGTTTCCCCATAACGAAGATCCCCACCGAATCCATTTTGATTGCCAGACAAATCTCGCAATACGTTCAAGCTCGTCACGAAAAAGCTGAACTTTTCCATCGTCCCACCCGAGCTGCTCGAGCTGCTGCTGCTGCTACTACTGCTGCTGCTGCTCATGTCGCCGCTCGAACTGCTCGACGTATCGCCGCTCGAACTGCTGCCAGACGACGAACTGCCTCCGGAACCTCCAGTTCCGAGGTCGATTTGAGCGTCGCTACCGCATCCCACGATCATCGAAAGCGCAGCGCCACCCAAAATGACGATCGCTGACCGACGTACGTTCATGACAACCACCTTTCCTATCAATTTCAAGTTCGTCCCAAGACTTCCCGGAGAATACACAAAGTTTGCGAGCGTGGCTCGACTCATTCCCGAGAGCGACACGCAACAGTTACCTCGTCTTCGTGTTGCCCGGTGGATGATGAACCCTTCGCAAAAATCTTGAGGGGTAGAGATTTTTTTGGGGCGCGCGGTACGCGTCTCTGCCCTTTACTGGAGAGGTCGTGATAAGCTCGTTGCTTCGCTTTTGCTCGAGGAGTTTTCCCATGCGTTCCATCTCGCTGCATGTTTTGACAACCGCGGTTTTCCTCGGATCGATGTGGGGCTGTTCGGGACCTGGCAATGGTGAAACGACGGGAGCTTCGGGCGGATCGGGGGGTTCGGGGGCATCAGGGGGCGCTGGGGGCTCGGGCGCGGGAACTTCGTCTGGAGGAATGGGCGGGGGTGGAGGTTCGGGCAACAATGCGAATCTTGGCGGGCCATTTCGTTATGGGGTGAACTTTGGGCACCCGAATCCGAATTGGTCGGACCCGGACGATGCGTTTTTGTCTTCGGAAGCGGGAGCGAATAGCGCGCGATTAAAACTGCCCGAAGGACACCTCGAAATGTGGGGGTACGATATCGAGGTCGGGGACATGAAGAGTTATGCGTCGCTGGGAATGGGCGAGCATATTGCATTTCTCTCGGCGCCTACGGCTGCACATTCGACAGCTCCGCCGGGTACGCCCACGTGGCAACTCGAATATTATGCACCGACAAACCTATACGAGCCGGTTTTCTTGTCTGATGGGACCATCAATCCGAACAACTATTGGGGCGCGTATGTGCATCGCACGGTGAGCACGTACAAGGAATGGGTGCGGGTGTGGGAGGTTTGGAACGAACCGGATTGGGTTCCGAATTGGCAAACATCCCAAAATTGGGAGACGAATCCGCCTACAAAGGCTGAACTCGTGCGGTTCAATGGTTCGATCTTCGATTACGTGCGCATGTTGCGCGTGAGCACCGAGGCGGCCAAAGCCGCGGATCCGCAAGCTCGCATTGCGCTTGGAGGAATTGGGTATCCGAGTTTCTTGTCGGCGATCTTGCGGTATACGGACAATCCGGCCGACGGAACGAAAACGACGGAATACCCAAACACCGGGGCTGCCTATTTCGACGTCGTGAGTTTTCATTCGTATCCCGTGTTCGGGCCGGGAAGCTCGGACGAAGGCGTGGCGGGATTTCTGAATTTGCGCAGCGAGTTAGCGAAAAAGCTCGCCGATGCTGGCGTGCAAGGAAAAACGTTTGTCGTGACCGAAACAGGCGCGCCGCATGTATCCGTAGGCGGAGCGCCCGGAGGTGCCGAGTATGCCCCCAATTATCTGGTAAAGGTCATGGTGGCCGCGCAAGCTGCAGGAATCGAACGAATCGATTGGTTTTGCATGTCCGACGGCAAGCCGGTCGGGGCGAGTACGAATTCATTCGACTACATGGGGCTTTATTTGGACGTATCAAAACTCGGACAAACGAGCGAAGCGGTGCGCACGGAGGCGGGTCGGGCGTATCGAACGCTGGGAACGTTGCTGGAAGGCGCGCGAATCGACAATACGGCAACGAATGCGCTCGGTTTGCCAGCAGGCGCGGACGGAAAAGCGTTTCAGTTGCCCGATACGCGGAAGGCATTGGTATTATGGGCGAAAACCGCGGGTTCGAGTGAATCGGCGAGTGTGACGTATTCGATCAAGACGGACAAACCAATGCAGGTGTTCGCCCTCGATTATGGTGAAACGGGGGCGATGAACCAGCAAACTCCAACGAATGGAGCGCTCGAGGTTCAGCTCGCGGGAACGCCGCAGATTTACATCGAGGCGATGAAGTAAAGCCAGGCGCTGGAGCTGGGGAATTCATGCGAGAAAAACGTCTTTGTCTCAAGGGAGCTTTTTTCACGGGGCTTTTAGCATTACTGCCCAGCGTCGCTTTGGCCAGCGAAAATCCGGTGCCTCCTTTTCGCGCGCATGAATTCACGGGGGGCGTAGCGACTTCCTTCTTCGTCGGACATCGCGACTTTACGCCGACGGCCTGGACCGCTGATGTTGCGTATCATTATCGAGCACCAAAACCAGGACTCTGGCAATCGTTGCGGTTTACCGGAGGAGTTCGTATTGGCGGAACGGACAGCACCGAGGGGGCTTTCGACGTTTATGGGCGTAGCGAAATGATTGCGAATATGGGCCCATGGACGCCGACGTTGGGACCCGAATTGGGGATTACCACATTGGGGCGCCATTTCTCTCGCTACGATTCGACATTTCCCGACGATCTGACGACCCTGAACGAAAAAAAGCTCTCGCCGTTTTACGTGGCGCTCGTGGTGACTCCAATACGTTTTTGCTTCTCGCGCGTGACGCTCAGTGCGCTCGAACTTTCTCTCGGCGCGCCGGTGAATGGGTTTGGCACGACCGCACGCTTTCAATTGGGCCTTTTCTCTGTGGGAGGGACATTGTGAAACTTCGTCAGCTGATGCTCGGTTTACTCGCCGTCGACGCGCTTTTTTGTGCCCAATGTTCGTCCCCGCCAACCCTTGACGAAAAACGGGCGGCGATTCTCGGCGACGTGATTACCCAGGTGGACCAAGACCTGCTGATGACCAATGTGGAAGAATTCGTCGATGCGCACGACACGGACATTCCCGTCGTTTGTTCGGGATCTGAAGGTTGTACCCTCACGCATGAGAATGCGCGAGCGTTGATGCGCCAAAAATTCGAGCTGCTCGGGTTTACGGTCGACTCGGATTTGATGGTCGATGGTAATTATACGACCGAGAACCTCATTGCGGAAAAAAAGGGAACGACGCATCCGGACGAAATCGTGTTCGTGGGAGCGCATTACGACGCGTGGCATTCGGGCGCCGACGACAACTCGACGGGGGTTGCCGCGGTTTTGGAGATTGCCCGCGTATTGCAAAACCGCGACTTTTCGCGCACGATTCGATTCATTGGGTTTGACCTCGAGGAAATAGGGTTGGTCGGGAGCACGCGATACGCGACGACCGCTGCGTCATCGGAGAACATCGTGGGAGCAATTGTTTTCGATTGCATTGGATTTCGCAGTTTCGAGCCGAATTCGCAGAACAGTCTACCTGGGTTTCCAGCTCCGTCGGTGGGGAATTTCATTGCGGTTATTGGCAATGCGCATTCGAGCAAACTCAGTGACGATGCGTGGCTCGTTCAAGAAAGGCTCGGGGTCGTCGATGTCGTGGGTATTGATTCTGCCGGTTCCAGCGATTCTCCGGCTGCCGGCAATTTGATGCGCAGCGATCACGCTCCATTTTGGATTCAAGGGAAGCCGGCGCTTTTCATAACGGACACGGCGAATTTCCGAAATCCGCATTATCACGAGCCAACGGACGTCGTGAGCACGCTCGATCCTGCGTTTCTCAAGAGCGTTACGCAATTATCGGCGGCATTGATTGCATATTGGGCAGGAGGATGAGCATGACGATCTGGGCGACCTTGCTGGCCACTGCCATTTCGACTCCGCAACCAGCACCTTCGATTCCGCCGCTGCGTTTTGCGGCGTATTTGCGTTCGGGCGTGACGTTACATCTTGCGCCATCGCAATCGATCGGAGGTCTTGGGGGCGGGGCGGGGGTGCGCTTTTTGTATTCGAATCTTTGGGTGGCGCAAGCGGATTGCAATTATTTCACGCTGGTGGGTCACGTGGGTGAAGTGCGTTTTGGCGCGGGTATTCAGCGGCCTGGATTATGGAGTCCCGCGGCTCTCGGGACCATATCGATTCTTTTTGGCGAACGTTTGTCATTTCGTACGGCAGATCATCCTTGGCCGGGTGCTGGGCCAGTGGTGACGGGGGGCATTGTCCTTGCGCCATTACGTTTTATTCGGGACAACCAAACGATTTCGGTGCTGGAACTCGGAATTGGGGCGAAGCCGGACTTTCCCGGGGTGGGATTGACGTACAGTATTGGGATATTGGAGATTGGAAGGGTGTTTTGAGCAAGCTGTTGCTCAGATGTCGTTGGCTGGCGAATTTCGAGCAATCACCCGACTCAGAGCGTGTTGAACAGAGATTGCCAGCGAAATCGGGGTTTGTCCGCCCCGGGAGG
>DAOMZH010000020.1:20299-32553 GCA_035437985.1 Polyangium sp. (in: bacteria) | reverse complement strand
AACACATCAGCGCCATATATCCGCCATAACTCCATCCGCACACGCCCACGCGGTTCGCATCGGTCAAACCCTGAGCCACCAGCCACCGAACTCCATCGACTTGATCGTCGACTTCAATGGATCCCATCCGATGTTTTATGGCTCCTTCGAATTCCAATCCGCGCCGTGCACTTCCGCGATTGTCCAAAATGAACACCAAAAATCCAAGGCTGCGCAGGTATTGGGCGCGCATCATCACGGTCATGGCAAATCCTCGCGTCACGAGCTGCACGTGGGGGCCCCCGTATACGTACACGATCGTCGGATGCGGCCCCGGACCATATTTTGCGTCGGGCTTGTACACTGCGCCAAACAGTTTTTCGCCATCGCGTGCGGAAAGCGTCACCAGTTCTGGTGGAACGAGCCCCAAGGCAGCAATTCGCGGATCCACGTCGTCGAAAATCGTGCCGAGCACTTCTCCCGTGGTCAAGTCGCGGAGTTTGACCGTTGGAGGTTGTCCCAGATGATGATGCACATCGACAAACCGATTTCCGTGATGATCACAAATCGCGAGGTGCACACCCGGCTCGTGCGTGATGCGCGTCGCGTCGCCTCCTTCGAGCGCAACGACGTACAAATGACTCTCGAGTGGGCTCTCCGCGGTGGCGGTGAAATAGACGCGCCCGCGTTTTTCATCGACGCAGCGCAAATCATCGACCATCCACGCGCCATCGGTGATTTGCTGCAACAGGGTACCGTTTTTATCGTATCGGAAAAGGTGCCGAAATCCGGTGCGCTCGGAGGCCCACAAGAATCCGCCATCTTCGAGCGGCCAGAAAATGTCGTGCAAGTTGATCCATACCTTCGTTTCTTCCCGCAGCAACACGGAGCGCTGGCCTGTTTCCAAATCGAATACGACAAGCTCGAGCCACGATTGGCGTCGATCTTGGAATTGCGCGACGAGACGCCCGTCTTTGAGCCATGCAACCCGGGCAAGATAGGTCTCTTGTTCGTAATGGGTATCCATGAATATCGGCTCGCCACCGGTCGCCGAGACGACAGCCAACCGCAGGCGCGCATTTTCTTTGCCGGCAAAAGGATAATGATGATCCTCTTGCGCCGTATCTCCGGTTGCGTCTTTGCCTTGGTGCACGATGCGATAAACGGGAATGTGCGTTTCGTCGACTTCGGTAAACGCAATTTTCTTTCCACAAGGTGACCACCAAAAACCATCGTGACGGCCCATTTCTTCTTGCGCCACGTATTCGGCGAGCCCGTGTGTTTTTCCTGTCCCGCGAGCGCCCGAGGTGATTTGCTTGGCCGAGCCGCCTTCGGTCGAAAGCACGTAAAGCTCGGCGTCCGCAACGAATGCAACCAGCGACCCATTGGGAGACATTCGCGGGCATGACGCGACCCCATGTTCGCCGGCGTAGATTGTGCGCAATGGTGCGTCCGGACCATCTTGCACACACAGCTCGTTTTTGATAGGGACGAGGAGTCGCCGTCCGCTCCGGGCCCAAGCATAGGTCGTGATGCCAATTTCGCGTTGCCGCGTTCGTTCTCGACGCAAAGCTTCCGCGAGTGAAATGTTTTCTTCGGTCGTGCCTTCGCCATCCCGACGAATGAGCGGTTTCTTTTCGGCACTCGTCACGGAATAACCATACAATTGCCGTTCGAGCGTCCGTTCGGGGCTCCAAAGGAATGTGACCCATTCGTCGTCTGGACTGAAACGGATCTGATCCGGAATGGCCATACCCGGCAAAGGATGACGCGCGACTTCCTCGAGGGAAAAGGATCCTGAGCCAATGGGCGCGTTCGACATTTCCTTATTTGCCTGAGCCATGGGGGGTTTCTCCGAAAAACGCTGTCGTGCGGACGAACGTATAGCACTCGTTTCGCTGCGCGCACCATCACGAAACGACAAATTGCACACTTTGCGCAACTCGAACGAATCCACGTTGCACAATTTGTGCAAAACGCTTGCGCAGATTGTGCAGCGGCTGGTGATCTCAGAAAATCGTTGTTCTTGCGGCGCTCTTGAGAAGCCTTTTGCACGATCGAGGTTTTGGTGGCATAAAGATTGCCTTGTGACGAAGGTCGTAGCCATTTTCTCGAACCCAACCAGGTGAAATCATGCACGTGCGTGCTCTCGTTACCCTCGGCGTTTCATTGCTTTCGTGGACGCTTTTTTCCTCGGCAGCCCGAGCCCAGGACAGCGTTCAATCGCCGTCGGCCACCAAAGAAAGACGTGTTTTCGTGGGTTTGTCTGGGGGAGCAGCGTATGCAATCGTCAAACATCCGCTCGTCAATTCCAACGGATACGGCACGGGAACGCTGGGCATGCACGCGGGGTACAATGTTACGGACCGGTGGTCACTCGGCGTCGAGCTCTCCACGTTCGAGCATGGAATGAGCCGGACGAGCGGAACGGATCCGTTTACTCCGACAGCTTTTCTCTCGCCGCAAGCTGGATGCAACAAGTGTAAGCCCCCGGAGCCGGGAGGTTGGATTAGCCAAACGACGGCGATGTTTGGCACAGTTGGGCCGCGCGTCGAATTTTCCCCAATGGGGCGAGATGGTTTGTACCTGGGAGCGACCACGGGATTGGGCATGCTCCTCGGGATCGATACGCAATATGGGTTTGGCGGAGGGGCACGGGCGGGATATCGTTATCGAGTGGCGAATATTTTGGGCTTTGCGGTCGAAGGGGGCGTCCATGCCCAATATTTCAATACGGGCTCGACGGTGTTTCCCTACGTTTCGCTGATGATGCGGCCCTATTTCTGATCTTCGCCCAGCCACGACGACGCAAATTCCAAAACCCGCGCGTTGTCGTTCACCTGCTCGAGAAAACTTTGTCGCCAGCGCGGATCACTTATGCGCTCGGCCCGCTTCAAGAGACGATCGCGCGCCTCTGCAATGTCTTTGGCCGCTTCGGCTTCTTTTCCGGCCGCACGCAAAGCCAACGCTCGTGTCCAGCGAATCAAACTTTCGCCTTCCTCGATACCTTCGAGGCGATTCAAAATCTCCATGGCTTCGCGGGAAAATTCGAGCGCGTCATTCTCCTGATTCTTGGCGATGGCAATACCCGCCATCAAAGCCAGCGCATAGGCCCGAACGGCTGGAGCACCTTCGGACACATCGAGCGCCCGCTGCGCCATCTTATGCGCTTCCTCTTTGTCTCCGGCAATGCGCGCGATCATCGACATGTAAATACAAATGAACCCTTCACCTCGACGATTCCCTTGCTGCACCACCAATTCGAGCGCCGCATTCTCCACGTTATGCGCCTCTTCGACATTACCAAGATGCGCCAACGCATGCCCGAGATTCGCCAAAATCGAGCACACGTAATCGAGCTGCATGGGTTCAGCAATCGCCAGCGCCTCGCGAAATGCCGAAACGGCCAGACCATACGCGCCTAGATGCACATACGCATTACCAATGTTCACGCGCTGCAAACACGTATTGCGCATATCGCCCGCAGACGTGAAATTCTCGACAGCCCTTTCGACGCGCCGAACGTAAGACGTCAGGTCGGCTTCATGCAAAGCCATTTCGGCCCGCCCGACATCGAGCCACGCCAAGACGAACGGACTCGTGATGTTATGCCGATGGGCCATGCGTTGCGCGCTATTCAAGGCTTCGTGCGCGCGATCCGGAAGGCCGCTGCGCAAAAGGGCCACGCCGAGGCGCGCCGCTGAAATCACATGCCCTTCGCTCGTCGGCCCTTCCGCTTCCAATAAACCGAGCTCGGTATCGATGGATCGAATTCGATCGACTTCGCCCAAATTGCCACAAGCAATGGCGAGGTGCCCCAATGCCGCATGATATGCCGTGCTTCCCCGGGGAAGCAATTGCAAGGCTTCTTCTGCCGCTTGCTTTGTTTCGAACAAATTCCCCATCCAGCGATACGCAATGGCATGAACGAGGCGCATACGTGCCCGAACAGCGGAATCGTCGGCCGCAATCTCCAGGGCTTTGTCCGCGTATTTCGTCGCGTCGCGCAGAGCATTCACCGACAACGCGTCGATCGCTTTGGCTTCGTCCCGCAAAAGCGGCGCATTGTGCAGAGCATCGACGGCTTCCCGCCATTCGTATTCGGCCCGCGGTACGGGCGATAACGCAGCGCCAGCCGCAAGAATGTCCGTTCCATCGACGTGCGTGTCGTCATCGAGGACCAGCTCGTTCGGATCGAGTTCGAGGACGTCACCGACGGGGGGATCCTTGACATGATGAATGGGCAAAATGTCGTCAACTTCTTCGATGTCGTCATCGACGGAGAGCGGCTGCGCAAAGTTTGGATGTTGCGACATGCGCTCGAACGCCACGACGAGTTTGTCCCGAAAAAGCTGCATCGATTGAATGCGCGCCTCCTTGTCGGGCACGAGCGATTGTTGAATCACTTCGAGAAATGGCGCCGGAATGTCGTCGATGAGCATCGAAAGGATGGGCGGCGCTTGCGTGATGATCTTGACGAGCACAGCTTGTTGTGTCGGACCATCGTAGGGGCGTTTGCCCGAGAGCAACTCGAAAAACACCGCTCCAACAGACCATACGTCAGCTCGCGCATCCACGTTGGCCAAACCCTGCGCTTGCTCGGGTGACATGTACTCGGGCGTGCCCATGACGACGCCGTGGAGCGTGAGTTTGTTACGTCCAGGGTCGGGCGTGTGCAGGCGTGCGAGGCCAAAATCGACGAGTTTGGGAACGATTTCACTCGACGTACTCGTCAAGATGATGTTCTCGGGTTTGATGTCGCGATGCACGACGCCACGTTTGTGCGCGGCGACCAGAGCGCCCATGATGGGGACCATGATCGTCATCGCTTCGTTCTCGGACAGACGCCCGCGGGCCGCCAAATAGTCGCGGAGAGTTTCTCCGGACAATAACTCTTGCACCATGTAGAAGGTGCCGTCGCGACGTTGTCCTACTTCATGAATCGTCACGACGTTGGGGTGACGCACAGCTGCCGTCGTTTGCGCTTCGCGCCGAAAGCGCGCGATCATGGCGGGATCTCGGTCGAAGCCGGGATGCATCAACTTGATGGCTACGCGACGCTCGACGAACATGTCCCACGCCTCGAAGACACTACCCATCGAACCTGAGCCGAGCAGACGCTGGAGCGTGAATTTTCCAGCGATCTGCATGCCTGGTTGAAACGGGGTTTGTCCCGCAGCGCGCGAAGGCTCCGAGCCCGATCCAGGAGAGGAGCTCGTGCGGTCTTCATCTTTGCGGCGCTGCCAAAACCGAAGCATCGTGCTCCTCCTCCAAGGGGCGAGCGAGAGGACACATCGTGCGTCCTACGTTGTCAAGAAAGTCGTGCGTCTTGTGGAACCGAGCGGCAAAACGGCGCAAGCTTTGGGCTCGAGTCCGGGCAGGCGACGGTCCAAAATATTGATTTGCTCTCAAACGAATCGCCCAACTGGCCTACGTTTTATCATCGGCGCTTCGACATCGGCTGCCGAATGGATTGATCCAACATGTCGAACCGGATAGAGTCGCAATGATTCACGAGTAAACCATCTTGCGAGCGGCTTACAGCTTCTTCGATTCGAGGAGACCATCATGATCCATTCCAATCGTACGCGTTTTTCTTTCCTCGGTTTGCTGGTTTCATGCAGCGTCGCGTCGAGCATCGGATGCAACTTCGAAACGACGGGGTTACCTCCCGATAATGTCACGGCGTCGAATAGCGGTTCCGGCGGAGCTGGCGGAATCGGCGAAGGCGGAATGGCGGGAGCTGGCGGTGCCGCGGGCATGGGCGGCGGATCTACTTGTGTTCCCGATATGACGAGGGCGTGTTATTCGGGTGATCCGATGACTACGAACATCGGGACGTGTAAACCGGGAATCGAAACCTGTTTGGCGAAGGGAACGGGTTATGGTCCGTGCGTCGGCGAGATTTTGCCAGCCATGGAAGATTGCGTGAACGTGGGGGACGAAGATTGCGATAAACTCAGCGATATCGATGATCCTGAATGCGCGTGCACAATGGCTGGTACGGTGGTGGCATGTGACACGATGATGCCTGGCGTGTGCGCTGCGGGAATGGGCGTTTGCGCTGCAGATGGTCGATCCGTCAGCAACTGTGCTCCGACCACATTGCCATCGCCGGAAAACTGCGTCACGGCGGAAGACGACGATTGCGATGGCACCGCGATCAGTTCCTGCACGGGTGATTGGAATTGGACGTATACCTCCGCGGGTATGGCCACGGCGCCCAATGACGATGCAATTTACTCCGTCGCAGCGACAGCAGACGGAGGCTATATCATTGCGGGGGTCGTGGATGGCGCGATCGACGCCGATGGCACGACAGTAACCGAGGGAAAAGCCTACGTCGCCAAACTCGACAAAAACCACGCCATGGTTTGGGAAAAGAAATATGGCGCCGGGCCGTTCGCGGTCGCGCGGTCCGTGGCCGTCGACAAGGACGGATACATCATTGTTGGGGGTCAATTCCGCGGCAATATGACGTTAGAGGGTGTCGACTTGCAGTCATCGTCGGCCGACGGGTTTCTCCTCAAATTGAACGGTGATGGAACGACGGCGAGCTGGGTGCGCCCATTCATTGCTTCAAATACCCAAAATCTCACCGGCGTTAGCGTCGATGGATTGGGTAATATTTGCATCACAGGATTCACGGACGATGCAGTCGATTTCGGTGGAACAGCCGGCGCGACCCCGACCACCCTGGATATTTTCATTGCCTGCTACAAGGCGGACAACACGTATCTCTGGCACAAGGTCTTCGTCACCAATGGATCGCAATATGGCCGCGCCGTTGCCGCGCTGAACAATGATAGCCTCGTTTTCTTGGGCGAAACGAACAATACCGACGTCAATCTTGGGGGCATGAATCTTCCAAAAGGTGGCGGGATCGATTTCCTCGTAGCCAGCTTCAAGACTGCCGACGGGACGCACCAATGGTCCAAAATTTTTGGCAAAGGCATGGACCAATTTGGGCGAGGTATCGCCGCAACCCCCAGCGGCGACGTACTGCTCACAGGTACATTCGCGGGCGGCGTCGATTGGAAAATGGGAGTAACCATGAATGCGGCAGGTGGAACCTTTGACGCTTATGTCGGCAAACTGAAAGGTAGCGACGGCAACTATCTAATGCACACGCGAGGCAATTCGACGGGTACTGCCGTTGGCAATGCCCTTGCCGCGGATGGAGTCGGTCACGTCACAGTATTTGGCTCGTTCGTCGGCTCGATCGACTTCGGTAACCAGCTGACGCCTTCGGACCCCATGAATTACGACACGTTCCTCGTCAAACTCAAAGCGGACGATTGGACGCCTTTGTGGACCAAGAAATTCGGAAAAGCCGACAACCAATTCGGGTGGGGTTTGTCTGTCGCGAAAGATGGAAGTGCCGTCGTTGCGGGCGGGTTTTACACGGAACTCGAAGTCCCCCCGAACAACGCGATTAGCAGCACGGGCGGATCCGATATTTTTGCAGTGAGCACGATGCCCTGAGGGTGATGACGAGGTGGGGTTGGTCCAAGTCCAAACCTGACCAACCCCACCGGTTTTTCCCAATCAACGACGAATGAATGCCGGCGTTCCCGAAAACTCGAGCGCCCCGGAAAAACGCTTGCACTTGCCAATCTCGTCGTCGTACGCCATGTCGGTGTTCGCCTCCATAGCAACTTTGATGGCGGGCAAATATTGATCGACGCCTGCGCCTTCCGCAACGCCGTCCAAGATTTCTTGCGGTAACATGCCTCCACCCAAGTATCCGTGCGTTTTACCTTCTGGATCGATGGCAAAGCGCATGCGGGCCTGCTCCATGTGAATCGTGAAGGACACGTCGAAAATCGCAATGGGTACGGTGAGCGGAAATGAACCCGTGGAAAGCACGCCATTTTCGATTCGCGCCTTCTGCACGTAACTCCGCGGCGTGTTCGCTTCGGGCTCGAAGGTTTGATACGCCTCGATGACCCCATCCGTCCCCAAACTGGGGCGTTTTTTCTGCCCGATCGTAACGCCAACATTGACGCAGCTATCGTCGACCAGATCGTCCACGTTTTCAATTTCGGTCAGAATCACCAAATTGCCGTCATTGATGGCCCCTTGCACCAAGCCATCGACGGCATCGCCTACTTGCGCTTTGATGACCGGAATCAGCGCCGCCAGCCGATTGTCAATCCCCGGCACTCCGTCCGGATCGACGAAATCGGCTTTTCCGCACGAAAGATAATCTTCATTCGTGCTCACCCGGTCATCCAGATTGAATCCGGGGGCAACGTCATTTTCGGCGATGGTAAAGGCGAGCGCCGTCAATACCGCCGCGTGCGTCGAACCCGTCGTACACGATAGTTCGTCCGCGGATGGCCCATCCTCGCCACATCCCGCAAGAAAAACCGAGGCAACGACCAAGAAAAACCCAGTTCGCAGTGTGCTGTTTTTCATACTTCTATTGCCGACAAACTCGCCGTGACGAGCCCATCGCCTTTCCCGTACGAATCAAGCGTCAATCCCATGGCCCGTGCGAGCGTGAGCAAGACTTTGCTCGTGTTTTCGCTCGACGTCGACCGATAATGAATTCCCGTTTGCAAGGCGCCATTGCATCCGCCGGCAATCAAAATGGGATATTCCTCGACCGAATGCGATCGCCCCAATGAACAGTCGCTCGTGGCCAAAATTGCGCAATGGTCCAGGAGCGTGCTACTCCCTTCGGGAACGGCGTCCAAAGCTTTGACGAGGTACCGAAATTCCTCCATGATGTAGAGCAGAATGCTTGCGACTTTGGGCTGATCCCCAGGTTCGTCATGCGTGAGCTGATGGTGTCCCGAATCAATGTTGGCGACTGGGAAAAGAATGTTGCTCACCGAATGCGAGAACCAATGGCTGAAAACTCGCGTTTGGTCGCACGCGAGCGCCATGACGAGCGTATCCACGAGCACGCGAGACACAGCCGAAAGCTGCGGGCGCCCGTCAATGTCGGGATATTCGTCCAGGGGCTTGGGCGGCACCGCGCACGAGAGCAAGGCGGGTGGATTCTGCTGAAGTTTCTCGATTTGTTTTTCGAGCGTGCGAATGCCGTCGAGATGTTGTTCGAGGCGGGCTTTGTCCGTACTTCCGAGGACACCTTGCAATGCGGTTGCTTCGGCCATGACCCCATCGAGAATGCTCTTGCGCAGTGGCAGTCGAGGATCGGGCGGAGCCATCGAACCGGGCATGACGAAGCCGTCGATGAAAACCCGATTAAAAAACGCTGCGGGTTGAAATTCCGGGGTATTGCGGCTGTTCGGCCCATTGTATGACCATCCGGGACACCCGGCTTGCACCGCTGTTTCCAGCGAGCGAAAACGCGTGTCCTGACCAATGGCTTGGGCAATCACCTGATCAATGCTCGGCTCGGCGAACGTCGATTCGTCCTTGTTGTCATCGGGAAACGGGGAACCCGAGAGAATGCCCACGGCCCCAGAACCATGCGGGAAATTGCTCCCCGTATAAACCTTCATCCCGGTAACGACATTGAGTTTGTTTTTGATGTCCGCAAGTGGCATCAAGGTTGGCGACGGGTCCCAGGTCGTGCCTGTTTTTGCGGGAACCCATTTATCGGGCAGCATCCCATTGCCCCAAAAGAAAATCCCGAATCGTTTCGGCAATGCATCGCCTGCCGCATATGCTTTTCCGTGGTTGTCCAGGAATATCTCGAGTGCTGGAAGTCCAATGCTGACAGCTGCGCCGCCAAACAGGCCTCGAAGCACCGTTCTCCGCGAAAGCTTGGTCTTTTTCATGACTGGTACCTCGTTATGCCCTTCATTGCGGTGTTTGCGCCAATCGAAATGCTGGACTCATCGCCACGAGCTTCATGAGCTCCTGCAAGCGATATCCCGCGGCCCGAAAATCCCAATGCAACGTATTGAGCGCTCCGCGATCGCCATCCGTCGGGCGGAAGCCCGTGGCATAACTGAATACTTTGCGCACGATACAGGGCGCGAACTTGTCGCTATCGTGAATCACTTTCGCCAATGCCCGCGCGTCTTTGAAGTTCACGCCATCGAGATTGCCCGAAGCATCAATGATCGCGTCGACTTCTTTCGTTCGATATCGACCAATGCTATCGAAATTCTCGAGGCCCAAACCAATCGGATCCATGAGCGTATGGCAGCTCTTGCAGACCGGGTCCTGCAAATGCGGTTGCATACGTTCACGAAGTGTTCGAGCCGTTGGCGAAGGTTCTGGCAAACCCGTATTCACATTCGCCGGAGGCGGGGGAATCACATCACAAAGCAAACTCTCGCGAATGAATTTCCCTCGAAGTGTCGAAGACGTCGAGCGCGGATGTGAATTGAGCGCCAGTATGCTCACGTGCCCGAGGAGCCCCACGCGCGGCGAATCCGACGGAAATTCAACGAGGGAAAATCCTTCGTCCTCAGGTGAGAGAATCATGTACATCGACGCGAGTTTTGGATTAACGAACGTTTGTCGCGTCGTCACGATGTCTCGAATATCCGTATCGAGTTCGAAGACAATGTGCTCGAAGAGCCGCAATGTTTCTTCGCGCGCTGCCGGGCCTAGCTCGGGACTGAAATACGTGAACAGAGTCGGGTCTTTGTTCAAGTTATCGAGTTCCCGCAGTTTCAACCAATCGGTGACGAATGCGCGCAAACCATCGTGCGCTTTGGGTGAGGCGAGCATTCGGTCGATTTCCTCGGCGAGTCCCAAATCATCGACGAGGTATCCTTTGGCAGCGGCATTGAGAAGTGCGTCGTCGGGCGTGCT
Source organism: Polyangium sp. (in: bacteria) (assembly GCA_035437985.1). Lineage (GTDB taxonomy): Bacteria > Myxococcota_A > Polyangia > Polyangiales > Polyangiaceae > Polyangium. Next base: position 21,831 of record DAOMZH010000020.1, on the reverse strand, counting down.
ATTCCAAAGGAAAAACGATAGGCGCGAAGCCATTTCGAGGCTCGTATAGCGCAATTGTCCAGGAGTGGCCGGATCGGCTTCACCCACTTGAGGACGATAAAGGAAATGCGGAGATTGAAGCATTGCCGCAATGGCGTATTCGAGACCATGATCGAATCCTCCAAGCGCTGCCGCCGCTTGCAGGAAGATCGTCGTGAAACGCGTGATTTCAGGGCCCGTCAGGGACCGCCGGTACACGAGCCTTCCCAAACGCGTCACCGTTTCTTGGGCACAGACGGCATCATCGGCACCTGTGGGTTTGCATTGCAAAACCACAGCCTTGTGCGCGTCATCAGCAATCACCTGTTTCGCGATGGCAAATGCCGATTTTTCATATTTTTCGACACCGCTCGGCGAAATGGTACTGACGGACGCACCAATGGCCACGAAACCATCGAGCACAGCGTCCGCTTCAATGGACGTTGGAACGTTGATGTCACTGCCGAAAATATCCCGAATCGCATTGCCATATTGCGCGACCGTGAGGCGCTGGGCACCCGTTTGGGCGGCAGTATCAGGCATCGGCGGTCGCGGACCATAATCCGTCTTTGCCGGCGGAGGCGGAGGCTCACCACTACATGCAGCGACGAGGACTGCCGTTGCACACGAGGCGCTTATCCAGCCCAGCACCGAACGTGTTTTTCCCGGACGAGTATTCTTCGACATCGAGCACCTCATGATTGGGCACGCGCAAGTGACGCGACGAGATTCGATTGCTGGTCGCGTAATCGTCTCACCACGCGGAATACAAGCATGTTTCCGCCACCTGAGCTACCCATTTTTTCGTCACGCAAATTGTGCCGAGCGCCAACGGCCACGAAAAAATTCCACTCCGATCGCCTCGGCTGGGTGGCTCACTCTTTTTCGCAATGAAGCAACGATATCATCGGAAAGTCGACAGATGCAGGATCGGTCTGTCCCACAACAGCGACCTCGCCATTTTTCCCGAATTTGCCGCAACAACCGCTGACCAGGGCGACTCCATGTGGATTCGTGGTGAACGAGGTTTCGAATGAATGTGTATGCGCGCGCGGCTCCGAGCTCGTAATGCTTTCTCCGCCGAATGGTAAATCAGCAGGGGCGTCCGTGGGACGTCCAACGACGAGCCGTCCGTTGGTCACGGTGGCTGTTTTCCAGCCAGAAGGACACGTGTCGAGATCGAAATACGTGTGCAATTTGGAAGGCAATGGCAAGGCATTCGCTGCCGGAGTTTCGCGTTTTTTGCACGTCAAGAGCCGAATGTATGGAACGCCGGGCGAAGCCGGCGCCGACATCGTCGCGAAGGAATACGTTCCCGCCGGCGTCATTCCGTCATTACCTCCGCCTTCGATTCCCGCAATTTCCGTCACGGGGACCTCGACCATCGCGCTGACGGAATGCACGTGCTCCCGATCCTCTCCTTTGGCCAAAGGCTCGCCAATCAATGTTCCCCGCGGCAAACCTTCACTCGCGGCAATGATGGTTCGACCATGAGCTTCCGGGTAAAAATCCCA